>CAYMHL010000136.1:0-6393 GCA_964390205.1 uncultured Marinobacterium sp.
TTGAAGCCCTTGAACTTGTCCAGATCGAACAGCATCACCGTCAGTGGCGAATGATGGACATGGGCATCTTCAATATCTCCATCCAGCTGCTCCATCACCTGACGCCGGTTGGCCAACCCGGTGAGCGGGTCACGGGTGGCCTGGCGGTACATCACCAGCAGCATACTGAGCTGGTTGACCGAGGCCCAGCCGGCGATGAGGCCCAGTACAGCCAGCAGCCAGAGATCGTTCAGCCCCGGTACCAGGCCGAACGTCCCCGTCCAGAGTTGGGTAACCAGCTCCACCAGCAAAACAAAGGCGACAAAGCCCGCCACCTCGAACAGGGTCAGCGGGAAAATCGCCAGCATGGTGATGATCATGAAGGGGAAGAAGGCGTAACCGGCCAGCACCTCGGACGCAAAGCCATGCTGCAGCAGTACGCTGTTGCTCCAGGTCTGGAACAGCGTCAGCACCAGTACCAGCAGCAACAGCCGGATCAGCGAGACCTCCAGTCGATAGGGGTGGGAAAACCAGACGGCCAGCAGCAGACAGCCGACACTCGCCGCAATACGACCGTAGGCGATGGTGCTGCTGACCGCCTCCGGCAGCAGCAGCCAGTCGATCGCAATCCAGGCGCTTTGCAGCACCATCAAAATCAGGGCGATGAGACGCACGCGGGTGAACAGATGATGACTGCGCGTGTGGTTGAAGTAGCGCGAGTGGCGCTGAGACTTCAGCAAATCATTCATGATTTCAAGCATACCTCGCCCCGGTGATCGTATGTTAAGAGGATACGCCAGACTAGCGGAGGCTGTCACAGACCGTATTGATCTGACGCAGATAGGCTCCACAATGTCGACCGAGTGTAATACCATGCCGTGAGGACTTTCGATCAGCGAGGAACCCGAGCGTGAATACAAACCAGGAACGGCGACGCTTTACCCGCATTCCTTTCGATGCCGAATGTGAACTGCACAGCGACAAGGGCACAGCCGTAGTCCAGCTGATCGACATTTCCCTGCGCGGCACCCTGGTCGAGTCGAACCGACCGCTGCCGATCAGTGTCGGCGACGAAGTCCACCTGCATCTTTACCTGACCAACGATATCCTGATCGATATTCCGGCTGTACTCGGACATGAGGTACCGCCGCTGTACGGCTTTGTGGCCGCGGGCATCGAGATCGACAGCATCACCCACCTGCGCCGCCTGATCGAGCTGAATCTGGGCGATGAAGCCCTGCTCGAGCGCGAGCTTGAGCAGATGATCGAAACCTGAGCGCCGACCCACAAGTCAGCAGCGGCACCGGCCGATCAGATGGCGTCCAGCGCTTCGGACAGGGTTTTCACGCCAACCACCGTCATGCCCGCTATCGGCTCTCTGGGCGCATTGGCGATCGGCACGATGGCGCGCTTGAATCCGTGCTTGGCGGCTTCACGAATACGCTCCTGACCATTGGGCACAGGCCTGATCTCGCCGGACAGACCGACTTCGCCGAATACCATCAACTCCTGTGACAGCGCCAGATTACGGAAACTGGACACCACCGCCAGCAGCAGCGCCAGGTCGGCACTGGTTTCCAGTACCTTGACGCCGCCCACCACGTTGACGAACACATCCTGATCACCGGTCATCAGACCACCGTGACGATTGAGCACCGCCAGCAGCATCGCCAGCCGGTTCTGCTCCAGCCCCACCGCCACGCGACGGGGATTGGACAGGTGCGAGGTATCCACCAGCGCCTGCAGCTCCACCAGCAGCGGGCGCGTACCCTCCCAGACCACCATCACCACACTGCCGGGGCTGGGTTCGCTGCCACGGCTGAGGAAAATGGAGCTGGGGTTTTTCACCTCTTTGAGGCCGTTCTCCAGCATGGCGAACACCCCCAGTTCGTTGACCGCGCCAAAGCGATTCTTGTGGCTGCGCAGGGTGCGAAAGCGGCTGTCGGAACCGCCTTCCAGCTGCAGCGAACAGTCGATCATATGCTCCAGCACCTTGGGCCCGGCCAGTGAGCCGTCCTTGGTGACATGGCCGACCAGGAACAGTACCGTGCCGGTCTGCTTGGCAAAGCGGGTCAGGAAGGCGGCGCTCTCGCGCACCTGGGACACCGAACCCGGCGCCGACTGCACATCGGCCACATGCATCACCTGAATCGAGTCGATCACGATCACCCGGGGGCGCAGTTCGTTGGCCAGATCACAGATGGTCTCCACCGAGGTTTCCGACAGCATCTGCAGCTGATCCGCCTTCAACCCCAGCCGGGCCGCGCGCATCGCCACCTGCTGCAGCGACTCCTCGCCGGTGATATACAGCGCCGGCATCTGCGCCGCCAAATGACACATGGTCTGCAGCAGCAGGGTACTCTTGCCCGCCCCCGGATGACCACCGATCAGCACCGCCGAGCCGGGCACCAGGCCGCCGCCCAGTACCCGGTCCAGCTCGGTACTGCCGCTGGAGAAGCGCGGCATCTCTTCCAGTGCCACTTCGCTGAGGCTGACCACCTTCTTTTGTGTGCCTGCACCCCCGGCATACCCCTCGAAACGGGTGCTGCGCACGCCACCGGCATCCGACCCCAGACGCACCTCGGTGATGGTGTTCCAGGCCCCGCAGGCGTTGCACTGCCCCTGCCACTTGCGGTAATCGGCGCCGCAATCGTTGCAGACAAAGGCGGTTTTGGTTTTGGCCATCGGGGTGCCTCCTGAAGCACTTGGGTTTACACTGGACAGCGGTTGTCGATATGCAATTGACGTTGAACCCGATTGTAGCAAGCCGCCGCCACCCGGGTCAGCCTGACGACCACCGGCGGCACACGATCAAGCCAACTCTGATCAAGCCAACTAGGAAATTCAAATAATGAAACTGGAAACACTCGCGCTGCACGCCGGCTACGAATCCGATCCGACCACCAAATCAGCGGCCGTGCCCATCTACCAGACCACCTCCTACACCTTTGATGACGCCCAGCACGGTGCCGACCTGTTCGACCTCAAGGTGCCGGGCAACATCTACACCCGCATCATGAACCCGACCAACGATGTGCTGGAAAAGCGCGTGGCGGCGATGGAAGGCGGTGTGGCCGCCCTGGCGGTGGCCTCCGGCATGGCAGCGATCACCTACACCATCCAGACCCTGGCCGAAGCCGGTGACAACATCATCTCCACCAGTGAACTCTACGGCGGCACCTACAACCTGTTCGCCCACACCCTGCCGCGTCAGGGACTGGAAGTGCGCTTCGTGCAGAAGGATGACTTTGCCGCTATCGAAAGCAAGATCGATGCGCGCACCAAGGCGATCTACTGCGAGTCCGTTGGCAACCCCTCGGGCGGTATCGCCGATATCGAAAAATTGGCCGAAATCGCCCACCGTCATGGCGTGCCACTGGTGGTGGACAACACCGTACCCAGCCCCTCGCTGTGGCGTCCGATCGAGCAGGGTGCCGATATCATCGTCACCGCCGCCACCAAGTACATCGGCGGTCACGGCACCACCATCGGCGGTCTGATCGTGGATTCCGGCAATTTCCCCTGGGCCGAGAACAAGGAGCGCTTCCCGCTGTTGAACGAGCCGGATGTGTCCTATCACGGCGTGGTCTACACCGAAGCCTTCGGCCCGGCCGCCTTTATCGGCCGTGCCCGTGTGGTACCGCTGCGTAACATGGGGGCAGCACTGTCGCCGATGAACGCCTTCATGCTGCTGCAGGGTCTGGAAACCCTGTCACTGCGCATGGAGCGGATCTGCGACAACACACAGAAAATCGCCGAATATCTACAGAACCACCCGGAAGTCACCTGGGTCAACTATGCCGGTCTGGAAAGCCACAAGGATCACGCCCTGGCGCAGAAATACATGGGTGGCAAGGCCTCCGGCATTCTCAGCTTCGGCCTCAAAACCGGCCGTGAAGGCACACGCAAATTCTACGATGCGCTGCAGATCTTCCTGCGTCTGGTGAACATCGGTGACTGCAAGTCGCTGGCGTCCATCCCCGCCGAAACCACACACCGTCAGCTCAACGATGCCGAACTGAAGTCCGCCGGGGTATCGCCTGAGATGGTGCGCCTGTCCATCGGCATCGAGCACATCGATGACCTGATCGCCGATCTGGATCAGGCACTGGCCAAGAGCATTACCTGAGGCTTAAGCTTCAGGCGGGCAACAGGCCAGAAAACGCGCCACCGCAGCGGTATCCGGCCGCTGGCGGTGGCGCAGCAGGTAGAGCTGGCGGCGAATGCTGCGCTCCGGCGCCAGCACCTGCAGCTCGCCTCTGTGCAGCGATTGCTGCACCACATGCCGCGACAGGCAACTGACACCCAACCCTGCCCGTACCGCGTTATGAATCGCTTCGGAGCTGCCTAGCTCCAGTACCGGTTGCACGCCTGCAAGCGTCCCGAACAGCTCCTGCTCTACCACGCTGCGGGTGCCGGATCCCGGCTCGCGCATGATCCAGGGCAGCTGCGCCAGCGGCCGACCGACAAACGCCGGTACCGCCACGATCAGCATCTCGTCCTGCCGCCAGGGCGTCATGACCAGATCCGGATGCAGCGCCCGTCCCTCAATCAGCCCCAGATCCAGTTCGAATCTGAGCATGCGCTCGGCGATCTCATCCGTATTGGCGATCTCCACCCGCTCGCAGGGCAACTCACCGTCCGCTTCCCCCAGCAGTCGCGGCAGCAGGTAGTTGCCGATGGTGGTGCTGGCACCGATCCTGAGCTGCCCGCCGCCGTTGTGAAACAGCGCTTCGGCATCCCGCGCCTGTGCCAGCAGGGCACGCGCCCTAGGCTGCAATGCCCGACCGCTGGCGTTCAATACCAACCGCTTGCCGACACGGTCAAACAGCTTTTCGCCCAGTCGCGACTCCAGCTCCGCCAGCGCATTGCTGGTGGCGGACTGAGACAAAGCCACTGCTTCCGCGGCCCGGGTGGTAGAGCCGGTTTCGATAACGGCCAAAAAGACTTCCAGCTGGCGCAATGAGAGCATGAAGATAACCTCTGCTGGCAGGGTAATGTTGCGATCATCTATCGAAAAAACAGGTAGATAATACCAAATCAATCCGTTTTAAACTTATAACCGATCGCATTAAAGTGCCTGCCTGTTTTCCAGGAGGTGTTCCATGCCATTGCTTGCCCGTCTGCAACCACTGCTCAATTCGGCGCCACTGCTGCCCGGCCTGTTGCTGACCCTGGGGTTGAGCCTGGCCGCCCTGCTGCTGGTACAGCTGCCGCTGCCAGGCATTGGCATGCTGGGGCCGCTGACCCTGGCAATGCTGCTGGGCATGCTGGCCGGACATCTGGCATCCGACAAGGCGGAACAGCGCAGCGCAGCCGGATTGCAGTTCAGCCGCCACTATTTGCTGCGCGCCGGCATTGTGCTCTACGGCCTGCGCATCAGCTTCGACGACCTGCACAGTGCCGGTCTGAGTGCGCTGTTGATCGATCTGTTGGTGGTGATCGGCATTCTGGCCACTGCGGCCTGGGTGGGTATCCGCTGGCTCAGGCTGGATGCCCGCACTGCTGTGCTGATTGGCGCGGGCAGTGCCATCTGCGGTGCCGCCGCGGTGCTGGCCAGCGCGCCCACCATCCGTGCCCGCCAGCAGGCGGTGCCGGTGGCGATCGCCACCGTGGTACTGTTCGGCAGCGCCGCCATGCTGCTCTACCCCTGGCTGTTTACCCAGGAATGGGTCCAGGCCCTGTTCAGTCATAACGGGTTCAACAATGGCGATGCCGCCTTTGGTCGCCTGGTGGGTGCCACCACCCACGAAGTGGCTCAGGTCACGGCCGTAGCGGCCACCCTGCCGGCCGAAGCGGCGCACACGGCCGTGGTGACCAAACTGATGCGGGTGATGCTGCTGGTACCGGTATTGCTGGTTCTGAGCCGTCTGTTCGGCCGGGATGAAACCGAGGGCAAGCCGGGCAAGCTGCCGATTCCCTGGTTTGCCTTGGTGTTCCTGTTACTGCCTGCCGTCAACAGCCTGCAACTGCTGCCGCAGTCTGCACTGGCATTGGCCCATCAACTGGATCAGCTCTGCCTGGCCATGGCGATGGCGGCACTGGGTTTTGCCACACGCATCAGCGCCATTCGTGCCGCCGGCTGGAAGCCGCTGGCTCTGGGTGCCCTGCTGTTCCTGTTGTTGCTGCTGGGCGGCACGGTATTGAGCCTGCTGCTCGGCTGAGCCGCCGATCAGCTGAAAGCGCGAGTCGACTCGATGCGAGCAATCGCCTGCTCCAGTTCGACATCCACTTCACCGGCATTGCCGGCACAGAAGTCGAGGTCAGTCAGACGACCGTTTTTCAGGCTGTAGACCCAACCATGCACACTCAACTCCTGACCACGATGCCAGGCGTCCTGCACGATGGTGGTGTTGCAGACATTGTAGGCCTGCTCCACGGCGTTCAGCTCGCACATCATGTCCACCTGAGCGG
>CAYMHL010000137.1:0-3213 GCA_964390205.1 uncultured Marinobacterium sp.
CCACTTTCAGCTGACATGATCCCTGCTGCAGGTCACAGTCATGACGAACAGCACCGGATGGCACCATAGACTGCTGATACCAGGTTGCACCGGCGAGAACAGCCAGCAACAGCAGGCATAGCAGTGCCAATTTAAGCAAGGCGCCGGTTTTATCCGGTGCCAATTCAGGCTGACGGGGTAATGTCATATTCGTTGCAGTCTAGACAGGCCAATGATGCGGTGGAAGTGACAGATTGTCGCACTTGAGTCAGGCAAGAGTCGAGTTTGTCTGGCGCCCGTTGAACGGATTCGTTATCGTGAACGTACCGGCGAAGAGCAATAATAGAGATCGAAATCGATGAGTGAGAACAGGACAATGCAGGCTGAACGGGACAATACAGTATCCAATCAACACCTGATGCAGCTGATGGACAGCCTCGGGGAGCTGGTGATGATGCTGCGCCTGGATGGGACCTGTGCCTGGTGTAACCGGGCGTTTGCCGAGTTTCTGGGCAAGCCGCGGGAGGCGCTGCTGGGTAAGGCCTATCCCTTGCCTGAATTGCGTGAGCTGATGGTGACCGAGCCTCCGCACACCATTGAAACCTGGGTGGATGCGGGTGAAAAGGGCATGCGCCTGATTCGGTTGAATGCGGTTTCCGGCCTCGATGCCGAGGGCTGTGTGGAGTCGCTGCTGATCACCGGGCGTGACATGACACCCTTGTATCGTCTGCAGCACCCGCTGCATGTGATTGGCAGCAGCGATTTGTTGTCGGTGACCGCACCACAGACGACCGCACGTATTGAACACGCTCTGCAGCGCGGTCAGCGTGCCGAAGAATATGTGGTGTTTCTGGCACTGCAGATCAGTGGTGCCGAAGCTGCGCTGGACGAGAACGGCTACAGTGCATCGCTTGAGCGCATCGCCACAGCTCTGCAACAGAAGATCCGCCAGGGCGATACCCTTGCGCGCCTCGATTCTGGAGCCTATCTGTTGGTGTTGGAGCAGGTGGATTGCCCTGAGGCGATTGCGGCCGTGGTCGACAAGCTGTCGTCGGCGCTGAGCGAAAATCAGCCGGCGGACTTGCCCGCGTTGGCTGTCAACATCGGTGTGGCGATCAGCCCCGATGATGGCGCAGAGCCGCTGGAACTGGTGGATCGCGCCCAGCAGGCGATGCAGCGTGCGATCATGAATGACGAGAAAATCTGCTACTTTTGATCGGCCCATTTCATAAAACGCCCCGGCATTGCCGGGGCGTTTTGTATAAGGAGTTGCCGCTTAGAGGCCCAGCTTCTGCGCAACGTAATCCGCGTCTTTGTCGCCGCGACCGGACAGGTTGACCAGAATGCACTGCTCCTTATCCAGCGTCGGTGCGGTGCGGATCGCCCAGGCAACTGCATGCGAGCTTTCCAGCGCCGGGATAATGCCTTCGACGCGGGACAGGGTCATGAAGGCGTTCAGGCACTCATCGTCGGTGGCGGTTTCATACTGCACGCGACCCAAATCCTTCAGGTAACTGTGCTGCGGGCCTACGCCCGGATAGTCCAGGCCTGAGGCGATGGAATGAACCGGCATCGGCGTGCCATCGGCCTGTTCCAGCACATAGCAGCGCATGCCGTGGATTTCACCCGGCTTACCCAGTGACATGGTGGCGGAGTGCTTGTCGGTGTCCAGTCCGTAACCGGCTGGCTCTACGCCCACCAAATTGACGTCATCGTCCTGCAAAAATGCGGTAAACATGCCCATGGCGTTGGAGCCGCCGCCGACACACGCCGTGACGTATTCGGGCAGCTTGCCTTCGCGCTGCTGGAACTGCTGACGCGCTTCGGTGCCGATGATGCTCTGGAAATCGCGCACCATTTTCGGGAAGGGGTGCGGGCCGACCACTGAGCCGATGGCGTAGATGAAGTTTTTCGGGTCTTTCAGATATTCCTCAAAGGCACTGTCCACAGCATCTTTCAGCGTGGCGGTACCGCGCGTTACCGGTACCAGAGTGCAGCCCAGGATCTTCATTTTGACCACGTTCGGGTGTTCCTTCTCGATATCCACCTGGCCCATATGGATTTCGCAGGGGATACCGACCAGAGCGCAGGCCGTGGCCAGAGCGACACCATGCTGACCGGCACCGGTTTCGGCGATCACCTTGGTCTTGCCCATGTACTTGGCCAGCAGAGCTTCACCGAGGCAGTGGTTGATCTTGTGCGCGCCGGTGTGGTTCAGGTCTTCACGCTTAAGGAAGATGCGAGCACCGCCGAGCTGTTCGCTCAGGCGACGGGCATAGAAGATGGGGCTCGGGCGGCCAACGTAGTCGGCAAAAAGGTCTGCCAGTTCCTGCTGGAACTCCGGCAGCTGACGGATCTCTTCATAGGCGGTATTGATCTCGTCCATGACCACTTTCAGTTCGGGCGGGATCAGCTGGCCACCGTACTCGCCGAAGTAGCCGTTGGCGTCGGGCATCGGGGAAAAATCAAATTTGCTCATACTCACTCCACAGTATACGGGCCGCTCGCAGATGCCAGCGCAAGGGCTGACAGGGCCATGAAACAGCAACATTCGCTCAGGGTAAGTGACTATAAAGCGCTGTCGGTGGAGTGCCAAGCGGCCGCAGGGAAAAACTCAGCTGAAATCAAAGCCCAGCTGTTCCTCTCGACCCTGTTTGCGTCGGTAACCGCGCTGGCGCTGCTCGCGGCCAATCTCACGCAACAGTTCAAGGGCGTCACTGTAGGAATTAACGAGGGTGTGATTGTAGGCACTGGAACCCTTGTTGTTGCCCCAGCACTGGGTTACAACCCAGTCGCCTACCAGATCGCGATAGATTCTGACGATCAGGTAATCGTTTTGTTTTTGCCAGCGCACAACCAAGGAAGCGTTACCGTTCAATGACCCGGAGGGAGGATGTCTCTATAATGTGGCGCGTGATTGAGCCTGAATCCCCGGCGTTTGTAAAGCCCAAAGCATGAATAAAGGACCACTTCCGTGACAGCAGCAGCCCCTTTGACCATTGTGGCCGATGAAAATATTCCCGCCTTGGCACCCCTGTTTCAGCGCTTCGGGAGCCTGCGCACCTGTGCCGGTCGCAGCATGAGTGCCGACGATCTGGCCGATGCCGATGTGCTGCTGGTGCGTTCCGTCACCAAAGTAAACGCTGAGTTGCTGGCGGGCACGCCGGTGCGTTTTGTCGGCACAGCCACCATCGGCACGGACCATATCGATCAGGAGTGGTTGCGACAGCAGGG
>CAYMHL010000137.1:3313-6383 GCA_964390205.1 uncultured Marinobacterium sp.
TGCTGGCCGAGGCCGATATCCTGGCGCTGCATACACCCCTGATTCGTGAGGGTGCCTGGCCAACCTTCCATCTGCTCAATCACGATAACCTGGCACTGCTGAAACCGAACGCCATTTTGCTCAATGCCGGGCGTGGTCCGGTAATCGACAATGCGGCCCTGCTGGAGATCAGCCTTGCCCGGCCGGATCTGACCCTGGTGCTGGATGTGTGGGAACATGAACCGGCGGTTGATGCGCGCCTGGCCGAGCGCTGCGCCATCGCGACCCCGCATATTGCCGGCTATTCGCTGGATGGCAAAATTCGTGGCACCTGGATGCTGTATCGGGCGTTGTGTGAACATCTGGGAATGGCGGTGGAGACGCAGCTGAGCGAAGTGCTTCCGCCCTCAGCCGTCAAGGCGCTGACTCTGGCTGATCCCCATGACCTGCTGACGCCTGCCCGCCTGGTATATGACCCTTATCGGGATGATCGTGCCCTGCGTAAAACTTTGCCTTTGGCTGAGGCGGAGCAGCGCCTGGCCTTTGACCGCCTGCGCCGCGAGTATCCTGAACGGCGTGAATACGGCACCCTGGAAGTGGCGGTTGCCGAGGGTGATGGTCAGCGTTTGCAGGCAATGGGATTTGCCATGCCCGGAGCGAAGGTATGACCGATATGGTTGCGCTGCCAAAGGGGCGACGCAGTGCCGGTCTGGCCGACATTGCGCCGGTCTGTGGCGAAAAGATCCGGCTTGAAGTGCGCTCGCCCCATCAGCGCCTGTTGGTTCAGCTGCTCGGGTACAAGGAGTACCAGAGCCTTATGGTCAGTGCGCCGCGAACTCAGGGTGTATTGCTGCATGAGGGTACCCGTTTTACAGCACGGCTGATGAGCGGCAACTATCTGTGTACCTTTGAAACCCGCCTCGTACAGGTCCAGGCGCGGCCCTTTGCCTACTGGCATCTGGAATACCCTGATCAGGTGGAGATGCATCGCATCCGCGCCCATACCCGGGTGCCCATAGTGCTCAGTGTTCGGGTTGAGCCTGAAGAGGCGGGTATGCTGCTTGCCGCCGAATCGCATGCGGCTATCTGCCGGGATATCAGCCTGCAGGGGGCTCAGCTGGAGAGTACCCGGCCACTGGCGCAGCCGGGCGAATCCCTGTTTGTAACGGCGCGGGTAGGGGTGGCCGGTATGGATCACCTGCTGTTGCTGCCGGCGGTGGTGCGCAACCTCCAGCAAAGTGAAAACGGCCTGATCAATGCCTTTGTTCACGGCGTGGAGTTTATCGATCTGGAGGAGGAAACGCGGCTGGTATTGGCCGGGTTTGTCTACGAGCAGCAATTGATCGGTTTGGGTGAGCTGGAGGCGTCCACGTCATGAGTTTTCGTCTGGGACTGATCATCAACCCACTGGCCGGTGTGGGTGGCAGTGTGGCGCTCAAGGGCAGTGACGGCGAAGAGGTGGTGCGTCAGGCGCTGGCGCTCGGCGCGGTGCCGCGTGCTCAGGAGCGCACGCGAGCCGCGCTGACCCTGTTGCAGGGGCTGGATCTGGAAATCCTCACCTGGGCCGGTGATATGGGCGGCGATCTGGCACGAGAGCTGGGATTTAGCACCCGTATTCTCGGTCAGGCCGAGCATTCGCCCAGTACCGCGGAAGACACCTGTGCGGCTGCTCAGGCGCTGTTGGCCGCCAATGTGGATCTGCTGCTGTTTGCCGGTGGTGATGGCACGGCACGCAATATCTGTGAAACCCTGGGAGATCGACTCCCGGTGCTGGGCATACCGGCCGGGGTCAAGATTCACTCCGGGGTCTATGCGCTGACACCTCAGGCCGCAGGCCAGTTGGTGGCCATGCTGGTGCGCGGTGAGTTGGTCTCTATCGCCGAACAGGAAGTGCGTGACTTGGACGAGGACGCCTTCAGAGCCGGCAGAGTGCGTGCCCGTTTCTATGGCGAGATGCGGGTCCCGTCCGAGCACCGCTACCTGCAGCATGTGAAAAACGGCAGCAATCGTGAAGATGAGGCGCTGGTGCTGGATGACATTGCCGCCGACTTCATCGAGCAGATGGAGCCGGATGTCCTCTACCTGATGGGTTCAGGCTCAACTGTCGCTGCAATCATGGCAGCACTTGGGCTGGACAACACCCTGCTGGGAGTGGATACAGTTTTGAATGGCGAGGTGATTGCCGCTGATTGTACTGCGCAGCAACTGCTCGAACTGAGCCGGGGGCGGGACGTGCGTATTGTCATCACCCTGATCGGTGGCCAGGGGCATATCATCGGCCGTGGCAATCAGCAGCTCAGTGCCGAACTGCTCAGGCAGGTGGGGTTTGAACATCTGCATGTGGTCGCTACGCGCACCAAGTTGAATGCTCTGGACGGGCGACCGTTGATCATCGATTCCGGTGATCCCGAGCTGGATCGTGAATGGAGTGGTCTGGTTCAGATCCACACCGGTTATCGCGATGCGGTGTTGTATCGCATCGCCGTGCCCTGACGCCAGGCATGAAAAAGGCACCCGAAGGTGCCTTGATCTGAATGGCTCAATTGAGCCCACTGACAGCTTAACGCTGCTGTTTCAGTGCAGCGATGCGGTCATCCAGCGGCGGGTGGCTGGAAAACAGTGCCATGAAGCCCTGTTTCAGGTGGCTGTTGATGCCGAACGCGGTCATCTGGGACGGCATCTGATCCGGAATGCCATATTCCGCTTTCAGGCGAGCCAAGGCACCGATCATGGCGTGAGGGCTGGCCAGCTGGGCACCGGCTTCATCGGCGCGGTATTCGCGACGACGGGAGAACCAGGCCACGATCATCGACGCGATCACACCAAAGATGATCTCGAACACGAAGGTGGTGATGTAGAAGCCGATGCCCACACTGCCGCCTTCCTCGTCACGGCGCAGAAAGGAATCGACGGCGTAGCCGACAATACGGGCAAAGAACATCACGAAGGTGTTCACCACACCCTGAATCAGCGCCAGAGTGACCATGTCACCATTGGCTACGTGGCCAATCTCGTGGGCCAGTACCGCACGAATTTCCTCGGGGCGGAAACGCTGCAGCAGGCCGGCACTGACTGCAACCAGAGCGTCATT
>CAYMHL010000138.1:0-3222 GCA_964390205.1 uncultured Marinobacterium sp.
AGGTTGTTGTTGGTGAACTCGATGGTGCCCGCCTTGAAGTCCTGGGCGATATCGGTCACGGTGACACCGGAACCGGCCACGTTGGCGGAACCTGCACCCACAACGGATGTTGCGTAAATGTCGCCGAACTCGGTACGAGAAGACTTGAAGCCGACGGTACTGGAGTTGGCGATGTTGTTACCGGCCACATCCAGCATGGTGGTGGATGCTTTCAAGCCTGTAACTGCTGTACTGAAACCTGCCATTTTGTCTTCCTCGCTTAACCGAGCTGTTTCACTTCACTCATGTCGATGGAACCGATGGCGGTATTCACCTTCATGCCGATCCCGTTCTGACCCAGAGTAACGCTGTTGATATTGAAGCCCATGTAGGTGGCAACCTCTTCATAGCTGCCATCGGCACCGGTGGCCGCTTCAGCCACGATTTTGTAGTTGCCCGCCGGTACATCCTCACCGGCTTTCCAGGCGAAGTTGTGATCACCGGCCGGCATGGCACCCATATCGACGACATCAACCTCGTTGCCGCCGGCATCCAGGATGCGGATACGGATGTTACTGGCGCTGACATCAGTGGACACCAGACCGTCGACATAGCCGCCTTCCTGGGTCAGCTGGGCGATATTGGTGTTCACAAACGCCCGCTGGCCGACCATGGATGAGGCCTGGAGTGCGGCCTGACTGCTGAGCATGGTGTTGCTCATGGTTTCCATGGTTTTGGTCAGGTTCTGGATGCTCTCCACGTTACTGAGGGTGGAGATCTGCTGCATGAAGTCAGCCGGGTCCGCCGGGCTGGACGGATCCTGATTCTGCAGCTGCGCAATCAGCAGTTTCATGAACATCTGACTGTCTTCAGACTGGGTATCCGTAGGCTTGGCCTGATCACGGTTGGCCTGATTGATCTGGTCATAGATGTTGTTGCTGCCGATGCCGTTTATATTGCTCATGGCGTTATCCTCTCAACGGCCCTTACTGTCCCAGCGTCAATGTACGCTGAAGCATCTGTTTGGCCGTGTTCATCATATCGGCGTTGATCTGAAAGGAGCGCGACGCCGAAATCATGTCTGCCATCTCCTCCACCACATTGACATTGGGGTACCAGACGTAGCCGTTCTCGTCCGACATCGGATGATTGGGCTCGTAGGCCATGCGCAGGGGTGCGTCACTTTCAACCACTTCATCCACCTGCACACCCTGTCCCGGTACCAGCGATCGGTACTGGTCGGGCAGCTGTTCGGGGTCAACCGATTTCACCGAGAACACCGGTTTGCGGGCGCGGTAGGTATCCACTTCGCTGGAGCTGACGCTCTCGGCGTTGGCCATATTGCTGGCGGTGGTATTCAGGCGCACGGTTTGCGCCGTCATGGCCGAGCCGGCAATGTTGAATACGTTACTCAATGACATGGTTATTCACCCTTGATTGCGCGAGTCAGACCCTGGAACTTGCTGTTCAGGAATTCGAAAGACGCCTGGTAACGGATGGCGTTGTCACTGAAACGTGCCATCTCTTCCTGCAGCTCGACCGTATTGCCATCCACAGACGGCTGATAAGGCGTGCGGAACAACAGATCTGCTGCCATACCCGGTTCCAGGAATTCGCTTTGATGAGACTGCTCGGTACGCTCCATGGGCAGCTCAAACTCGCTGGTCTGCCCGGCCAGTACGGCGGCAAAATCGATGTCTCTAGCCTTGAAGTTTGGGGTGTCGGCGTTGGCGATGTTGTTGGCCAGCACTTCGGCGCGACGTCCGCGCAGCATCAGCGCGTCATCGTGAATCCCCAATGCTGAATCGAAATTGATCGCCATCCCACTCTCCCCGAACTTGAAACGGTTTATTCGCGTTAGCCTGTTTCTCTCTACACTGATTAAGCAAGTTATATGCCAGACTCAAAAAAGCAGAGAAATAGCCTTTTTTCGCGGGCTACAGAGGGGAAGTTTGACAGGCAACAGAACGCGGGTGAGGCAAAGCGGCAAGGCGCTACCGGGAGCGGCGGCAAGGTCGAACCGAGCCTTGCCGCCCGACTAGCAAGCTGAAAGCCTCAGATTGCCTGGTAGATGATGCCGGGACGGCAGTGAATCATTTTATAGAGGTCGGACAGACCGGACAGGGACTCGGAGGCCCCCAGCAGAAGGTAACCGCCCGGGCGCAGCTGCTTGTGCATCTTGCGCAGGATCTCCTGCTTCATGTCGGAAGAGAAGTAGATCAGCACGTTGCGGCAGAAGATCAGATCAAACTGACCCAGGGCACCATAGGAGCCGGTCAGGTTCAGGCTCTGGAAGCGAACCCGGCTTTTGATCTTCGCATTGATTGCCCAACTGCCACTGGGCATGGACTGGAAGTACTTGTGCAGGCGGTCCTGCGACAGACCGCGGCCCAACGCCAGCATTTCATACTCGCCGCGACGGGCCTGTTCCAGCACCGTGGACGAGATATCCGTGGCCAGAATTTCCTCACCGGAAGAAAAGGCACCGGGGTTGGACTGCTTGAACTCGTCGATCACCATGCTGATCGAGTAGGGCTCCTGACCGGTGGAGCAGGCCGCCGACCAGATGCGCAGCTTCTGGAAACGGTTGGCATCCTTCAGCTCGGGCAGCAGCTTGTTCTGCAGGATTTCATAGGGATGCACGTCACGAAACCACAGGGTCTCGTTGGTAGTCATCGCATCGATTACCTGCTCCTTGAGCCGGCTGCCACCGATGCCGTTGAGACGACTCACCAGCTCGCTCAGACTCTTGCAGCTCTCTTGCTGCATGATTTTGCCAAGCCTGCTCTGCACCAGATACTGTTTGTGTTCTGCCAACAGGATACCGCAGCTTTTCTCCAGAAAAGCGCTGAACTCCTTGAATTCGGCAGGCGTGATGCTGAAGCCACTAGTCACCCGGTCGCGCTCCCCTTACTTCTGTTCAGTCTGGCGGATGCGGTTTACCACCACACCGGCCAATTCATTGGGGTTGAACTTGGCCAGGAAGCCATCAGCTCCGACCTTCTTCACCATGGAGACGTTGAAACCGCCGCTGAGCGAAGTATGCAGCACCACATGCAGCCGGGACATGCGCGCATCCTCACGGATCATGGAAGTCAGGGTGTAGCCGTCCATTTCCGGCATCTCGATATCGGAGATCACCATCAGGAACAGCTTCTCGACATCGATATCCTTGTCGAGCAGATCCTTGAGCAGATTCAGTGCCTGACGGCCGTTGTTGGCTACGGATACCTTGACACCCAG
>CAYMHL010000138.1:3322-6324 GCA_964390205.1 uncultured Marinobacterium sp.
ACCGGAATGGTTTCGCCGCGGATGTGTGCCATCCCCTTGATCGCCGACGTCTGACGCGGAACCTCGGTCAGCTCCGGGCATTGCAGCACTTCACGCACCTTGAACACGTTGATGCCATACTTCTGACCGGTTTCCAGTCCGAACAGCAACAGCTCCAAGCGGTTCTGTCCCACCATCTGCGTACGCAGGTTTACAGTATCCAGGATCCCTGACATGATCTAACCAACCCCGAGGTCACTATCGATGAGTTCATCCCGGCCTTGAATCGCCAGGGCGCCCACGTGAATAGACATACTTTAACATCTGTTGCCGCTGTTTTTGCCATAACCTGTGTATTAATGCATCCCTTTTCGGCACACGCCGACAATCCGTCGACCCAGATCCGGCAACAGGTCACTGCAGCCATTAAACAACACTTTCACAACAGAGTGCCAGACAGCCGCGTTCAGGTACACCTGAACCCGATCAATCAACAGCTGGACTTCCCGCCCTGCGCACATCCGCTCAGTGTAGACGTACCCTTTCACAGCGGCTCTCGCATCACCGCCAAGGCGGGCTGCAGCCAACCGCGCTGGAGCCTGTTTGTAACCGGTGAAGTACAGGTGTTCAAAACCGTCGTCATGGCCGCCGGCCCCATCGTCAAGGGCAGCCGCATCCGCGCCGACCGGCTACAACTGCGCGAGCAGGACATTGCCACCCTCAGGGGCGATTACTTCCAGCGCCAGCAGGATGTCAGCGGACGTGTGGCGCGCGTCAATATCAGTACCGATACCGTCATTACCCCACGCATGCTGACTCAGGCCAACGCCGTGAGCCGAGGCGATCCCGTGATTATCGAAGCCCGCCGCGGCGGCGTACTGATCCGCACCGAAGGCACCGCCCAGGAAGACGGTCGCCTGGGTGACAGCATTGATGTCACCAATAACCGTTCCGGCAACCGTGTACGGGCACAGGTGACCGCACCCGGGCGCGTGCAGGTCCCCTGAGTCGATATTCGCGACTGCCGGCCGCTTTCGTTATACTGAGATCGTTTGTTGATCAACGACAAAAAACATTAAAGTTTTAGTCAAGGCACCCGATACCCTTGCATAGAACTGATTGCGAGGTAAATGAACATGGCTATCGATTTTCCCGGCCTATCGTCCGTACATACGGCCGGTAACCGTGGCAAAGTCAGCGAGCAGGCGGCCGACAAGGTGGCCAATGGCGGTGCACCCAACGCACAAAACGCGACTGCCGGACAGGGTGATACTGTTCGACTCAGTGATACCGCTCAGGCACTCCAGCGCTCCACCAATACTCAGAGCAACGCTGACGTCGACACCGATAAAATCGCCCGTATCAAGGCCGCCATTGATGATGGCAGCTACAGGGTTGATAACGAGCGCATCGCCGAGCGCATGCTGCAATTCGACAAGTTGCTGGGCTGAACTGCTGAATGACTGCTACGCCTGATACCCTTGCCCGACTTGATGCCCTGATCCAACAGGGTATCGAGTTGCTGCAGCGACTACAGGATCTGCTGAATGCTGAACTCGAAGCATTGCAGAATCGTGCCCTTGAGCCTTTGCAGCAGAACAACCGCGCCAAGCAGGAATGCCTGCTGGCGGTTGATCGCAACATTCGCGAGCGCAACGCTCTGCTGGACTCACTGGGTATCAAACATGACCGCGTGTCCGTGCTCGATTTCATCGCCGGACTGACGCCTGCAGACAGTCAGCGGCTGCACAGCGGCTGGCAGCAACTCGAAGGCGCCCTGAATGAGGTCAAAACCCTTAATCAGCGCAACGAGCAGATCCTGCTGCGCAGCAAGCAAAGCACCGACCAACTGCTGGCACTGCTGCAGGGACACGCCCAGGGCAACAGCATCTACGACCAGAAAGGCGACAAGGGTCGTTACGAAGGTCAGCGCAGTCTCGGCAAAGCCTAGTCAAGGCGGCGTCTTGACGTTAGAATCTCTCCCGCTTTCGCAGTGCCTCAGTAGCTCAGTTGTATAGAGCAGCCCCCTCCTAAGGGGCAGGTCGTAGGTTAGAGTCCTACCTGGGGCGCCATTTAAATCAAGCGGTTATACCCAATCAACTCTTCCCGTTCAAAAGCAGAATGGATCCGAACCGGTTCAAGAAAAGCCGCTCTGCTGATGTCCAGCATTGTGATATCACAGATATAAGCAGGACCTGCTACTCCACGCCCTGCTCAACCCCGCGACAACCTATCACTGCTCGACGTTGTGGTACACCTGCTGGACATCGTCCAGATCGTTCAGCATCGCCAGAAACTTGTCGAACATGGCCACATCATCGCCACTGAGTGTGGTGTAGCTCTGCGGGATGAACTGGATTTCGTCGACGTCGAAGTCGATATCGCCGAAGCGTTCGATCAGGGCGGTTTTGGCCTTGAAATACTCGGTGTTGGGGGCAAAGACAGTAATTTTGCCCTCTTCAAGTTCAATATCGGTCACGTCAACATCCGCTTCCATCAGCGCTTCAAGCACCGCTTCTTCATCATCGCCGGCAAAGACGAAAATGGCGCAGTGATCGAACATGTGGCTGACGCTGCCCTGAGTGCCGATCTTGCTTTTGGTCTTGGTGAACGCCTGGCGCACGTCGCCGAAGGTACGGTTGGGGTTATCGGTCAGACATTCGATGATCGCCATGCAGCCGCCGGGGCCATAGCCTTCATAACGTGCCGGTGAGTAGTCTTCGCCGCCGCCGCCCTTGGCCTTGTCGAGCGCCTTTTCAATCACGTGCCCGGGAACCTGCTCTTTTTTCGCGCGATCGATCAATCCGCGCAGTGCCAGGTTGCCATCGGGGTCGGTCCCGCCCGACTTGGCAGTAACATAGATCTCGCGCCCGTAACGGCTGTAGAGCTTGGCTTTCATGTCCGAGGTCTTGGCCATTGACTCTTTGCGGTTCTGATAGGCTCTGCCCATGCGCTGATTGCTCCGATAATGATCTTGAAGTTGGCGATTTTACTGCGAACCGTCCGGTCTGAATACTGCGCAA
>CAYMHL010000139.1:0-6265 GCA_964390205.1 uncultured Marinobacterium sp.
CGCCCATTCCATGAGGAATTCGTCTTCGACATCATTTGTGTCCGCGAAGGAGGTGCGGGTCAGGACGTTGAAAGCGATGTCCTTGGTCTCGTTCAGGTAGACGTTGGCACCCAGGGTCAGCATGGTTTCGGTGTAGCCCAGGCCCGGATCGGCCGGCTCATCATCCTGTCCGGTTTCGGTCCAGACGCCGATACCGGCGACGGTATCCCAGCGCTCGCCGTGCCAGCCCAGAACGGTACCCAGGAAGATATCACCGATACCCCATTCATCACTGGCAACAGCACCACCGGCAATTTCCAGATCGGTATGAATAACCGGGATAATGGTTTCGAAAGTCAGGTCGCCGCCCAGAACCTTGTTCTCGGTGACCCAGATCAGACGGTTGGCGATGGCATTAACGGTGACTTCGCTGTCAGCCGGCAGAGCTGAGTGGTCATCCGCATTGTAGTGAACGGCATAGCCCTTGTAGTAGACGCCCGGTCCCGGCACGGCAGAGGCGCGGATGCCTTCAACACCCGGGGTGTAGTGGCCGGCAGTCGCAGTCAGGGGCAGCAGAGACGTCAGTGCAGCGGCGAGAATCGTTTTTTTCATCGTTATGGTTCTTCTGGTTGCTTATTGTAATGGGTATTCACAAACAGGGGCTCATGACAGAGCCCCCGTTGACAGTTTCAACGCCGATCAGAAATCGTTGTTGAGGTCGATACCGGATTTGCCCGGTGCCAGGATGTTGTTCGGGTCCAGCGCACGCTTGAGGGTGTGCTCCAGACGGCGCTTGGTGGTGCCGTAGCTCTGCGCCACACGGTCCTGGAACTGGGTGTTGACGCGGTATACGGCGTAACCGCGCTGCTCGAACTCGTCCAGCAGTTCGTTGAAGCAGGCTTCGGCGCGGGCGCGCTCTTCGTCGTTGGTGCGGTCGTACAGCACGTCGATGACGTGGTGCATGTCACGCCAGCCGACGATGAACTCGCCAACGTAGTCCAGACCGTGCTTGTTCAGGATCTGCTTGGCCAGTGCGTACTGCTTGTCACACTCGCTGCCGCGGGCCTGGCTCACCGGTGCGAACCACATGGAGCCACCACCCCCACGCCAGTTATACAGACCAAACTCCTGCAGGTTCGGCACGCCGGTCATCAGCTTGGCGCGGTAGTCGAACGGCTGGGTACCGCCGGCTTCCTCTTCGGTCACCAGTTTGCCCTTGCCGAGCTGCTTCAGTGCGCCCTTGACGATGTTGAAGTTCACTTCAACCTGTTCCGGAGTACCGTACAGGCAGGCGTACACGTTCCAGGCACCCAGATTCTTGTCTTTCTGGATCTGCTTGAGGATGGCGTCAGACGTGGCGCCCGGCTCGTCGGTGTAGTCGGAACGACGGGTATCACAGGTCGCCGCTTCCCAGAGCACACCGGCGATAACAACGGCGTTGGGGATGATCTGCGCGATACGCAGCGGACGGATGAATTCAACGATATCGGCGATATCGGTGTCTTCTTCGAACTTGATCTCGAACGGCTTGGACACCGGCGGTTTCGGCATCAGCCAGAAGCCCATCTTGGTGCAGATACCGTAGTTGGCCTGGGTGAACATGCCGTCCAGTGTCGGACCGTAGCCCCACTTGAAGACCTGCCAGGCGTTGTCGCCTTCGACGCCACCCATACCGGTACGGTAAACGTCACCGTTGGCCAGAACCACTTCCATGCCGCACTGCATCAGGAAGTGCTCGCCGTAAGGGGTGTAGCCCACGCCACGGTCCATGGTGTTGCCCAGCGGGCCGGCAATGGCCGACGGCGCAGAGAAGGACAGCATCAGCGGCAGGTTGTTCTCTTCGATGTAATCGTACAGCTGCTGGTAGGTCACGCCCGGTTCAACCAGCGCGGTGCACAGCTCGGGATCGACGTGGATGATCTTGTTCATCTTTTTCAGGTCGAGTACGACCTGACCACGCTGGCCCGGTGCGGCGCTGCCGTAACCGAAGTTGTTGCCGGTGGAGATGGTCCAGACCGGGATCTTGTATTCGTTACAGATCTTGACCACGCCCTGTACCTGCTCAACCGTAGTAGCGGTTACAGCGGCAGACGGGGTGTTCTCGGCCACATCACGCGGCATCATGATCTTGGTGTACGGCGTCAGCTGTTCGGTGCTGACCAGTACGTTTTCCTCACCCAGCAGGGCACGGAATTTCTTGACGGCCGCTTCAAAATCGTTGGCGGCTACGCCCTGGGGCAAAACGGTGTTGGTTTGCTCACTCATTGCTTCAAACCTCGATTACGAAAGAGACAAAGCGACCCTGCAGGCGCTTGCTGTTGGCCGGCAGATAGGCGGCATCGACATGGGCGTTGGGCTGAACCAGCGCGTGACCCAGATGGGCAGCCCAGTGGCCAGAGGCGGCACCGGCACGGTTGGCGGCCAGCTCAAGCGCTTTGGTCTTGGTGAACGGCTGCTCGGCCTTCAGGCTGAAGCCTGCCGGATCCTGCTGCAGCTGCTCGGCCAGCGCCAGTGCGGCGCCCTGTGCGGTCTTGTCGTTGATCACCTGATGGCGTGTCTGACGGGCATCGGCCGCATGCTGGCCCAGCCAGGTCATGCGGGCACCGGCACGGCGGGCCATGGCAGTGATCAGTTCACCGGTAGCGTCATCCACCAGGCCGACCAGGCGCATGGAGCGCTTGCTCTGCAGGGCTTCATTGACGGCAGCCAGCGGGCTGGTGCGGTCCGTGCGCAGCAGCGAGATCTCGGCACCACGCGGCAGTGCGGCCTTGACGCCGGCTGCGAAGCCGGCCTCGGCTTCGGCACTGTTGGTCAGGACCAGCGTCGGCAGCTGGGTGCGGTTCAGGTTGACCGCCGCCTGTGCCAGGCCTGCATTGCCCAGTACCAGACCGGTCGCGCCTGTCGCCAAAGCACCTTTAAGAAATGAACGGCGTTTGGGATCCATACATCACTCCTTGTCGGCTTTTTGTGTCGCCGGGCTGGTGCTGATGAATTCGGCTACGGACTTCAATGAAGCATCATCGACGAATGAGGAACGGAATGCCGGCATGGCACGGAAACCGTTGCGAACAATCGCCGTGATGTAGGCTTCAGGCAGGCTGCGGCCCTTGATTTCAGGGCCGATGCCGGCTTCGTGGCAGTGGCCACACACCTTGGCGTAAACCTGCTCGCCACTTTCCCACTGCTTGTCACCGGCGGCCATGGCCTGGCCGGCGCCGAGGAGAAGTGCGGTTCCCAGCAGAGCGGGGCGCATAAACTGTCGTTTCATTGTTGTTGTCTTCCTGTTTCTTGTGCTCAGAAAGGGTACGGACGCGGTGTATGCTGAACCGTAATCCAGTGATCGGTTGTGAACTCGTCGATGGCGTAGTCGCCGTTGAAGCGGCCCACACCGGAGTTCTTCTCGCCACCGAAGGGGGCGTTGGGTTCATCATTGACAGGAATGTCATTGATATGGGTCATACCGGCCTTGATGCGCTGGGCGAACTGTACGCCACGCTCCAGGCTGCCGGTGAATACGGCGCTGGACAGACCGTAGGTGCTCATGTTGGCCAGGGTCAGCGCGTGTTCGGCATCGTCTGCGCACTGGATACCCACCAGTGGGCCAAAGATCTCCTCGCGGGCGATATCCATGTCGGCGGTGACATCGGCAAAGACGTGCGGCGGCAGTACATTGCCCTTGGCTTCGCCACTGACCAGTACCTTGGCGCCTTCGGCCTTGGCGGTTTCAATCTTCTGCAGCAGACCTTCCAGCTGACGTGTGCTGGCAACCGGTCCTACGGCGGTTTCCATCAGATCGGGGTCGCCAACATTGAGCTGCTTGACGCGCTCGGCGAAACGGCTGCAGAACTGCTCGTACAGCGGCTTTTCAACGATGATGCGGTTGATCGCCATGCAGATCTGGCCGTTGTGCAGGAACTTGCCGAAAACGGCCGCGTTGACCGCCTGCTCCAGGTCGGCATCGCCCAGTACCACGAAGGGGCTGTTGCCGCCCAGTTCCAGGGCTACATGCTTGAGGTAGTCACCGCCGCTGGCGATACGGCCGATGTTACGACCCACTTCGGTGGAACCGGTGAAGGAGATCAGGGCCGGAGTCGGATGCTCAACGAAAGCGTCACCGATTTCGGAACCGGCACCGACAACAACGCTCAGCAGGCCTGCCGGCAGACCGGCTTCTTCAAAGATGCGCGCCAGCAGCAGGCCACCGGTCACCGGTGTGTCACTGGCAGGCTTGACCACCACGGCATTACCCAGTGCCAGTGCCGGAGCCAACGAGCGCTGAGTCAGGTGCAGCGGGAAGTTCCAGGGACTGATGATACCCACAACGCCCAGCGGCTTGCGGTATGCGCGGCTTTCCTTGCCCGGTACGTTGGACTCGAAAATACGGCCATGCACACGGCTTGGCATGCTGGCAGACTCGAGGGTGATGGCACGCGCTGCGCCCCACTCGATGGTCGCCTTCAGGCGGGTGCTGCCTGATTCGCGGATCAGCCAGTTGATGATCTCGTCCTGGCGCTCGTCGAAGATGCGCACCGCGTTCATCATCACGTCGGCACGTGCCGCCGGCGGCAGGGCCGCCCACTCGGCCTGGGCCTTTTCAGCCGCGACGAAGGCCGCGTTGAGGTCATCGCGGTTAGCCATCTGCAGGTTCAGCAGAGTGTCGCCATTGTAGGGGTTGGTGACGACCAGGGAGCGGTCACCGCTGCCTGCGCGCCATTCACCAGCCAGAGGCTGAAGTTCCAGGTTGTTATAGGCGTTGGGTGTTTGATTCATCGTTTTCTCTCAGTTTTTGACTGCCGTGGCGGGTTGTGCACCCCGCACAATTCGACACGCTAGTGAAGGACAGTCCGCATTTCGTTTTTACTCGTTGATGTGCTGAGCGAACAACAACTTTCATCAGGTCGTAACAAAATCCGGGTAATCAACATTCAATAAGCGTGCCAACTTTTGTGCTTTGCTGAAGGCCTGATGAACAAAAGGCTGCGCCAGATCATTAGACAAAAGTTGCATGCAGGGGCGCGCATGATTTTTAACGTGCTGGTAGAATTTGGTTAACAAAATTATCAACTGGTATACACGTATAGCATGCCCACTGACAGAAACAAGGTGCTGGAACAGGAGTTCGTTGCCCGCTTTCGTGAACGCAACAGGACGTTGTATGTTGATCGACGCTCCAACTTTACCTCTGATGGCACCCCCTCGGTGGAGGACCTGGCGGCCAGTCTTTGCTTTGACAGTGATGATGGCAACATCTGGCTGGCCGGGCAGCGCATCATGTTCATGCAGGCCGAAGTATTCGGCAGCATCCGTGGCGAGCTGATCGAAAAACTGGGCTACCAGCAGACCCGCCAGCTGCTGACCCGCATGGGCTGGCAGGCCGGTGCGCGGGATGCCGCCAAGGTCAGCGAACGCTGGCCCAATGGCGATGGCGTCAGTCTGTTTTCGGCCGGTCCGCGTCTGCACAAGCTCAAGGGCATGGTCGACGTAGAAGTGGTGAATATCGAAATCGATAACGCCCGGGGTCTGTTTCACAGCGAGCTGTTGTGGCACAACTCGCTGGAAGCCCGCGAGCATCTGGCGCGCTACGGCGTCAGCAGCGAAGCGGTATGCTGGATGCAGATCGGCTATGCCAGTGGCTATGCATCGGCGCTGCTCGGGCGCCGCGTGGAATACCGCGAAGTGGAATGCAAGGCCTGTGGTCATAAGTCCTGTCGCATTGTCGGCAAGCCTGCCGAGCTCTGGGGCGATGACAGTCAGGATCTGTTCAGTGTCACCGGCAACGATGTCTATGTGCATGATGACGATCATCGTGAGGACCGCGAACATACCCTGATGGTCGGTGGTTCCCCGGCCTTTCTGATGGCGACCCGCCTGCTGTCCAAGGTGGCACCCACCGAAGCCACAGTACTGCTCACCGGCGAGTCCGGTGTCGGCAAGGAGCTGTTTGCGCGCAGTTTGCACCAGCAAAGCAATCGTCGTGACGCACCCCTGGTGTCCTTGAACTGTGCCACCCTGCCGGAGAACCTGGTCGAAGCCGAACTCTTTGGGGTGGAAAAGGGTGCCTTTACCGGCGCCGACAAGCAGCGCATCGGCCGTTTTGAACGTGCCGATGGTGGCACGCTGTTTCTGGATGAGATCGCCACTCTGAGCCTGTCGGCGCAGGGCAAGATTCTGCGCGTATTGCAGGAAGGCGAACTGGAGCGTCTGGGCGGCAGCAAGACCCTCAAGGTGGACGTGCGCATTGTCGCCGCCACCAATCTGGATCTGCGCCAGGAAGTGGAGGCGGGCA
>CAYMHL010000140.1:0-6210 GCA_964390205.1 uncultured Marinobacterium sp.
GCGCCAGCAGTAAAATATGCCAGAGCGTCCTCGCTTGTCTTGAAGAAATTGCTATTCCATTTGGGTGCCCTTTTCTCCAGGTTCCTTGCGGCGGTTTTAATTGTCTTGCCGCCACCCCTAACGTACAAAAGCCAGTCCTTGAGCTCAACTTTTGAGAAGTACTCATTATCGACCGATCCATCCAGTTTAATAGACCTGGAAACACAAAGCATCAGTTGAGTGTCATCAGAATATGAACCCTTGGCAATGTAATCAGAATACCCCAGAAACTTACCCCCGGTCTTCTTTTCCCAGTCCACAAATTCTGTTATTCTGTCTGTTCCATACTTGGAGACAAGGAACTTTGTATCACTTTCAAACTCGGTGATCCAACCCAGAGCATCAGCCGCCGCAGCAAGAAGAATAGCGCCTTTACATCTATCTAACATTTGAAACTCCTAAAACAATCCACTTTCGATCCTAAAGACACTGCAATCATAGCCAGCTAACGATGCCTTAGCCTCCACAAGCTTCTCTTGTGTGAGAAATGAAACTGCAAGTATATCTGCTAAGGGAATCGGTTGATTAACTAACACTTCGGCTTGTTCATGAGTTGTATATGCATCGCAGAGTCCTATTCTGTCCACAAGCCTGGTTGTTCTTGACGAAACAATAGTCAACCTATCGGCAAACATCATCTGGAACTTATGAAAATCCCCAGTTATGCCCACAGTGTTTTGATTGTGCCTGTTTGCCGCATTGGTTACCGAAAAAAGAGTACCCCTTTCATAAATGTACTTGGGGTCTATGCTCAGCACGCACCAGGAAATATAGGGTATATCCTTAGTGTTGTCGATGAAGCGCTTGAAAAGAAATGAGTTTGGCCGCTCAATGGATAGATTTATATAGGTCTTATCATCATACCGAATCTGGTCGTTGAATTGAATATAATCGAGGATATCTGTCGCATTGATATCAAGATCTTCAAGTTCCTGCCTCGAGTAGAGGTAACCTGATTCATATACCCCCATGAGATTGATCGTAGGAGTAAAATGGATCAGCCTAGTTATCCCCCTAAGCTTGATCTCTTGCTTGAACTTTCCTGAGTCTGTTTTCTCAGTAAACACATTTATACCTTACGTACCACCGTGAGATATTGACTGTCGACCTCATCGATGAACATGCTGGGATAAGCCTGCGGAACAAACATGCATAATGACTTCTGTGCCCTCGTCATGGCTGTGTACAGCAGCTTCCTTTCAGTTGTGATGTGATATTCGTCATTATCCTGACTAAAGCCATCTGGGGAAGGAATGATCATTTTAGAGATTTCCATGATAATGACATGATCAAACTCAAGTCCCTTTACACTTGATAAGGTGCATAACTTAGCTGTGTTGCTACCAAAATCTGCAAGATTGTCCGATCTGATCACCTCAGTGGCGATACCGCCCTCTTCAAGAAGCTTCGCATAATAGTCCAGCTTGTTCCTATAGCGATGGAGCACAACAATTGATCCGCCTTTGCGCTTTGCCTCTCGAGTTCTCTCAATCAATGCTTGATTGGCAGCTTCAACGTCACTGTATAAGATCAATACCGGTTTGTCTCCGTGGCTGGTGATGCTGTCGACGTCCATCGTAGTCAGATCATCATCTTCCAAATCATGGGACATCAAGGAATTGGCTGCCATGGCAATCTCTTTAGTGTTACGGTAGTTTTTCTTGAACTCTAGGGTTCTCCCACCTCTCACGTTTATGCCCACTTCCGTCCAAGTGAATCCGCTTTTGTATATTCTCTGGGCAGTGTCGGCTATAATGGTCAGACTGTTGGTGGAAGGCTTGACTAGGGACTTGATCACCATGATCTGCGCCTTGTTCAAATCCTGAGCCTCATCTACAACGATATGTGTATATTCGGGTTGGATGCTGCGCCTTTCAATTAAGTTGAGGCAATATGAGGCGTGGTCATCAAAGTGAATTTTCTTACGGGAGATCTGTTCCGATCGATATGTTTCGTAAACGTTCCAAATCACCGCTTTATCATTCTTGTCTACCCTGTCTTTCGTTCCACGTCCAATTCTTGCTGTGGAGAGATAGTCATTGAGTGTCTTGATAAGTTGACCCTTGATCCAGGATATCTCTTCATCAAAGAAGTTGAGAGGTTTATCTAATATCCTTGCTCCTTGGAATGACTTGCGGGTTTCCGCAATCGCATGGGATAGTATTTCGATATGCTCTGATCTTTCCATCTGAGCATATTCATTGAATACCCCATGGCTACGCAGAAAACTGTATGACCACTTGTGGAAGGTAGAGACCTTGACTTTGAGTCCCCTATTTGAGGGCTTTCTGACATCAGTGGTTTCCTGATAACCTCCGATCACATAGGGAAGCAAGCTCTGAATGTACTGTGTGAGGCTGTTGTTATATGAGAATATCATGATCTCAGCCTCCCGGAACAAATCGCAGTAAGTATCCAGAAGATGCTTGGCCCGATACATGGCTATAGTGGTCTTACCGCTGCCAGCTACTCCTTTGATCTGAATAGGATTGGTCGCTGGAAGAAAGAGGACTTTCTTCTGCTCTCCGGTTAGGTTAATACTTTTTAGAGCCATACATTTACCTACTATTTATCTTTCTTTCGTTGCATTTACTTTCTTTCAAGGAAGAAGCCGGCAGGATAACTTTGTTGAAAGGACTTATGTTTGTTTACTGATTCAACTACAGCTACTGCGCCAGTCAATGCGGCTGTAATGCCTGACGTCCACCATGGCGTTCCTGCTAACACACTCATACCCACGGGCAAAACATTAGGGACAAACCACTTATTTAAACTTCGATCTATGTTTTTCCATTCCTTCTCAGCAAGCCTGACTTCATCATCCAATTCCAGTTTCAGTTGCTCAATGATATGCTTATCTGTTGCAGAATCCGGTGTTGAACGCAACCATAGCTTTTTCAAAAAGTCTCTCATTCGATTTAGGTGACCATCACTTCTAAGCTTCATCACATCGATTGTTCGGAGACCATTCAGATATGGTAGTGGAACTTGTTGGAAGTGTTTCGAAAACGACTCCCAGTCATTGTTCTGGATGCTGTTGGATTTCCTGTCGTAATCCATCTCGAGCCATCTGATCCTAAGGTCAGTGAGCAGATGGGACTTAGAGATGGAACTTAAATATTTCCCCATTTCATAATTGGTCCCGGAAAAGGTTGTAAGGTATTGACCGTCGAACCCTTCGACGTGATCAATGCTGTAAAGCCTTTCCTGCTTAATATATGCCATCATTTTAGTCGGGTCAAAATTGTGTTTATTGCATATTGCTAGTATCATATCATCTGGCATGCTGAGTTTGAAATATCTCTTAACACAGTCGTGAAACTCATCATGAGTAGATTCTTCTTTGATGAGCTGATTAAGGCCGGATTCTTCATATCTTTTTTTAGAGATCTCGTAAGCATCACGTCGTAGTTGATAATCGAAATCGCCAGGATCGCGAATTATCTTCACAACTCCAGTATCTATCCAAGGAAGCAGTTGAAGCCATAGCAACAAGGAGTGCAACGTAGAGATTAAATGCCTTTCTGGATGTTCCACTGGATTGAATTCCTCAGCAATACATCTATGATCAGCTATCGGATCAATGAGGACAATAATGTCTTCATAGAGTCCGTACTTGTTTATCAGTTTAGCAGTCGTTTCTACGCGGTAATCTCCGATAAACAGCCCGGATAAACTAGTATCTTCCGAATGAATGCATCGATGATAATCTTCCTTGTTAGGCCATACTATAGGAATCAACTCATGTATGCGTCTTACATTTTCAGGGGTGATTGTTTTTTTTACCTGAACGACAAAGCCTTGCCAGTCTTTGAACCTATGGATGTTAGAATTGAAGTCCAGGATATCAAAAACGCTGTTCAGGAACCACTTGTTCTTCCCTCTGATAGTGAGGTTTCTGATATAGTCATCATGAGACATTGCAGAAAAGTCAATACCTTTTTTCATACAGCAGTTCTTGAATTTCTGCCTGCTTCCGCAAGGACAGGGATCATTTCTGCCGACTTTTATTCTCATCATGGTATCTTTGTGCTACATATTGCACTGGTTGTATATCTTCCATCATGTAATACGACTCACTAAAGCATCCAAATCGGCAAATATAATGTCCAGTAGCAATTGGTGAGATCATGCTCTGCGATATCTAATATTATCATCTTCGCTTTACAATAAGTTTACTGCGGAATGCCGGATGAATATCCCAGTGAGTGATGTCATTACATATCAAATTCTGGTCAGTTGAAGAGGTAATATATGTGAACTTACCCCCTTGTTTTGGGTAGAGAGCACGAATAAAACCCATCTGGTACATTAATGACACGATGTTATCATTTGTTAGATTTATTGCATCATTACTGATAGAGCATAAGCCGCTTCGAGACACCGCTGTTTCAATGGTTGATATTAACTCATCTCTTAACATCATTGGGTGTTCCCTTTTGAAACACTGCAGAAAGACATCAAGATTCTTATAATAAGCTGAATACTCCCCTGAGAGATCGTTTAATTTCCAATCACTGTATTGAATTTCAGCTTGTTCTATGTCACGGTAATCAGAATATGGTTTTTTATATTTAACCGCGTTATCTATTACCAATCTACAATACTGTATCACTTCTCTAGGTCTCAGAAATGTTCTCTCAATAATATGACTACTAGCATAAAAACCATTTGGCATTTTTATCGGGAATAATCTTTTCCATGAATCGTAACTTCTTTCTAATTTGATACCGAAGTAACATTGAATTCTTAGCGCTATCAAATGTGATAGTGAGGTCGGATTCCATATGATGTATTCTATGGACTCTCTGAATTTATCCATATGTTGGTATGATGATTCAAGCACCCTAAATACATCAGTTCTCATGAAAATCGTTATTCGCAGATTATGTATTGATGAAAGCTCGCGAGAAGCTAGGACAAGCCCTGCTAAGTAAGCTCTGGCATCTTCGTTATTCAGCCATCCCTCATCTAAGTTATCGATAGCAATGATATATCTACGTGAATTCAAAGCCGATTGAATACTGGGTAGTGTAGTTTCGATATCTTGTCCTACTAATGGTTGCCGAGTATCACTTTCTTTTACTGTAGCAGATAGTTGTGATAATGTCACTTTCTCAATCGTCCACTTTTCCAAGAATGCAATTGTTCTACTAATGATATCCGTATCAAAAGCAATGTTCTTTCTCAGCCAATCATGAATATTGGCATCTGCTCCTATCTTTAACATCTTACCGTTCTTTTCTATGGATAGCAGTAATTCTAACAACAGACTATATCGCCAAGCGCAACAATATGCTAATTCTTTGTTGAAAGGGCTTTCCGGATACTTTTTAGTAAAATCATTTAATACGTCCAATGCAAAAAGCTTGGGCGTAATTGGTATGACAGTAGTATTGGTTATATCTTTTGATGACAGCATTTTAAATATAGCAGATTTGCCACTTCCTTTCCTTCCTAATACTAGTAGCGTTTTACCACTCACAACTTTGTTGAATGAACTAGTTTCCACAAAATAGCTTGTCAGGTTAGGATCAGATTCTGCGGCATCGTATCCGAATATTTGCAGACCTGCATCCGTAGGTAAGATCTTGTTTCTCGAATGATAATCCATTTTATCTTCCTTAGTTATATTTCACAATATCGTTTGTATAGTATTCAGGGTATGTGTGTTCTTTGGCCAATTACATTTATCCCACTGCTCTACGGGGATGAAGTTGCCTTCTGAATCGCAGGGAGGGCCGGGAGGGGGATCTAAGGGCGAGATGGCGAGATGGCCAGATGGGGAGGTGGTAGTGGCGCTCGCCTGAAGTAAGGTAGTTTCGAAGAGTGGGGTCATTTGGTCGTAGATTTCCAGGATGCGACGCTTGGTGCGGTATTCTCCATATTGTTTTTCGTCTTTGCGTTTGACGATGGGGAAAGTCTCCATGATATATTCCACCGCATGACGGGGCGTGGGGAGGTATTGAATCAGCGAGGTGGTAAGGTGGCCAGATGGGGAGGTGGAACTATCTCGCAAACTCGCAATCTCGCTATCTCGCTTATTTAACACCATCTCGCTATCTCTTTTTCCTTCCCAATCTGCCTGGCTACCAAGATACAGATGAAAAAAGAGGGCATCCAGTTCACAACGGATTTCAAATCGGCGTTCCTCGTCCCAGATAAAGGGAG
>CAYMHL010000141.1:0-6120 GCA_964390205.1 uncultured Marinobacterium sp.
AGCAGCAGATCGGCTTTCTGGTGTGTGGACACGTGAACATCCTTGATAGGTTGAGTGACGTGATACGCAATAAGTGGCTGATTTTAGCAGAAAAGGCCGGTTCACCTGAGTGCAAAAGCGGGAAATCGAGGTTGCACAATACCCGGCAACGGCGATATGCCTTCGCTGAAATTGGACCCGGCGCTCACATTTTGTACTACTCTGGTAAGGGGATGGATGGCTTTCCCGGCACCTGGCAAGAGGAGGTTCACATGCAGTATGAAGAGCATTCCGGCTCAACCACCAAGCTGCAGGAATGGCTCGCTTTCCTGTTTGTGACGGCAGTGGTTATCCCGCTGCTCACCGTGGGGGTTGTTGCCGGCTACGGGTTTGTGGTGTGGATGCTGCAGGTCTTTGTACTGGGGCCACCGGGGCACGGCGTTTAAACGTTTCATGAACCTGGGAGAGCACTGCCATGAAGCTCATTGTGACGCTGTGGAATATTCTGAAGAAGCCTCCGGTGCACATCAGCCTTGGGCTGATTATCATCGTCAGTTTCATCGCCGGGGTAATTTTCTGGGGTGGCTTCAACACGGCGATGGAATACACCAACCGTGAAGAGTTTTGCATCGGCTGCCATGAGATGAAGGACAACGTCTACGTGGAGCTGCAGGAGACCGTGCACTGGTCCAACCGCACCGGTGTGCGTGCGATCTGCTCGGACTGTCATGTGCCCCACAACTGGACCGACAAGATCGCTCGCAAGATGCAGGCCAGCAAGGAAGTCTGGGGTGCCATTTTCGGCACCATCAATACCCCCGAGAAGTTTGAAGCCAAACGGTTGGAGCTGGCGCAGCACGAGTGGGCGAGGTTTCAGGCCAATGGTTCGCTGGAGTGCCGCAACTGTCACGATTACGACAGCATGGATTGGGACAAAATGTCCGCAGAAGCACGCCGCTTCATGCAGCCGGCGGCCGAGCGCAACCAGAGCTGCATGGACTGCCACAAGGGTATCGCTCATCACCTGCCCAAACAGATGAATGTTGATGATCCCATGCTGGCCCGCCTGATCCAGGAGGCCTCGTCGGTCAGCCTTGAGGTGGGCGAAACCTATTACAGCGCCAAGTCGGTGGATCTGTTTATCGACAGTGAGTTGGCCCAGCAGGCTGGTGTGCTGCAGGTGGCAAGCGAAGTGACCGTACTCGAAACCCGAGGCGACAGCGTGAAGCTTGCAATCCCGGCCTGGCGCAAGGAAAAGGGCTTCGGGCGTGTGCTCTATGAAGGGTTTGGCCAGAACATCAGCAGCGCGGTGATGAGCAAAGAAGCGGCACAGAATGAAGCGCTGATGGAAACCCGGCAGACCAATGTTATCGACGATCTCACAGGGCTGCCCTGGGCTGAAGTACAAGTTGAACTCTGGGCCGAAAAGGGTGCCTATCTGGCCAGTCGTGAAACACTGTGGAGCACCGCCGGGCAGACCTATCGTGATGCCTGCAGTGTCTGTCATACCGAGCCGGCACCGGAACATTTCGATGCCAACACCTGGCCGGCCATGTTCGCCGGCATGGTTGGGTTTACCAACATGAATGCAAGTACGCAGGAGCTGGTACTGAAGTATCTCCAGCTGCACTCTTCCGACTATGCCGCAGGCGCTCATTGACAGGGCCCAGGGAGTTGTCATGACTGTTAGTCGCAGAAATTTCCTCAAGGGGGCGCTGGCGGCCTCCGCTGCAACGCTGATTGGCCCGGGGCTGCTGGCGAAAACGGCACTGGCGGGTGTTACTGAACAGGGCGTGTGGAAAACCGCCGGTTCGCACTGGGGGGCGATGCAGGCACTGGTGAAAGGCGGCAAGGTGGCCGAAATCAAACCGTTCGCCGCCGATCAATACCCCACGGAGATGCTCAAGGGCATCAAGGGGCTGATCTACAACCCTTCCCGCATCCGCTATCCGATGGTGCGCCTGGAATGGCTCAAGAACCGGCACCAGGGGGATCGCACCACGCGCGGCGATAACCGTTTCGTGCGTCTGACCTGGGACGCCGCGCTGGATCTGTTCCATGAAGAACTGGAGCGCGTTCAGACCGAGTACGGTCCCTGGGCACTCTATGCCGGTGCAACCGGCTGGCGCCAGACCGGGCAGGTCCACAGTTGCGGTAACCATATGCAGCGTGCGGTCGCCATGCACGGTCATTTCGTCAAGAAGGTGGGCGACTACTCCACCGGTGCAGGGCAGGTGATTCTGCCCTATGTACTGGGTTCAACCGAGGTCTACAGTCAAGGCACATCCTGGCCGCTGATTCTGGAACACACCAAAACCCTGATTCTCTGGGCCAATGATCCCTACAAAAACCTGCAGGTGGGGTGGAACTGCGAAACCCATGAGTCCTATGCCTATCTGGAGCAGCTCAGAGACAAGGTCGCTGCAGGCAGTATACGCGTCATCAGTATCGACCCCGTGCGTACCAAAACGCAGAAGTACCTTGGCTGCGAACAGCTCTATATCAATCCGATGACGGATGTGGCCTTCATGCTGGCCATCGCTCATGTTCTGTATAACGAACAGCTCTATGACAAGGCGTTCATCGATGCCTACGCGCTGGGGTTCGAGGAGTTTATTGCCTATGTTCAGGGTGAAGGCGATGACGGTGTTGTCAAAACACCGGAATGGGCAGCCGAAATCTGTGGCATATCGGCGGAACAGATCCGCGAATTCAGCCGTCTGCTGGCGGCGGACCGCACCCAGCTGATGTTCGGCTGGGCGATCCAGCGTCAACAGCACGGTGAGCAGCCTTACTGGATGGGCGCCGTGATTGCCACCATGCTCGGCCAGATCGGGCTGGCGGGCGGTGGCATTAGCTATGGCCACCACTACAGCTCCATCGGTGTACCCTCATCAGGGGCAAGCGCGCCTGGCGCCTTCCCGCGTAACGTGGATGCGGGCAAGAAGCCCGTACATGACAATACCGATTTTCAGGGTGCCAGCTCTACCATTCCGGTCGCGCGCTGGGTGGATTGCCTGTTGCATCCGGGCGAAAGCATCCAGTACAACGGCAGCGAGGTGGTCTACCCGGATATCCGCATGTGTGTCTTCAGCGGCTGTAACCCCTGGCATCATCATCAGGACCACAACCGGATGAAGCAGGCGTTTCAGAAGCTGGAAACCGTGGTGACCATTGACTACGCCTGGAATGCCACCTGCCGTTTCTCCGACCTGGTACTGCCGGCCTGTACCCAGTTCGAGCGCAATGATATCGATATCTACGGCTCGTACTCCAACCGCGGCATTCTGGCCATGCACAAGCTGGTCGACCCGCTGTTCCATTCGCGCAGTGACTTCGACATCTTTACCGACCTGTGTCGGCGTTTCGGACGCAGCGAAGAATACCGTCAGGGCCTTGATGAAATGGGCTGGGTACGCAAGCTCTACAACGAGTGCCGCGATGCCAACAAGTCCTTCAGCGCTGCGCCCGGCGGCACCCAGGAGGCGTCACCCATGCCGGAGTTTGAACAGTTCTGGCAACAGGGCTACGTGGATTTCGGCCCCGGCAAGAACTGGATTCGACATGCCGACTTCCGTGAGGCCCCCGAAGTCAACGCGCTGGGGACACCGTCGGGATTCATCGAGATATCAAGCCGCAAGATCGGCCGTTATGGCTACGATGACTGTCGGGGCCACCCCACCTGGATGGAAAAGGCGGAACGTTCACACGGCGGCCCCCAGTCGGATCGCTATCCGCTCTGGTTGCAGTCCGTTCATCCCGACAAGCGTCTACACTCGCAACTCTGTGAGTCCGAAGAGCTGCGCGCCACCTATGCGGTACAGGGACGTGAGCCGGTCTTTATCAGTCCGCAGGATGCTAAAGCACGCGGGATCAGGGATGGTGACCTGGTGCGCGTGTTCAATGATCGCGGCCAGTTGCTGGCCGGTGCCGTCATCTCCGACGATTTTCCGCCCGGTGTGGTGCGTATCCAGGAAGGCGCCTGGTACGGCCCGGTGGGGCCGGAGGTCGGTTCACTGGATACCTACGGCGACCCCAATACCCTGACCCTGGATGTAGGCACCTCACGTCTGGCACAGGCCCCCAGCGCCAACACCTGTGTGGTGGAGATGGAGCGTTTTGAGGGCGAAGCCCCGGCCGTGACGGCCTTTGGCGGACCCACAATGGTGGACATATGAAGCAACAGAGAGCATACGCTGAAAACGATCCGATGCAGTTGCAGGCTGCAGTGCCACAGATAAGCGAACAGGACGACTGGGAGGCGTTGTGGGAGTCGGAAAGCCTGATATGCCAGTGGCTGGCGACGTTGTTCAGTGCCGAGCTGGATGCCGCCACGCTGGCGCGTTATCGTGCGGGTGAGGCTGCTCCGTTGTTGGCCCATCTGCGTGAGACTCACGGCCTGGAGGCCGAAACCGAGCGCCTTGAACGAGCACTGGCAGGGCTGGTGATGTTCCCGGCCCCCCAGCTGGAACTGGCGGCCGATTTTGCCGGGCTGTTTCTGACTGATGCTCGTATCGGCGCGCCTCCCTATGCGTCGTTGTATGCCGAGAGAGCGTTTCTGGGTCAGGCCGCCGAACGCATGGCGGTGCGATTATCCGCCGCCGGTTATACCGTTAAATCCGATCTTGGAGAGCCTGCCGATCATCTGGCTGTCATGCTCGATTACCTTGCTGCCCGCTGCCAGTCTCTGGTCGGGGCGAGTAAACCGGATGAAGTGGGCAAGGATATTAAAACCTTTATTGAGCAGGAGTTGTGCAGCTGGCTGCCGGCGTTTGTCTTGCGCTGCAAACAGGTGGCAACGGCCAGCGACTTCTATCCGGCGCTGGCGGCGTTAACCGCTGCCTACATTCGAGGGCTGTGCAGTCTGCTTGGCTCCCTTGCCGACACCCATGGCTGAGCAGACCCCGCTGTGGCTGCCAATCGCGTTTATACCTGTGCAGCCTGTTGACGCTGTTCCAGCGCGCGCTGCAGGGTTTCAACAAAATTACAGGGGCGGTGGCGGGCGTCGAGCTGCTCGTTGATGATGCGATCCCAGCCGGTTCGGCAGGCCCCGGTGGAGCCGGGCAGGCAGAAGATCAGTGTGCCGTTTGCCAGACCGGCCAGCGCCCTGGACTGGATGGTAGAGGTGCCGATCTCTTCATATGACAGTTGGCGAAATAGCTCACCAAAGCCGTCGATGCTCTTGTCCAGCAGGGGGGCAACCGCTTCGGGTGTGGAGTCGCGATGCGAGAATCCGGTTCCGCCGGTCATCAGGATCACCTGGGTTTCGACATCCGCAATCCACTGTGAAATGCGCGCACGCATCAGGTAGATGTCATCCTTGACGATATCCCGCGCCACCAGTCGGTGACCGGCCTCTTCAAGGCGTTGAATCAGTGTATCTCCCGAACTGTCCGTGTCCAGTGTACGGGTATCGGATACAGTCAGAACGGCAATATTAAGAGGTACAAACTGTTTTTCTGTGGATGTAGTCATAAATTCGATCCCGAAGTATGGTCAGCCGTTAAATGCGCGCAACAGTAAACATAACAGAAGTTGGCCGCCTTGGCAGACTCGGTCAGCAGGAGTGTTAATGCATCGATTTGATTACGATCCGGCGGATATTACCGCGGTGATTCTGGCCGGCGGGCGTGCGCGGCGAATGGGTGGGCAGGACAAGGGACTGATCCCGCTGAACGGCCAGCCGCTGGTGGAACATGTCAGCGCTCGGTTCGCAGGCCAGGTCGGCAGAGTCTTGCTCAATGCCAACCGATCGCTTGAGCAATATCGTCAGCTGGGGTTCGATGTCCATGCGGATGTCATGCCGGGGTTTGGCGGGCCTTTGGTCGGTGTACTGACCGGCATTCAACAGGCCGCAACCGACTGGATAGTGTTCAGTCCCTGTGACACGCCTGAGCTGCCCGAGGATCTGGTGCAGCGGCTGTGGCGGGCGGCTCAGCGAAACCGTGCCCGCCTTGCCGTTGCCTATGATGGTGAGGCCATGCAGTGGTTGAACTGCTTACTGCACAGAGACGTTGAGCACAGCTTGCTGCAGGCGCTGGCCGGAGGCGAAAGCAGCATGAAGGGCTGGGTAAAGCGCATGGACTATGCCGTGGCGGATTTCACCGGTGAGCAGCAAACGTTCATCAATGTGAATACGGC
>CAYMHL010000142.1:0-6027 GCA_964390205.1 uncultured Marinobacterium sp.
ACTCGGTTGAGCGGCTCAAGGACGCAACCGCACTTTGCACTTCACGTACCAGCTGATGAATCTTGTCCACAAAACCGTTAAAGCCGCGCGCCACATCACCCACCTCGTCACGGCTTTGTACATCCAGCCGGCGGGTCAGGTCGCCCTCGCCTTCGGCTATATCCAGCAACGCCTGTGCGGTCTGCTGCAGGGGTGCCAGCATGCGCCGCGACAGCAGCAGATTGACCGCACTGACCAGCAGCGCCAAGGTAAGCCCCGCGCCCATAATCCATAGCATGGTTTGGGTGATGGTATGCGCAATACTGGCTTCGCGCCGTGCCACCTCGGCATCAATGTCATCGATGAAAAAGCCCGTGGCAATTACCCAGCCCCAGACTTCGATTTCGCGGGCATAGGTCAGCCGTGGTGATGGTTCGGCCCCGGCTTCTCGGGGCCAGCGAAACTGCACAAAACCGCCCCCGTCCATCGCCGTGTCGATAATCTCAGGAACAAACGGCTTGCCGTCAGGATCGGTGAGATCCAGCACCGACTTGCCGATCATATCGGTGTTGCCGGAGTGAAAGACGATATTGCCATCCAGGTCATAGCCATAGATGAAGCCGCTTTCGCCAAAAGTCATACCGTTCAGCACTTCTGTGGCCTGAGCGATTTTCTCCTCATAACGCATATCCAGCCGGTGCTGCAAAGGACGAACGGCACCCATCGCCATATCAATATAACTCTGCAGTTCCTGCTGCCGTGCGCTGAGCATCTCGGAGCGAATCGTGGAGACCTCTTCCTGCTCCAGACGCTTCAGCTGCCACTGCACGACCAGCATCACGGCCAGCACCACAATGATCATGGGCACGATGGAGATGGAGAGAAATTTTGTTCTTATTTTCATGGGGGTCCCTCAAAAACAATATCTGAGGCCTGCACACTTGATGGCGATGATCGTGTGGGCGCGTTGTCTTCAGGTGTAAAGGAAAGATGGAAGGCTCAGTCACCGATACGGGGACTGACAGGCAGGGAGCGGACGCTCCCTGCCGACAGGATCAGGCCACCTCAAGCAGAGGGGCGGCCCGATTGAGGTGATAATCGGCATCACCCAGCAGCGCCTGCAGCACGCGAATGCGCTTGAAGTAGAGGCCCACGTCCAGCTCATCGGTGACACCGATGCCGCCGTGCATCTGCACCGCTTCACCGCTGACCTTATCCGCCATCTGACCGACCTTCCACTTGGCCAGGCTGACCAGCTGACTCGCCTGAGCATCACCGGCATCCAGCGCTTCAAGCGCCGCCATCAGCGTGGAGCGAGCGAGTTCAAGATCCACATGCATCCAGGCGGCGCGGTGCTGCAACGCCTGGAAGGAGCCGATGGGCACGTCGAACTGCACACGGGTACGCAGATATTCCAGGGTGGTCTGGAACAGGCTTTCACAGGCGCCCTGCAGCTCGGCGGCGATACAGGCACGGCCACGGTCCAGTGCGCGGTTCAGCACCACAGACCCCTGATCCAGCTCACCGATCAGGGCATCGGGAGCGACCTGCACCTTGTCCAGCACCAGACGCGCCGTGTTGCGTGAATCGATCAGGTTCTGGCGTGTAACGGTGACGCCCTCGGCACCTGCCGGAACAATGAACAGGCTGATGGCATTGGAGGCAGCGCCGGTCCGGGCGGCGACAATCCAGCCATCGGCGCCCAAGCCATCGACGACCATCACCTTTTGGCCGTTCAGTTCGAAGCCATCGTCATTACAGTTGGCAGACAGCGCGATCCGCTCCGGATTGTGACGAGCCCCCTCGTCCACCGCCAGCGCGAGACGCTTGCTACCCGCGATCAGCTCACCCAGCCAGCTTTCCTGCTGAGCTTCACTGCCACCCAGCTCCAGTACGGAGCCGCAAAGCACGATGGAGGACAGCAGCGGAGAGGCGCTCAGATGGCGACCGGCGGATTCGAACACCGTACCCATGCCGGTGTATCCGAACTCCAGGCCACCCAGGCTTTCCGGGAAGGGAATAGCGGTCCAGCCCAGCTCGGTCATCTCCTGCCAAAGCGCCGGTTCAAAGCCCAGCTCGTCACCGCGATCACGCAGCGCACGCAGGGCCGACACCGGGCTGCGCTCGGCAAAGAATTCCTGCGCCGTATCCAGCAGCATGCGCTGCTCTTCGTTATAAATCAGGCTCATTTGGCGCCTCCTTTGGGAGCATCGGGCAGATCCAGTACGCGCTTGGCGATCACGTTCAGCTGCACTTCGGATGAACCACCGGCAATGGTCTGGGTATAGCTGAGCAGCCAGGCCTTGCTGATCGCCAGCTCCTGCTCACTGAACTCATCACCGTCCCAGCCCAGTGCACGATAGCCCATGGCATCGACCAGCAGCTCGAACTTCTGCTTTTCCTGCTCGCTATGGACCAGTTTCATGATCGCAGCAATACCGCTCACGTCCTGACCGGCGCGGGCCTGTTGACCCATACGCTGTACGGTCAGGTTAAATGCGTGCTCGTCCAATGCACAGGCCTGGGCTCTCGCACGCAGGGCGATATCAGACGGGCTGTCACTGTCAGATTGAGGCAGGTAATCAGCCAGAATACTCATCAAATCGAAGTGGGTCGGCAGACTGAATTCGCCGAACTTGGACATGGCGCTGCGCTCGTGCTGCAGCAGACGCTTGGCCAGAGTCCAGCCGCCATTCAGCGGACCGATCAGGTTTTCTTTGGGCACCTTGACGTTGTCGAAGAACACCTCGCAGAAGGTGGACTTGCCACTGATCAGATCGATCGGGCGCGCCTCGACGCCTTCGGCATACATGTCCAGCACCACCAGACTGATGCCTTCCTGCTTCTTGGCGCTGCTGTTGTCCGTGCGCACCAGACAGTACATCCAGTCGGACTTGTCGCCATAGGACGTCCAGATCTTGCTGCCGTTGACCACGAAGTGATCACCGGCATCCACGGCCGAGGTGCGAATATTGGCCAGATCAGAGCCGGCGTTGGGCTCACTGAACCCCTGGCACCAGCGCACTTCGCCACGGGTCATCGGCGTCAGCAGGCGCTTTTTCTGTTCTTCAGTGCCGAATTCCAGCAGCACAGGCCCCAGCATCCAGATACCCAGGTTGATCTGTGGCGGGCGGCATTTGAGGCGCTTCAGCTCCTGCTGCAGCACGGCGTCCTGCTCCGGTGTCAGGCCACCACCGCCATAGGCTTCGGGCCAGTCGGGGCAGAACCAGTTTTTGTCGCGCATGCGTTCGAACCAGAGACGCTGGTCTTCGCTGCCAAACTCAACCTTGGAACCACCCCAGACCAGTTCGCCAGCCGCCGCCGCGCCGCGCAGCGACTCGGGGCAGTTGGCCTCAAGCCAGGCGCGGGTTTCTGCACGAAAAGTATCAATTGCACTCATTATTGTTCTCTCCTCGTGCCGGCTTAGCGGCCACGCTGCATGCCGAGACCAAACTGGGCAATCAGCTCGCGCTGGATCTCGTTGGTGCCGCCACCAAATGTCAGGGTGACAGACGCACGCACTTCGTATTCCAATTCACCCATCAGCAGTGACGCCGCAGAACCCTCCCGGATCATACCGTTGGCACCCACGATGTCGACCAGACGGCGCAGAATTTCGATCGCGGACTCCGAGCCATACACCTTGGTGGTGGAGGCCAGCGCCACATCCATCTGACCGGCTTCAAGATCAGCCGCGATACGGAAATTGATCAGGCGCATCGCCTCCAGACGCGAGTAGCACTCGGCCAGTGCCGAACGCACCCAGGCCTGATCCATGGCACAGCGACCATTTTCATCCCGGGCCTTGGCCCAAAGATAAACGCGGCGGAACAGCCCCACCACCTTGTCGGACCAGGACCCCAGCCCCAGACGCTCGTGGTTCAACTGAGAGGTGATCAGCTTCCAGCCGCCATTCAGTTCGCCCACCAGCATCTCTTTGGGCACCCTGACATTGTCATAGTAGGTGGCGGCTGTCGGGTTGGAACAGGTCGGGATCACCGTATGCGAGAAGCCTTCGGTGGTGGTGTCCACGATCATGATGGAGATGCCCTTGTGACGGGGCAACTCCGGATCGGTGCGAGCCGCCAGCCAGACGAAGTCGGCTGACTCGGCACCCGAGGTCCACAGCTTGTTGCCGTTGACGACAAAATGATCATCTTCAACTCGAGCGCTGGTTTTCAGTACCGCCAGATCGGAGCCGGCATCCGGTTCGGAATAACCGATGGAAAAATTGATTTCGCCTTGTGCGATGCCCGGCAGAAATTTTTCCTTCTGCAGCTCGGTACCGAACTCCATCAGCGCGGGGCCAACCGTGCTTATGGTCACGAACGGCAGCGGCGCACCGGCAATATTGGCTTCTTCAAAGAAGATCAACTGTTCGGTGGCGGCGTAACCCTGACCGCCGTGCTCTTTTGGCCAGCCCACGGCCAGCCAGCCATCCTTGCCCATCTGGCGGATGGTATCGCGGAACTCGTCACCGCCTTCCTTGCCGCGCAGGGAGCTGCGCAGCTCCGGCGTCATCAGGTTGGTGAAGTAATCACGAATTTTCAGTCGCAGCGCATGCTGCTCGGGTGTCAGATCGACAAACATGTTGACCTCCTTAGCTTGCGCTCAGAATCAGACCGCTGGTTGGCACGCCGGTACCGGCGGTGACCAGCACGTTTTCCACATCACTCACCTGGTTGACCGAACTGCCACGTACCTGACGCACGCCCTCGGCCACACCGTTCATGCCATGGATGTAAGCCTCGCCCAGCTGGCCGCCGTGGGTATTGATCGGTAGACGACCACCACGCGCATGCTCACCGGCGCGGATAAAGTCCTTGGCCTCGCCACGCTTGGTAAAACCGAATTCTTCCAGCTGCGGCAATACAAACGGGGTAAAGTGGTCGTAGATCACCGCAGTCTGGATATCATCCGGCGTCAGGCCGGACTGACGGTACAGCTCACGCGCCACCACACCCATCTCCGGCAGACCGGTGATGTCTTCACGGTAGTAGGAGGTCATGATCTGCTGACCATCGGCAATGCCCTGGGAACCGGCCTTGATCAGCACCGGCTTCTGCTTCAGATCCTTGGCACGATCGGCACTGGTGATCACCATGGCAACGGCGCCATCGGATTCCTGACAGCAGTCGAGCAGGTGCAGCGGTTCGCAGATCCAGCGCGAGTTCTGATGGTCTTCCAGCGTGATCGGCTTCTCGTAAAAGAAGGCGTTGGGGTTGGTGGCTGCGAAATCGCGCACCGCCACGGCTACACGACCGAAGTCTTCAGAGGTCGCCCCGTAGGTGTGCATGTAGCGCTGGGCAAACATGCCGACCCAGGCCGCCGGGGTATGGAAACCGTGCGGCATGTACCAGCCGTAGTTCACGTTCTCAAAGATCGGGGTATCGGCAAAGCCGTAGCTGCCGGTGCCGAAGCGGTACCAGGAGCGCTCGTTCATGGCACGATAGACCACCACAGTCTTGGCCACGCCTGTGGCAACGGCCATGGCCGCGTGCATGATCGGCGCACAGGCGGCGCCGCCACCATGCGGAATCTGGGAGAAGAACTTCACGTCCTTGCAGCCCAACAGGCGGGCGATTTCGTACTCCGGCACCTTGTCCACGGAGTAGCTGCTGAAACCGTCCACTTCAGACGGATCGATGCCGGCATCTTCCAGTGCCGCCAGCGTGGCTTCCATCGCCAGACGCAGTTCGGTACGGCCGGAGTTCTTGGAAAACTCGGTGGCGCCAAGGCCAACGATTGCGGCCTTGTTGCTGATGTTATCGTTCATTCTTGTCTCCTCCGGCTCAGGGCAGCGTGACCGCTACCGTACCTGTGACGTGGTTGCCCATGGAATTCTTGCCCTTGAGCGTCACTTCAACGCTGCGACTGTCGGCGTCCACGGCGGTGACTTCGCCCTGAAACTTCATGCTGTCGCCGGGATAGTTCGGCGCCCCCAAACGGATCTTCAGGTCCTTGAAGCGTCCTTCCGGCCCGCACCACTGCTCGACAAAACGCTCCACCAGACCACTTGTAGTCAGGATGTTCATGAACACATGGGGT
>CAYMHL010000143.1:0-3366 GCA_964390205.1 uncultured Marinobacterium sp.
GGCGTGTTAGAACTGACCAAAATAACGATAAAACTCTACACAAGGAGACACCCATGAAAGTCTACGCCATCGATGGTATTACCCCGGTCATTGATCCCACTGCCTATGTGCATCCCAGTGCCGTACTGATCGGTGATGTCATCATCGGCCCGCGTTGCTATGTGGGGCCGGCAGCCTGTTTGCGCGGTGATTTCGGCCGTCTGGTACTGAAAGAAGGTGCCAATATTCAGGATACCTGTGTCATGCATGGCTTCCCCGGAACCGATACTGTGGTAGAGGAAGATGGTCATATCGGTCACGGTGCGGTGCTGCACGGCTGTGTGGTCAAGCGCAACGCTCTGGTCGGCATGAATGCGGTGATCATGGATGGTGCCGTGGTGGGCGAGTCATCGATCGTAGCGGCCATGGCGTTCGTCAAGGCCAAATTCGAGGTGCCCGATCGCAGTCTGGTGGCGGGCTCGCCGGCCCGAGTGATCCGCGAACTGAGCGAGGAGGAGGTTGCCTGGAAGTCTGCAGGTACGAAGCAGTATCAGGACCTGGCCGTGCGCAGCCTCAATACCATGCAGGAAGTAGACGCGCTGACGGAAGTGGAGCCCGATCGTAAACGACTGAGTTTTGATGAAGAGGTGATTCCGCTGTATCAGGCCAAGCAGCAGGCGAAGTAAGCCTGGGCTTCAAGGTGAATTGTCGGTGGAGATGTCAGTCTCCACCTGAACTATTCTTCAGTCTGGTTTACGCCTTCGTAAAACTGTGGCCAGTAGCGTTTGACCACGGGGCCATGCGTGTCGAAACTGTGGCAGGTGTTCAGCATCGGCGGACGGCCATCGCCGTGGGCACCAAAATCCTCGCGTTTTTCCCGTTCCTGATGGGTAGTCTGGTAGGCCGTTGTCGCCAGCACACCCAGCATTTCCAGTAGATGCGTACAACCCTGAGTGCCGCCCAGCAATTCGCGGGTCAGTCGCGTAAACCCCGGTGCAATACGGTGGCCAATCAACTTGCGGAAGCTGTCGGCGATTTCGGGACAATAGCGAAAGGGGGTGAAATCCATGCAGGCTTCGACATCAAGGATGTTCAGCTCGTAGTCGATGGTCAGACGTAATGACATCTTGTGCAGCGGTTCTCCTGCCGGGATGATACCGTTGTTGCGTTCGGCCACCTGCAGATCGAAGCTTTTGATGTCAACCAGTTCGCCTTCGATATCCCAAAGGCCATCCTTGCGTTTGTAGCCGTTGCAGGTGACATAACGGGTATGCACCGGTTCGCGTTCGGCGGGTGTGGACAGGGGCATGTCAGTTACCTCGAATGTGTGTGCGCCTAAAGGCCACCGAAACGCTTGTAGAAGCGAGGGGCCGGTTCCGGCAGCGGGCCGTCGGCCGTTTCCTGGGTTTCGGAGAGCCACTGGTCGGCCTGGGCGTAAATCAGCCGATAGATATTGCGGCAGAGTACCCGCGCTGACGTGCCGGCCCAGTCCGCAGGCAGGAGTTTTTCCGGCAGCAGGGGGTCACGCAACAGCAGTCGGCGGTAGTGATGAATCAGCAGCGTCCGCAGCTGGAAACACTGTTCGGGTTCAAGATCATCTGCCGATTTCAACGCGCGAAGAATGGGCCGGAAACGATCAAGAAAGTGCTGGTAGTCCTCGGCCAGTTGCTGCAGGTTCCAGCATTCGTGCACCAGCTGTTTCAGCGCTTCTGATGTGTGTGTGCCTACCATTTCGGCACGCATGTGAATCACTTCGTTCTGAACACAGAGTTCCTGCAGGGTGTTGCTCAGTTCCTGAGCATCGGCCATGGGGTGTGCCATGATGCTGGGTGAAATATTGCCAAAACCCTGCCACTCAAGTTCTTTTTTCAGTACCTTGCGCAGCTCGTTGTCCAGCTGATTGGCAATTACCATGTCCCACTTGCCATCCCATTCAGGGTAGAGCTCGGCATAAATCCGGCGAAAGGCGCTTTCAAAGCGACGCCGTCCTGAATCGGTCAGGCTGTAGTAACTGCGGCGGCCAATCTGGTTGGATGTCAGCCAGCCGTCTTTGGTCAGGCGAAAAATTGATGTTCGCACCAGACGTTGATTGAGACCCAGGGGCTCCAGCAAGTTGATCAGGCTGCCCAGCCAGACCGTGCCCCCACGCGGCGCAACGGCATCACCGAAAATGGTGATGATCAGAGATCCGCCGCGAATGGGGCGTTGTTCCTGGAACTCCTGAACGAGTTCTTCGATACAGCGTATTTTGGTCATGCCTCGAGTCTGTCTGGTCGCCAGTGTCACTCTGCTCGCATCTCGAAAAATGGTTGAGAAGCGGGCAGTAAGCTGTGAATTCTATGTCGCGCCGTGAGGGGCAATCAAGGACAGGCCCCGGTACCGACAGCGGTTTGTGCGAAATGATACATGTATATCGACATAAATAAATATTATGTACCTCTTTATCCTGCAGTGAAGGCACTCTCTGGCGAGCCTTATCCCGGACAAAGGACAGGGAATGGGTTTTAATCAGACAGGTGGCGGTGCTGCTGACTCAGCGAGGATCAGCGACGTGAAAACGTCACATGGAAGCTGTCACCGAAAAGAATGCGAGGCGTGCCTGAGTCGGCTCTTAATAGAAAAGCAGGGATAGAAAAGCAGGGGCGTTGCGCCCCTGCCTGGTTATCCAATGATCAGCGATTGCCGACATTGTTTTTGTTGCCGGGTTTAACGGTGACGCTGGTGGTTGATGTGGCAGTATCGACTGAGACTTCATCAATCACGACTGCGGCTGTCCAGCTGACCTCGCCTTCCACATCGGCTGTCCAGGTGGTAGAGGTTCTGAAGCGTCTGTTTGGTGCCAGGTCGGTGAAGGGTTCACGCAGGACAACTGCACCATCCGCCGAGATCACAACCTCGCCGCTTACAGCTGCTTCGGACGCCTTGTCGCTGACCACCGTCAGGCTGACCTTGCCGCTCTGGCCCACAAACAGGCTGGCCGGGGTCGAGAAGTCGGCGATGGAGACATCATAGGTCGGCATGGGTGGTTCAGTCGGATCGGCTGCCGTGGTGGTAGCTGTTTTAACCAGACTGCTGCCATCGCCGATGTTCTCATCCGTGTAGGTGACAGTGACAGTCGTGCCGACCGGAACGGCACTGTATTCAGACGGTAGAATACCCGCAAAGACACCCCGGTTTTCGCCCTGTTCTTCCAGCACCAGAGTGTCGCTTAGACCGGTCGTGGTGGAAATTTGCACTTCAACCGTTTCGGCGGTATCAGACAGAAGGTTGAGATCGGCATCGCCAATACGTGCAGTCAGTACGGCACCGGCTTCAAAAGTAGCCGTCGGAGTGATGGCGACACTGGCATCCTGGCTGCTGAATATCAGAGCAGGGAAGGGTTCAACC
>CAYMHL010000143.1:3466-6023 GCA_964390205.1 uncultured Marinobacterium sp.
GATGGCGACACTGGCATCCTGGCTGCTGAATATCAGAGCAGGGAAGGGTTCAACCGAAGTAAATCCCGGTGCCGGTGTGCCCGAACTATCGACCTGAGGTGTGATACGAATGGTGAACTGGCTGGACGCGCTGCTCACATCACCAACCGTAACGACATAGTTAAGACCGACGTTGACCAGATCATCAATTACCCCTGAGGTATATTCCAGATTGCCCCCCCAGTCGAGGATCTGTTGTTCGGGGATAGGGGTGAAATCGGTAGCTGCGCCACCCATCCAGCTGTAGGTATTTGATACAGGGTGGTAGCCATACCAGGCCAGCAGGGCTGCATCGGTTTCCGGGTTGCCGTCATCATCCCAGAAGATACCCTCGGGCAGCATGTTGTTGGCCAGCCAGGGTCCGAACTGACCATCTGCCGCACCACCGGCAGGCAGGTCGGCATAGTCACTGCCCAGCGTGGCACCCGAATTCAGGGTGTCGGTTTCGCCGCTCTGGTTCGGGTATTCAATAATGGTAAACCCGGCCCGCCGCAACTGTTGAGGGCAGCATGGCCAGTTTGTAGCGTTTGTGGCTCTGGAAGGGACCACTGCAGATGACTTGTTCGGGATCGGTTGAGTCGAGAAAGTGGCCTTCAAGATAGGACGTGGCCATGATGCAGTTGGTAGGTTTGGGGTCCTTGACCGCCAGGTCGTCGTTGACGATCTTGGCCTGAAGGTTCGCCAACAGGCCAATCCTTGGCCAATACATAGCCCGTGACAGTTCCAGCGCCGTTATCGACTTCGCCCAGATAGGTCAGGTCGGAGTCCGTATCGAAATAATAACTGCCATCGGTTTCATCAAAGAAGCTGCTGGTGCCGTTGAGGATGATGTCCACGTTGTCCAGGTTCCAGCCACCGAAACCGTAGGCCGTAAATCCCGGTGCTGCGGGCGCATAGGGATAGCTTGGCTGAGACACAATTTTGTCTGCCTGTGCGCTTGGTGACAGGAGTATGCAGAGTGGCAAAAGCGCCAGCGTTGACGGGTATTGCCATCTGTTGCGAATACGTGGGTGAGATGAGGGTTTCATTGCCTTACCCCTGACTGTTAAGTCATTTGTGGTTGTTCTTAATCGGTGGGGCAATCACTTATTGCTGAAAACACTAAGCTAATTCGTGAATGGCAAGAGGAGTATGGGAGGGGAAATAAGACCATGCTAATGAATAATTTTCCGAACAGTTGAATAAAATTCAAACAGTAGTTTTAGATGATGGCAGTGAAGAAATCTGTTGCCTGATATAAGCATATTCGCAGGTAATCAACGTGATTTGTGGGTTATTTAGGCGACAACGTAACGAAAAGACTGGAGGGGACTGCAAGAAAATAAAAAAGAGCTGATAGGAGCGCAGCGGTTGCTGCACTCCGGAGGGATCAGGCGCGGGACAGGAACTTGCCGGTTTCGGTGTTGATTTTTACCTTTTCACCCGCTTCCAGGTACTCCGGTACCTGCAGTTCCAGACCGGTGGCGAACCTGGCCGGTTTGGTGCGGCCGGTGGCACTGGCGGCCTTCATGCCGGGTACCGTTTCCAGGATTTCCATGATGACGGTGGATGGCAGCTCGATGGTCAGGATATTGCCGTCGACCAACAGTGCCATGATGTTGTCCATGCCGTCCATCAGGTAGGGCAGCTGCTCTTCAATCGCATCGCCGTTAAGCATGTACTGAGAGTAGTCTTCGCTGTCCATGAAAGTATAGAGATCACCTTCCTTATAAAGGTAAGACACCTTGCGGCGTTCCAGCGCTGCATCCTTGAGCATGTCGTCACCGGTGAAGGTTTCTTCATATTTGCCGCCACCGGGCAGCTTACTGAAGCGCATCCGGTACAGGGTTTTGGCGCCTCGGGCAGTCGGGCTGGAGATATCGATCTGCTGGACCAGCATGTAGTGGCCATTGATTTCGACCAGGTTGCCACGTTTGACATCAGCCACTTTCGGCATGGCGGGAACTCCACACAATGAGTTAAGAACATGAGTTGAAGAAAAACAGGCCGCCATTTTATGGGAAAAGCCTTGTCTGGCACAGATGGCGCCGCAGAATTTGTGATTGCCAAGGTTCAAGGCTTACACTTGGGTTTTCAAGGCTGTAAACAGGATATGACATGACCTCTGCAACTTCCGATCATTACCCCGTCAATCGCCACAAGGCCTACCATGCTCATATCTACTTTGATGCCCGGTCGCTGGAACAGGTCAAGGTCATCTGTGAGCGTATCCTGCGGGAGTTTGGCCTGCCTGTGGGGCGCATCCATCAGCGGCCAGTGGGTCCGCACACCCGCTGGAGTGTGCAGGTGCTGTTCACTGACCGTGACTTCGACACCTTTATTCCCTGGCTGGATGAACAGCGTGGTAATTTGGACGTGCTGGTGCATGGTGACACCGGTGATGATTATAAAGACCATACCGATCACGCCTACTGGCTCGGGCAGCCGGTAGAGCTGAAACTGGCGCAGTTCGAAGCCGGGCGATGATCAGCTGATTCGGCGTTTGAGGCCCGACTCGTTGATGATCCGTGTCGCAATC
>CAYMHL010000144.1:0-6005 GCA_964390205.1 uncultured Marinobacterium sp.
ATAAATTCACAGTCAATCAACACTAATAATTATGAAGTAGTGCGGGCACGAGGCCTGACACTGCATTGCTGCAAGGATGATACCCAATGCGCGAGATCGATTTTTCCGAGCTTAACCAGCAGGCCAAGCTTTTTGCCGGATTTGATGCTGAAGACGAAGCGACCCTGCGTGAGTCCCATTCGGCATTGGTCAGTGAACTCGATCGGGTCACTGAAGCCTTCTACCTTGAACTGGGCAAGATTGAAGAGACCGGTCCTTTCCTTGAAGGGCGGCTGGATCGACTCAAGGCAACCCATCGCCGTTGGCTGGAAAAAATCTTCACCGGTCCCTACGATGCCGATTTTGCCGCGTATATGCACCAGGTGGGTGTGGTGCATGTGCAGGTCAGGTTGCCCGAGCGTTTCATGGCCAGTGGCATTGGTCTGATCGGCAAGCATCTGATCCCGGTGCTGACCGAGGCCTGCAGCGATGACCTGGATCGTCTCGTTCGGCTGATGCGAGCGGTCAACGCCGTAACCACCTACTGCCTGATCATCATGCAGGTGTCCTATCGCGAGCATGAGCTCGAGCGCTTCATGGATGTGACCGGCATCAGTGAGGCCCTGTATGCCAATCTGGCGGCAGCCTACCGGCAAAAAACCGGTGTATCCGCTGACTGAGGTCGGTCAGCGGCCGGCCGTTAACGGCAGTGAATATTAAACATCCTTGATATTTGAAATAACCATGCGAGAATGGCGGGCTTTAACCGCTGCCCGTTACGGTTTCATTTCAATCTCACTTCAAGGAAGGTATTCACATGAGTCAGATCAACTTCACGGCTTTGTGCGAGCGAGGCAAGGCCTGCTCGGGTTTCGATGCGGAAGATGAACAGGTACTCCTTGCCGAGGGTGCCAAACTGATCCCGCATCTGGCAGCCGTGACTGATCGGTTTTATCAAGACCTGCAGCAGATCCCGGCGGCAGCGCCTTTTCTGGAAGGTCGTGTTGAGTCACTGAAGGCGACTCACAAGGCCTGGCTGGAGACGGTATTCAGTGGCCCTTATGACGATGCTTTCGCGGCTCGCATGCACAAGGTTGGCGAGGTGCACGTGCAGGTCAAACTGCCGGTGGAGTTCATGTCCAGTGGTACCCTGCTGATCAAAAAGCATCTGATTCCCATCCTGACCCAGGTCTTTGCCGATGACATCGAATTGCTGGGGCGTATGGTCAAGGCCGTTAACGGTGTGACCGGTTTCTGTCTGATCATCATGCAGGAGTCCTACCAGAGTTCATTGCTGGCGCAGGAATTGGACAAGTTCATGGCAATCACCGGCATCAGCCGTGCCCTGTTCAATAATCTTGCCGCCGCCTACAAGGACGATAAGGGCAGTGCTGCTGCCTGATGGCATTGGGCTTGAGTGCCTCTGTCGAGTAGAATGCAGGATCAGCGTTTTGACAGAGGTTACATCATGAGTGATCAGCCGCAAGAACCGGTGAAGTCTTCCGAAGACGGAATGGACCCGGCAGCCTCGACAACCAGTCCGCAGCGACGACGCGGCGTGTACCTGCTGCCCAACCTGTTTACCACCGGGGCGCTGTTTTCAGGTTTTTACGCCATTGTGGCCGGCATGAACAGTCAGTTTGAGGCGGCCGCCATCGCCATTTTCGTGGCCATGCTGCTGGATGGGCTGGACGGACGGGTGGCCCGCATGACGAACACCCAGAGCGCCTTCGGTGCCGAGTACGATTCCCTGTCTGATATGGTGTCTTTCGGGGTGGCTCCTGCATTGGTGGCTTACAACTGGGCGCTGGGTGATCTCGGCAAACTGGGCTTTTTCGCCGCATTCGTTTACGCGGCCGGAGGTGCCCTGCGTCTGGCCCGCTTCAATACCCAGATCGGCTCGGTAGACAAGCGTTATTTCATCGGCTTGCCAAGCCCTTCCGCCGCTGCCGCTGTGGCCGGTCTGGTGTGGGTGTGTACCGAGTTTGGTGTCAGCATCGACGGCTGGGAATACCCGGTTGCCTTGTTCGTTGCGCTGACCGGTGTGCTCATGGTCAGCAACACTCTCTACTACAGCTTCAAGGACGTGGATTTCCGTGGCAAGGTTCCGTTCTGGATACTGGCGGTCATCGTACTCTGTGTGGGCATCATCTCGATCAGCACGTCTGTATCCCTGTGGATACTTTTCCTCTGTTATACCCTGTCCGGCCCCTTGCTGTGGGTCTGGCGGCGTTCGCGGCAGCGTGGGTAATTGATCAAACAGCAGACTTCGGTCTGCTTTTTTGTCACTGCAATGTGGGCAGAGGCGGAACCGGCTGCGTAATGTCTGTCTAATCAAGCGTAATGTTGCTGGAGTGTCTCATGCTGATCCGCAAAGCCCGTGATATTGCCTCTTCGGAAATAACGCCCGAATCGATTTACCGTCAGCGCCGACAGTTTCTCAAGGGACTGGCTGCCGGCGGAGCCCTGCTGATGAGTGGTCCTGCCGCCGCCGTATCCCGCTATGCACTGGATGACGATGCGGTACGTTATCCCGGACCGGACTGGTTGCAGCAGAAGCTGCGTGCGGCAACCCGCTCCACTGAGTTGTCGACCGGTGAAAAGCTGACCCCCTACGAACATGTCAGCAGCTACAACAACTTTTACGAATTCGGTTTGGGCAAGGGCGATCCCAAGGCCCATGCCCAGTCTTTGCAGACCGATCCCTGGAGCGTCGAGATCAGTGGCGAAGTACACAAGCCAGGGACCTATCAGCTGGAAGACCTGCTCAAGGGCGTCGATCTGGAAGAGCGGATCTATCGCCTTCGTTGTGTCGAAGCCTGGTCGATGGTAATTCCCTGGGTTGGCTTCCCGCTGGCGTCCCTGCTCAAACGCTTCGAACCCACCGGCAACGCCCGCTATGTGGCGTTTACCACCCTGCATGATCCCGAGCAGATGCGTGGCCAGCGTTCCCGCTTTGGCACCATCGATTGGCCCTATGTGGAAGGGCTGCGCATGGATGAGGCGATGCATCCGCTGACCATTCTTGCCGTAGGCGTCTACGGTGATGCGTTGCCGCCGCAGAACGGCGCGCCGCTGCGCCTGGTGGTACCCTGGAAGTACGGCTTCAAGAGCATCAAGTCGATCGTGCGCATTCATCTGAGTGAACAGATGCCGCCGACCAGCTGGAATCGCACGGCACCGCAGGAGTACGGCTTCTATGCCAACGTTAATCCGGCAGTGGATCATCCGCGCTGGAGTCAGTCGACCGAGCGACGCCTGCCGTCTTCGCTGTTCAGTCCCAACATCATTGATACCCAGCCATTCAACGGCTATGCGGATCAGGTGGCGCATCTTTACACAGGCATGGATCTGCGCCGATGGTATTGAGTATAGCCACTGTGCATCGCTCGGCACTGGGTCGTCGGTTGTTCTGGCTGCTGTTGTTTTGCGTCAGCCTGCTGCCGCTGGGCTGGATTACAGTGCAGGCGATACAGCAGCAGTTGGGGGCTGACCCCGCCCAGGTTATTGTCTCCTTTCTCGGCATCTGGGCGCTGCGTTTCCTGTGGATAACACTGGCGGTAACACCGGCAAGGCGCCTGTTCGGCATGAGTTGGCTGCAGCGCTATCGGCGCATGCTGGGATTGTATGCGCTGTTTTATGCAACCTTACACCTGCTGGCCGTGGCCACGTTTATTCTCGGCTGGCGCCCGGACCTGCTGCTGCGCGAGTTGACTGAGCGGCCCTATATCATTGTCGGCTTCAGCGCCTGGCTGTTGCTGCTGCCGTTGGGCATCACCTCGACTCAGGGATGGCAACGACGCCTGGGCAAACGCTGGAAAACCCTGCACGGACTGATCTACCCGATCTCGCTGCTGGTGCTGCTGCACTTTGCCTGGCTGATTCGAGCCGGCTATCTGGAAGTGCTGATCTATACCCTCATACTGGCCTTTCTGCTCGGATATCGCCTATACCTCAAGTGGAGGTAAACGCCATGTCCGACAAACCAACCTTCTGGCAGACGCTGCTCAGCGTACTGTCCAGCTTCTTCGGCGTGCAGTCCGAACGCAATCGTGAACGCGACTTTCGCGAAGGTCGCCCCCTGCATTACATCCTGATCGGGTTGCTGATGGCGGCCCTGTTTGTCATTTCCATCATTCTGCTGGTGCGCTGGGCCTTGAGCATCGCCGGCGTCTGAAACGGGTGAGCGCCCTTGCGCTTTCAGATGGCCTGCTATACTCGAGTTAACCGGATCACCTGTGAGGGAGCACGCTGAGCCTCCTTCCGGGTCAAGACGGGGGAGGCCTGAATGATGGTAAGGACAATAATAACAACCATCGGCTCGGGGCTTGGATTGACGCTGTATACCGCAGGTACACATGCGGCATGGACCGTCAATCTGACACCTGGTGTCACGGATGTCAGCCGTTCGGTTTTCGATCTGCACATGACGATCTTCTGGATCTGTGTCGCCATCGCCTGCGTGGTGTTCGGCGTCATGTTCTGGTCGATCTTCCACCACCGCAAGTCACGCGGTGCGCAAGCCCACCACTTTCATGAGAATACGCTGGTTGAAGTGATCTGGACGATCATTCCGCTGGGGATTCTGGTTGCCATGGCGGTGCCGGCCACCGCGACGCTGGTCGAAATGTATGACACCACCGAAGCCGAGCTGGACGTACAGGTGACCGGCTACCAGTGGAAGTGGCGCTACGACTACCTCGACCATGACCTCAATTTCTTCAGCAACCTGTCCACCCCGCGCGAGCAGATCAGCAATGAAGCCGAGAAGCAGGAGCATTACCTGCTGGAGGTGGATCGCCACCTGGTTGTGCCGGTGGATACCAAGATCCGCTTTCTGCTCACCTCCAATGACGTTATCCACAGCTGGTGGGTGCCGGCACTGGCGGTGAAAAAAGACGCCATTCCGGGGTTCATCAACGAGGCCTGGACGGTGATCAATGAGCCGGGGGTCTACCGTGGTCAGTGTGCCGAACTCTGTGGCAAGGATCATGGCTTCATGCCGGTGGTGATCGAAGCAGTCAGCCAGGAGGATTTCAGCCAGTGGCTGGCGGATGCCAAAGCGGCCAAGACCGCGGAGTCGGCCGCTGCCGAGCGTACCTGGACCCTGGATGAGCTGATGCAGCAGGGCGAACAGGTGTATCTGCGTGCCTGTGCCGCCTGCCACCTGCCGAACGGTGAGGGTGTCCCCGGTGCCTTCCCGGCACTCAAGGGCAGTGCCATCGCGCTGGGGGATGTGGCCGCGCATATCGATATCGTGCTGAACGGCAAAAACGGTACGGCGATGCAGGCATTCCGTGATCAGCTCAGTGCCACCGAGCTGGCGGCTGTGATCACCTATGAGCGCAACGCCTGGGGCAACAGCCTCGGCGAGGCGGTATCCCCGGCGCAGATTGCGCGCCTGCTGGAGCCGTCAACAGGGGAGGCTGAGCAATGAGTACGCTGGATACGACCCTTGATTCACCGCAGCATGCACATCATGGCCCGGCAAAGGGGCTGGGGCGCTGGCTGTTTACCACCAACCACAAGGACATTGGTTCCATGTACCTCTGGTTCAGCCTGCTGATGTTCTTCCTTGGTGGCTGCATGGCGCTGATGATCCGCGCCGAACTGTTTCAACCTGGGCTGCAGCTGGTAGAGCCGGGCTTCTTCAATCAGATGACCACCATGCACGGCCTGATCATGGTGTTCGGCGCGGTGATGCCGGCGTTTGTCGGTCTGGCCAACTGGATGGTGCCGATGATGATCGGTGCGCCTGACATGGCGTTGCCCCGCATGAATAACTGGAGCTTCTGGATCCTGCCGTTTGCCTTTGCCATGCTGGTATCGACGCTGTTCATGGCCGGCGGCGCGCCCAATTTCGGCTGGACCTTTTATGCGCCACTGTCGACGACCTATGCGCCGCCCAGCGTGACCTATTTTATTTTTGCCGTACACATGATGGGAATCAGCTCGATCATGGGGGCCATCAATATCATTGCCACCATCCTCAACATGCGCGCCCCCGGCATGACCATGATGAAACT
>CAYMHL010000145.1:0-3534 GCA_964390205.1 uncultured Marinobacterium sp.
TCGGCATCGGCCCCGGTAAACATGCCGGACGCGGCCTTGAATACGTAGACCAGCGCCCAGCCACCGATGACGGAATAGAACGACAGCACCAGAAAGGAGGCGACAATGCCGTTCCAGCCGATCAGTCGCCAGCCCTTGCGGGTGCCCTCGGTGGTGGTCAGCTCGCGCATGCTGGCCACCGGGCTCTGGCCGCCGCGTCGGCCGATCATCACTTCCGCGATCAGTACAGGAATGCCCACGATGGCGATACAGGCAAGATACACCAGCACAAAGGCGCCGCCGCCGTTTTCGCCGGTGATGTAGGGGAATTTCCAGATGTTACCCAGGCCGACGGCCGAACCGACGGCGGCCAGAATAAAGGCCATGCGGGACGACCAGAGGCTGCCCGCCTGCTGGTGCGCTTTGGGTGTTGCTTGACTCATGGTGTGAGTTCTCCGGTTTCGTTATTGTTATCGGTCAGGGGCCGGTGCTGACTGAAAGGCCCCCGCTGTTGCTGCAGCGGAGGCCCGGTTAAAACATTAGGCAGTGTGTCCGCTTCCCTCCCGGGAAAGCACTTCCCGAATTGCCTCACTGACGCGGGGCAGGGTGGTGGCGGACAGACCGGCGATATTGATCCGACTGGAGTCCAGCATGTAGATGCCAAACTCCTCGCGCAGGATCTGAACCTGTTGCGGCGTAATCCCCAGGAAGGAGAACATGCCGCGCTGCCGTTCGATAAAGCTGAAGTCACCGGCCGGGGCCAGTGCCTTGCTGAAGCTGGCGCGCAGATCCAGGATGCGATCACACATCGCGCCCAGCTCTGTTTGCCACTGGTGTGCCAGCTCGGGTGAGTCGAGGATCAGCTCGACCACCGCTGCGCCATGCGAAGGCGGCATGGAGTAGTGCGACCGGATCGCACTCAGCAGCTGACTGGCCGCCGCCGTGCCCTGTGCGGGCGTGGCGGCAATCAGCATCAGGGCACCGGTACGTTCCCGGTACAGGCCGAAGTTCTTGGAGCAGGAGGAGGCCACGATCACCTCCGGCAGACGTTCCGCCATCAGGCGAACGCCCTGCGCATCCTGTTCCAGCCCTTCACCCAGGCCCTGATAGGCCATATCGATAAACGGCAGCAGTCCCTTGCGCTCGATCAGGTCCGTGATAGCGGCCCACTGATCGGCGTCCAGATCTGCGCCGGACGGATTATGACAGCAGCCGTGCAGGAGCACCACATCGCCGCTTTCGGCCTGCTCCAGGCACGAGAGCATGGCATCGAAATCGACACTTAAAGTGGTGCGATCCAGATAGGGATATTCGCGAATGGTCAGGCCGGCCCCGCCCAGCAGCGGTATATGGTTGGCCCAGGTCGGGGTGCTGACCCAGACAGTGGTATCCGGTCGGCACAGCTTTAGAAACTCGGCCGCCATCCGCAGGGCGCCACAGCCGCCGGGTGTCTGTACCACGGTGGCGCGGCCATCACGCAGGGCGCTGTGATCGGCACCCAGCATCAGCTGACCGATCAGCTGATTGAAGCCTTCGGAGCCGGCGGGGCCGATATAGGCCTTGGTGGTTTCCGTTCCGAGTAGACGCCGTTCGGCAGCCTGTACAGCAGTCATGATCGGTGTTTGACCGGCCTCGTCCCGGTACACGCCCACTCCAAGGTCTACCTTGTCGGTTCTCGGGTCTTCACGAAAGGCCTTCATCAGCCCCAGAATCGGGTCCTGTGGCAGGGTTTTCAGCTGTTCAAACATGGGCTTCCTCCTCGGTTTTGGCCAGCTTGATCAGCGTAGCCTGTCCGGTCTCGAATGCTTTCAGCAGCAGCGTGCGCTTCTGGGCGACGCCCTCGGCTGCCTGTTCACGCACAGGGCCGTAGCCGCGAATTTCGGACGGCAGTTCTGCCAGCTCAAGGGCAAAACTGTAGTTGGATGCGTTCAGCTCCTTGGCAAAACGGCCCAGTAAGTCTTGGTATTCCGCCAGCAGGGTACGATCCAGCTTGCGATCGGCGGAAAAACGGAAGGGGTCGAACGCCGTGTTACGAAGCCCCTTCAAAGGTGCGAGAACGTTCATGGCTCTCAGCATCCACGGACCGAACTGACGTTTGGCCGGACGACCACGGGCATCCTTCTTCCGGCTCAGCAGTGGGGGTGCCAGGTGGAAGTGGATACGGTAGTCGCCATCAAAGGTCTGCTCGATCTCTCGCAGGAAATCGGTTTGGGTGAACAGTCGTGCAACTTCATACTCGTCCTTGTACGACATCAGGCGGAACAGCTGCTGGGCCACGCTGCGCGTCAGGGGCAGATCTGTCTGTCCCAGCGCCGTTTCGGCCAGACGGACCTGTTCAACTTGTACACGATACTGCTCGGCCCAGTCGGCGTTCTGGTACGCCGTCAGGTGTTTCATGCGACGCTCGATCAACTGTTCCAGCGTCTCTTTTTCAGGCGTGATCGTCTTTTCGCGGGCTTCTTCACTGAGCAGCGACATCACGTAGTCACGATCAGTTACCGCCAGACGGCCCCAGCCAAAGGCCTGTTTGTTGCGCTCGATCGCCACGCCATTGAGTTCGATGGCCCGCATCAGGGCGTCCAGTGATACAGGCACCAAGCCTTTCTGCCAGGCGAAGCCAAGCATCATCACGTTGGAGAACACGGTATCGCCCAGCAGTTTTTCGGCGATCAGGTTGGCATTCAGCTGATCAAAGGCGGTTTCACCCACGGCGTCCTTGAGCAACTTCAGTCGCTTGTCGGCCTGCATGTCGGCATCGCGGTAGAGCACGTAGTCGGCCGTGGCCAGCTCGGCTTCATTGGCGACGATACGGGTGTGGTTCGGGCGCAGCACGTTCAGCGCTTTCTGCGAGGTGGCCACGACCATATCGCAGGCGACCATGGCATCGGCCTGACCGTTCTCGATTCGCACCTGATGCAGGCTGTCCGGTGATGGTGCAAGGCGCACATAGCTCAGCACGGTGCCGCCTTTCTGGGCAAAGCCCATGAAGTCGAGTACCGAAGCGCCCTTGGATTCCAGATGGGCCGCCATGGTGATCAGCTGGCCCACAGTGACCACACCGGTGCCGCCGACGCCGCCGACCAGCAGGTCGTAGCTGCCTTGCAGTGCGGGAACGGTGGGCTGAGAGATGTTATGCAGGCGCTGCTCCAGCTCGGCGCCCAGATCCAGTCCCTTCGACTTGCGCAGCTGGCCGCCTTCGATGGTCACGAAGCTCGGGCAAAAACCGGTGACGCAGGAGAAGTCCTTGTTGCAGGAGGACTGGTCGATCTTGCGCTTGCGGCCCAGTTCGGTCTCACGCGGAATCACGGACAGACAGTTGGATTGGGTAGAGCAGTCGCCACAGCCTTCACAGACGTGATGGTTGATAAAGGCACGTTTGGCCGGGTCCGGGAACTGGCCACGCTTGCGGCGACGGCGTTTCTCGGCGGCACAGGTTTGATCGTAGATCAGCACGGTACAGCCCGGAATCTCGCGCAGCTCGCGCTGTACGGCATCCAGCTCGGAACGGTCGTGGAAGGTCACGCCCTGCGGGAACAGGGACTCATGGCCCTTGTA
>CAYMHL010000145.1:3634-5971 GCA_964390205.1 uncultured Marinobacterium sp.
ACGTGCGGGTTGCCGGTGTAGCGGCTTTTGCCGATCCAGTTGACGCCTTCACCGCCCATCTGAATCAGGGATTCGGTGTCACGTCCCATCCAGGAGGCCATGAAGTGACAGCCGATACCGGCCAGCGCCTTGCTGCCCTCGGGTACTTTGGTAGAGGAGTTGTGCGGGCAGCCGGAACAGAAGTACGGCATGCGGCGCACGCCACCCGGGTCGGTAATGCCCAGCGAGCAGTTGATCTGCTCCAGTCCGTTGCTGAATGTGGCGCCGAAAAAGCGATCCAGACGGGCGGCCAGATAGCCGGCCAGCAGTTTCGGGCTCAGCTCGCCCACGTAGGGGATCAGCGGCTCGCCGTTCTGGTCCTGCTTGCCGGTGATCAGCACCTCTCCCGGGCGGTCAGGCTCGGACATGTACTCCTTGATCTGGCTTTCGATGATGCCGCGCTTCTCTTCGATCACCAGCACCTCTTCCTTGCCGTGAACGAAATCGAGAATGCCCTTGCGCTCCAGCGGCCAGACCATACCGACCTTGTAAATGTCGAGACCAAGGGATTTGGCGCGCGCTTCATCGATGCCCAGCAGCTGCAGCGCTTCCATCAGATCCAGATAGGCCTTGCCGGTGGTCACGATACCGAAGCGCGCATTGTCGGTGTTGAAGATGCGACGGTCGATGGGGTTGGCGCGGGCAAAGGCCTGAACCGCCGCCATCTTGTGTTCGATACGGGTTTCCAGCTGAGGCCCGGGCAGGTCCGGCCAACGGTAATGCAGACCATCCGCCGGCGGTGTGAAATCGGTTGGTGTTACAAAGGTTGGCAGCGGCTTGAGTTCGACAGAGGCCGCGCTTTCGACGGTTTCGGAGATCGCCTTGAAGCCGACCCAGCAGCCGCTGAAGCGCGACAGGGCGTAGCCCCAGAGACCAAACTCCATATATTCGGAAAGGTTGGCCGGATTGATGGTCGGCATGAACCAGGCCATGAACGCCACGTCGGACTGGTGCGGCATGGAGGAGGATACACAGCCGTGGTCATCACCGGCCACGACCAATACACCACCATGGGGCGAGCTGCCGTAGGTTGTGCCGTGCTTGAGCGCATCACCAGCGCGATCGACGCCCGGGCCCTTGCCATACCAAAGGCCGAATACACCGTCGACCTGCTTGTCGGCATCGGTCTCGACCTGCTGGCTGCCGAGAATAATGGTGGCCGCCAGGTCTTCATTGATGGCGGGTACGAAATCGATGCGGTGCTCATCCAGCAGCTTTTTGGTCTGCCAGAGAGCCTGATCATAGGCGCCCAGCGGGGAGCCGCGATAGCCGCTGATCAGACCGGCGGTGTTGAGGCCGTTCTGCCTGTCGAGGCGTGCCTGCATCAATGGAATGCGCACCAGCGCCTGAGTGCCGGTAAGAAACACGCGACCGGTGTCGCGCAGATAGCGATCCTCGAGACGATAGTCATCGAGCTTGGGGGCATCATTGACAGACATACCCGGTACCTCTCTGTGTTGGATCTTGTTGTTATCGGTGGTTAACGCCGGATGGCAGAGCGGATAACCCCGTTTTCATGAAGTGAAATTGTAGGGAGAAGGCGGGTAAAGGTGCTTGCTATTTGAACAGGGGTTTCAGCAAATATTAAAAAATCATTTCGTTAAACGTATATTTAAGAAATAATCTTCGAAAAAAATAGAGTGTTACCAAATGAAACAGGTAGAGCTGGACAGTTTTGACCGCAGGATACTTGATCATCTGCAACAGGACGGACGCATCAGCAATCAGCAGTTGGCTGAGCAGGTGGGGCTGTCACCGGCGGCCTGCTGGCGCCGGGTACGGGCACTGGAAGAACAGGGTGCGATTGTGGGCTACAGTGCACGTCTGAATCCCGAGGCCCTGGGGCAGGTACTGAGTGTGTTCGCCCTGGTGTCGCTGCAGCGGCACAACATCGACAGTACCGCCGAGTTCGAGCAGCAGGTGATGACCTACCCCGAAGTGCTGCAGTGTTTCGCCGTGACGGGTAATGCCGACTTTGTACTGCGGGTTGTGGTACCGGACATGCGCTCTTATGACCGTTTCCTGAACGAAAAGATCTTTACACTTCAAGGCATTGCACAGGTGCACTCCAATTTTGCCCTGCGTGAGATCAAAAATACGCAACATTTGCCGCTTTGAGAGCGGTTATCGTTTGCAACTGATTTTGTACTGATGGTATAACCGACGGACTTGTATTTTCGCCCGGCAATACAGCCGGACTGGGCGAAAGCTGTTACAACTCTGCAGAGACCCGATCATGTCGGTGACAGCTCACCGCCCTAGCGGGCGATGCTTCCAACATCATAGGCAGTAACCGGC
>CAYMHL010000146.1:0-5962 GCA_964390205.1 uncultured Marinobacterium sp.
CGCTCGGCCTTGAGTTTGACTTCACAGCGTTCGCTGGTCAGCGGTGTAATGCGACTGACGCCCATTTCGGTGGCTTTCTGCACTGCATAATCCATCCGCTCACCGCGGGACAGGGTCTGACCGACATGAATCTGCAATGCCGATTCGACCGTCGGTGTCAGTGCCGGTTCCAGCGTTGCCTGGGCCGAGCGTTTGTCGACCTGAGTCAGTACGGCAGGGTATTCCTGACCATCGCCGTTGAACAGGCAGATACGATCGCCTTCGCGTAGACGCAGGGCGCGGATGACGTGCTGGATGGTGGTATCGCCGAGATCGATACAGAGGCCGGGGGCCAAAGGCTGGGGTTCATATACCCGGGGGATACGCATAGCGGTCCTGCTGACAGAAAGTTCAGCCGCTATTATGGCGCAGGGCAGGTGGGGGATGCCAGTTGTGGCGGGAAAGCCGAAAGGCTATCTCGGCAAAAGACTCTTCGGGTCGGTGAGGCCAAGCCTGTCTGACACGCCGTAAACCCATCCATGGGGGCTCGGCTGCCGCCGTCCTGGCGGCAGACGGTCAGCCAGACTTGGCCTCACCGCCTTGGAGTCGATCGAACTTACAAGCCAGCCGCCGCACGCAAAGCGTCAGCCTTGTCGGTCATCTCCCAGGGGAAGGCCGTGAAGGTATCGTTGCCCACGGTCATCTCGAAGGGATCGCGACCGAAGTGGCCGTAGGCCGCGGTCTGACGGTACATCGGGTGCAGCAGGTCGAGCATGCGGGTGATCGCGTACGGACGCAGGTCGAAGTGCTCGCGGACCAGCTCGATGATCTTGTCGTCGCTGATCTTGCCGGTACCGAAGGTGTTGATGGACACGGAAGTCGGCTCGGCGACACCGATGGCGTAGGAGACCTGGATCTCGACGCGATCGGCCAGGCCGGCGGCAACGATGTTCTTGGCCACGTAACGACCGGCGTAGGCCGCGGAACGGTCAACCTTGGACGGGTCCTTGCCGGAGAAGGCGCCACCACCATGACGCGCCATGCCACCGTAGGTGTCAACGATAATCTTGCGGCCGGTCAGACCACAGTCGCCCACCGGGCCGCCGATGACGAACTTGCCGGTCGGGTTGATGTGGTACTGGGTGCCCTTGTGCAGCAGCTCGGCGGGCAGTACGTGCTTGATGATCAGCTCCTGTACCGCTTCCTGCAGGTCGGCCTGGGATACGTCAGGGTTATGCTGAGTCGACAGCACCACTGCGTCGATCGCCACCGGCTTGCCGTTTTCATAGCGGCAGGTCACCTGCGACTTGGCATCGGGACGCAGCCAGGGCAGCAGGCCGGATTTGCGCGCTTCGGCCTGACGCTCAACCAGACGGTGAGAGAAGGTGATCGGTGCGGGCATCAGCACGTCGGTTTCGTTGGAGGCGTAGCCGAACATCAGGCCCTGGTCGCCGGCACCCTGATCTTCCGGGCGGCTGCGGTCAACGCCCTGAGCGATGTCCACAGACTGCTTGCCGATGATGTTGATCACGCCACAGGTTTCGCCGTCGTAGCCGACGTCGGAGGAGGTGTAGCCGATATCACAGATCACGCCGCGGACCAGATCTTCCAGATCGATCCAGGCGGAGGTGCTGATTTCACCGGAAACGATCGCCACGCCGGTCTTGACCATGGTTTCACAGGCAACACGGGCATACTTGTCTTCCGCGATGATCGCGTCCAGTACGGCATCGGAGATCTGGTCGGCAATCTTGTCCGGATGTCCCTCGGACACGGACTCGGAGGTGAACAGGCTGTATTCGCTCATTCCGGTAACAATCCTCACACAGGGTCAGGCGCGGCCAAAAGCTTCAAAAGCGGGCCGGTCTGAAAATTAAAGTGTTGTCTAAAACCGGTTATTTTAACGCCAGCCTTGGCCGCTTGCATAACCTCGTGCGGCTTTTTGCTTGAAAATTTTGCGTATTGCACATGAAAAACGCTCTATTTGCGTTTTTGGATTTGAAGCCGGTGGCCATCTGGGCGAAAATTGCGCCTTTAAATTCCCGAATCCGTAAACCTCAAGGTTGGGTCCAGCCCCAGGAGTAGATTGATGTCCTCTCGCCGAGAACTTGCCAATGCCATCCGCGCATTGAGCATGGACGCCGTACAGAAAGCCAAATCCGGTCACCCCGGTGCCCCCATGGGCATGGCGGATATCGCCGAAGTGTTGTGGAACGACTTCATGAAGCACAACCCCGGCAACCCGCACTGGTATGACCGCGACCGCTTCGTGCTGTCCAACGGCCACGGCTCCATGCTGATCTACTCGCTGCTGCACCTGACCGGCTACGATGTCAGCATCGATGACCTGAAGAACTTCCGTCAGCTGCACAGCAAAACTGCCGGTCACCCGGAATACGGCTACTGCCCGGGTGTTGAAACCACCACCGGCCCGCTGGGTCAGGGCGTGACCAACGCCGTGGGCATGGCGATCGCCGAAAAGGCGCTGGCGGCCCAGTTCAACCGTGACGGTCACGACATCATCGATCACTACACCTACACCTTCATGGGCGATGGCTGCCTGATGGAAGGTGTTTCCCACGAAGCCTGCGCCCTGGCCGGTACTCTGGGTCTGGGCAAACTGATCGCCTTCTGGGATGACAACGGCATCTCCATCGACGGCGAAGTGGAAGGCTGGTTCACCGACGATACCCCGGCGCGTTTTGAAGCCTACGGCTGGCAGGTGATTCGTGGCGTCGATGGTCACGACAGCGACCAGATCCGTGCCGCCATCGAGCAGGCACGCGAAAACACCGAGCAGCCGACGCTGATCTGCTGCAAGACCATCATCGGTTTCGGTTCGCCCAACAAGCAGGGCAAGGAAGAGTGCCACGGCGCCCCCCTGGGTCATGACGAGATCATGCTGGCGCGCGATGCGCTGCAGTGGGCACATCCCGAATTTGAAGTGCCGGAAGAACTGTATGAGCTTTGGGATGCCCGTGAAGCCGGCTCCAGTGCCGAAAATGAGTGGAACGAGCGCCTGAGCGCCTATCAGACCGCGTACCCGGAACTGGCCGAAGAGCTGCTGCGCCGTCTGTCCGGCGAGCTGCCGGCCGACTTCGCCGAAAAGGCCGATGCCTGGATCGCTCAGGTGGCCGAGAAGGGCGACACCATCGCCTCGCGTAAAGCCTCCCAGAACGCCATCGAAGCCTTCGGCCCTATGCTGCCGGAATTCATGGGCGGCTCTGCCGACCTGGCCGGTTCCAACCTGACGCTCTGGTCCGGCTCCAAGGGCCTGAGCCGCAATGATGCCAGCGGCAACTACATCCACTACGGTGTGCGCGAATTCGGCATGAGCGCGATCATGAACGGTATCGCTCTGCACGGCGGTTTCATTCCCTACGGCGCCACCTTCCTGGTGTTCATGGAATACGCCCGCAACGCGGTGCGCATGGCGGCCCTGATGAAGCAGCGTGTGCTGTTCGTCTACACCCACGATTCCATCGGTCTGGGCGAAGATGGCCCGACGCATCAGCCGATCGAGCAGATCGCCAACCTGCGTTTGACCCCGAACATGGAAACCTGGCGTCCCTGTGATGCTGTGGAATCCGCCGTGTCCTGGAAGTCTTCCGTACAGCGCACCGACGGCCCCAGCGCGCTGATCTTCTCGCGTCAGAACCTGCCGCACCAGAACCGCGATGCCGCTCAGATCGACGCCATCGAGCGCGGCGGCTACATCCTGCGTGACTGCGCCGGTACTCCGGATGCCATCCTGATCGCCACCGGCTCCGAGGTCGGTCTGGCCATGGACGCAGCCGATGCGTTGAGCGCCAAAGGCAAGCAGATCCGTGTGGTGTCCATGCCCTGCACCGAGCGTTTCGACAAGCAGGACGCAGCGTACAAAGAGCAGGTACTGCCGGCGGCTGTCAGCGCACGAGTGGCGGTGGAAGCGGCTCACGCCGACTTCTGGTACAAGTACGTGGGCCTGAACGGCGCCATCGTCGGCATGCGCAGCTTCGGCGAATCCGCCCCGGCCGGCGATCTGTTCAAGCACTTCGGCTTTACCGTCGAGAATGTGGTCAGCACTGTTGAAGGCCTGCTGTAAACCGCTGCAAAACGTACTGCCGGGCACTTTGTGCGCCCGGCGGCATGTCGTTGCAGTTCTGGTCAGCATGAGCGCCGAATGAGCTACAGAATCGCGATCAACGGCTATGGCCGTATCGGCCAGGGCGTGCTCAGGGCGATCTATCAGCGCGGCCTGCAGCACGAGCTGCAGGTGGTGGCGATCAACGAGCTGTCCGACCTGGATACGCTCACCTACCTGACCCGCTACGATACGACCCATGGCCGCTTTCCCTCCCCGGTGAGCAATGACGGCGAAGCCCTGCTGATCAACGGTGATCGTATCCGTGTATTCAGTCAGGCCGAGCCCGAACAGATTCCCTGGGGTGAGCTGGGGGTGGATCTGGTGCTGGAATGCTCGGGTGCCTTCCGCACCCGCGCCGATGCCGAGCGCCATCTGGCCAGCGGTGCCAAGCGGTTGCTGTATTCGCATCCGGCGCAGCCCGATATCGATGCTACCGTGGTGTTCGGCTTCAACGAGTCGAGCCTGAGGGCCGAACACCGCATCGCCTCGGCGGCATCCTGTACCACCAACTGCGTGGTGCCGGTGCTGGACCTGCTGGATCGTCATTTCGGTATCGACAGCGGCGTGACGACCACCATCCACTCGGCGATGAATGATCAGCCGGTGATCGACAGCTATCACCGCAGTGACCTGCGCCTGGCGCGCAGTGCCATGCAGTCGATTATCCCCGTGGATACCGGCTTGAGCCGTGGAATTGATCGCCTGTTGCCGCATCTGGCCGGGCGTTTCGAGTGTCTGCACGTGCGCGTGCCGACCATCAACGTTTCGCTAATGGACCTGTCGGTGAACCTGCAGCAGGATACCGACCCGCAACAGATCAACGCCATGCTGCGCGCGGCGGCCGACAATGAACTGGCCGGGCTGTTGGGCTATACCGAAGAGCCGCACGCGTCGGTGGATTTTAATACGGATCCCCGTTCGGCGGTGGTGGATGGCACCCAAACGCGGGTCTCCTGCGGTCGACTGCTGAAACTGCTGTGCTGGTTTGACAATGAATGGGCGTTTGCCAACCGGATGCTGGATCTCTCCCGGTACTGGCTGCAGCTCAAGGACTGATTGACTGAACTAACAAGAAACAGGAACTCCTCTGATGAGCGTTTTGAAGATGACTGATCTGGATCTGGCCGGCAAGCGCGTGCTGATCCGTGAAGATCTCAATGTTCCGGTCAAGGATGGTCAGGTGACCTCCGACGCCCGTATCCGTGCTTCCCTGCCCACCATCGAAGTGGCGCTGAAAGCCGGTGCCAAAGTGATGGTAATGTCCCACCTGGGCCGCCCCACCGAAGGCGAATACGAAGAAAAATACTCCCTGGCACCGGTGGCCGAGCACATCAGCAAGCTGCTGCAGCGTCCGGTACCGCTGGTCAAGGACTGGCTGGACGGTGGCTTTGAAGTGGGTGAAGGCGAGCTGGTCCTGCTGGAAAACGTACGCTTCAATCCGGGCGAGAAGAAGGACAACGAAGAACTGTCCAAAAAGATGGCGGCACTGTGTGACGTCTACGTGATGGATGCCTTCGGCACCGCGCACCGCGCTCAGGCTTCCACCCATGGTGTCGGCAAGTTCGCCCCCATCGCCTGCGCCGGTCCGCTGCTGGCCAACGAGCTGGATGCACTGGCCAAGGCGCTGGACAACCCGGCCCGTCCGATGGCCGCGATCGTCGGTGGCTCCAAGGTGTCCACCAAGCTGGAAGTGCTGAATGCCCTGTCCGAGAAGTGCGATCAGCTGATCGTCGGTGGCGGCATCGCCAACACCTTCCTGGCGGCAGCCGGCAAGCCGGTCGGCAAGTCGCTGTGCGAGCATGACCTGATTCCGGCTGCCAAGGCGCTGATGGAAAAGGTCAACATCCCGCTGCCGGT
>CAYMHL010000147.1:0-5953 GCA_964390205.1 uncultured Marinobacterium sp.
CCGCCGGAGAAACGGCCGTCAGTCAGCAGCGCACACTCCTTGCCCAGTCCCTTGGACTTCAGGTACGAGGTCGGGTAGAGCATCTCCTGCATGCCCGGGCCGCCTTTCGGACCTTCGTAGCGGATCACCACCACGTCACCGGCCTTCACTTCGTCGTTGAGGATCTTTCTAACCGCTTCGTCCTGGGATTCCATCACGTTGGCGGTGCCTTCGAACACCAGAATCGACTCGTCGACACCAGCACTCTTCACTACGCAGCCATCCAGCGCGATGTTGCCGTACAGCACGGCCAGACCGCCCTCCAGCGAGAAGGCGTGTTCGATGGAGCGGATGCAGCCGTGCTCACGGTCACCGTCCAGTGTCGGCCAGCGAGTTGCCTGGCTGAACGCCTGCTGGGTCGGGATGCCGGCAGGACCCGCCTTGTAGAATTCGATCACTTCAGGGGTCGGGCTGCGCATGATATCCCACTGATCCAGCGCATCTTTCATGGTCGCGGTGTGCACGGTGGGTACATCGGTGTGCAGCTTGCCGGCGCGGTCCAGCTCGCCGAGGATGCCCATGATGCCACCGGCGCGGTGGACGTCTTCAATGTGGTATTTCGGCGTGTTCGGCGCCACCTTGCACAGCTGGGGTACGACGCGGGAGAGGCGGTCGATATCCTTCATGGTGAAGTCGATCTCCGCTTCCTGAGCGATCGCCAGCAGGTGCAGGATGGTGTTGGTGGAACCGCCCATGGCGATATCCAGCGTCATGGCGTTTTCGAACGCCTTGATGCCGACGGCACGCGGCAGAATACGCTCGTCGTTGCCTTCGTAGTACTTTTTCGCCAGCTCGACGATGGTGTGACCGGCGCGCTTGAACAGCTGCTCGCGGTCAGCGTGGGTGGCCAGCATGGTGCCGTTACCCGGCAGGGACAGGCCCAGCGCTTCGGTGAGGCAGTTCATGGAGTTGGCGGTGAACATGCCGGAGCAGGAACCGCAGGTGGGGCAGGCAGAGCGCTCGACTTCAGCCACTTCTTCGTCGGATGCATTCGGATCGGCGGCCAGTACCATGGCATCGACCAGATCCAGTTTGTGCTCGGACAGCTTGGTCTTGCCGGCTTCCATCGGGCCGCCGGAGACGAAGATCACCGGAATGTTCAGGCGCATGGCGGCCATCAGCATCCCCGGGGTGATCTTGTCGCAGTTGGAGATGCACACCAGCGCATCGGCGCAGTGGGCGTTGACCATGTACTCCACGGAGTCGGCGATGATGTCGCGGCTCGGCAGCGAGTAGAGCATGCCGTCGTGGCCCATGGCGATACCGTCATCCACGGCGATGGTGTTGAATTCCTTGGCGACGCCACCGGCTTTCTCGATTTCGCGGGCGACCAGCTGGCCCATGTCCTTCAGGTGCACGTGGCCGGGCACGAACTGGGTGAAGGAGTTGGCCACCGCGATGATCGGCTTGTGGAAGTCTTCATCTTTCATGCCGGTGGCGCGCCAGAGGGCGCGGGCACCTGCCATGTTGCGGCCGGCGGTGGAGGTCTTGGAACGATACTCAGGCATGGGACTCCCCTCGGAATTCGGTTGTGCAAGTCAGGCTTGAGTATATCAGATAAACAGCGCGCGCCGAGGGGCCTGAAAGCCGTGATCTTTGGGCTAGACTGAAAGGCAGAAATCAAAGCGTTAAGGAGAAATCGCCATGCGAATCGGCGTGCCGAAAGAGATCAAGAATCACGAGTACCGGGTCGGCATGACCCCCATGGGTGTACGTGAACTGGTGGAGCAGGGGCATCAGCTGCAGGTGGAGCAGAACGCCGGGCTGGCCGCGGGGTTCAGTGACCGGGATTACGAGCAGGCCGGTGCGGTGATCGTGGATGATCCGCGGGCGGTATTCTCCTGGGCCGATCTGATCGTCAAGGTGAAGGGGCCGCAGGCCAATGAATGCACCTGGCTCAGTGCCGATCAGGTGCTGTTTACCTATCTGCATCTGGCGGCGAACCGGCCACTGACCGAAGCACTGCTGGCCAGTGGCTGTACCGCCATCGCCTATGAAACGGTGCAGGACCTGCACGGGGGCCTGCCGCTGCTGGCGCCGATGAGCGAAGTGGCCGGGCGCATGGCGGTCCAGGCCGGGGCGCACTGTTTGGAAAAGGCACAGGGTGGACGCGGTGTGCTGCTGGGCGGCGTGCCGGGTGTGGGCTCCGGGCAGGTGCTGATCATCGGCGGTGGTGTGGTCGGCGAGAATGCCGCCTGCATTGCGCTGGGCATGGGTGCTCGGGTGACGCTGGTGGACAAGTCGATTCAGCGGCTCAGGCAGCTGGACGAACGCTTCAACGGCGCTCTGACTACCCTGTATTCCACCCGGGAGAATATCGAGCAGCAGCTGGCCCGAGCCGACCTGGTGATCGGCGCCGTGCTCCTGCCCGGCGCTGCGGCACCCAAGCTGGTCACCCGCGACATGCTGGTCGACATGAAACCCGGCGCAGTACTGGTGGATGTGGCCATCGATCAGGGCGGTTGCTTCGAGACCAGTCATCCCACCACCCATGCCGATCCCGTGTTCGAGGTGGACGGCATCGTGCACTACTGTGTCGGCAATATGCCGGGTGCGGTGGCGCGGACGTCGACCCTGGCGCTGACCAACGCAACCCTGCCCTATGTGGAAGCGCTGGCGCGACATGAGTGGCGTCGTGCGCTGCAGGACGTCCCGGGCTTTGTCGGCGGGCTGAATATTCACTCGGGACGCATTACCTGTGAAGGCGTTGCCGAGGCATTTGACCTGCCCTTTTACCCGGCCGAACAGGAACTGGGCGGTGCTTGAAAGCCGGGTCCGCTCGCTCTATGCTCGGAATTACATATGAGAAGTTTCTGATACAACAGCTTTGGTGAGGTTAGCATGGACAAGAATATCGGTATTCTGGATCAGCTGGTGCGTGTATTGATCGGTCTGGTCTTTATCATTTGCATCTTCTTCGGGCCTCAGACCTGGTGGGGACTGATCGGCGTACCGATCATTGCCATCGCGATTTCCGGCACCTGCCCGCTCTACAGCCTTCTGGGCCTGCGGACCTGTCGTCGCGGTTGCTGAGATTCATGCTCTGTTCAGACCGTCAGCCCTAGCATCGATGCCTTTGCATGTATGGCAAAGACATCGATGGCAACAACCGACGTCAGGATGATAACGGCAGGGAGGTGATGGAATTGAAGGCGCATTCAACACGGCAGTGCAGGCCCTGGCTGCAGGGAACGCTGGTGGCCGTTGTGCTGGTGGCAGCGGCTCTGAGGGTCAACGCTGAACCTGCAACCGAGCTCGTTGATTCTGCTCCGGCCCACTTCGGGCGTGTGGATCTGGTACAGGCGTCCCAGATTGCCCGCACCGAGTTGGGCGGTGAAATTATCCGCGCCGAACTGACCCGTTATCGTGGCGTCGATGTCTACCGGGTGCGCCTGCTTGACCAGGGACGGGTGCGCGATGCCCTGGTGGATGCCGCAACCGGTATCATGCTATCACCAGACCCCAACGAGGAGAGCGAATGAAGGCACTGATCGTAGAGGATGACAGCGACCTGCGTCGTCAACTCAAGTTACAGCTGGAACAGCGTGGCTACACCGTGGAAGAAAGCGGCAACGGTCGCGAGGCGCTCTACATGGGCCAGGAATATGAATACGATATCGCCGTGGTTGATATCGGTCTGCCGGAAGTATCCGGTCTGGACGTGATTCGCGGCTGGCGCAGCGAGGGCAAGACGGTTCCTGTGCTGGTGCTGACCGCTCGGGGCGACTGGCAGGACAAGGTGGAAGGTCTGGAAGCCGGCGCCGATGACTACCTGGCCAAACCCTTTCATAGCGAAGAACTGTTGGCGCGACTCAATGCTCTGGTCCGCCGGGCATCCGGCCATGCCAGCCCGGTATTGGCCTTCGGCCCGCTGGAACTGGATACCTCGGCCCGGGTGGTCAAGCTCGCCGGCGAAGAAGTACGCCTGACCAGTTACGAATACCGTACCCTGGAATACCTGATGATCAACGCCGGCAAGACCATCTCCAAGGCGGAACTGACTGAACACCTGTACCACCAGGACTATGATCGCGACAGCAACGTGCTGGAGGTGTTTATCCGCCGCCTGCGGCAGAAGCTTGATCCCGACCAGAGCCTGAAACCGATCACTACGGTGCGAGGTCTGGGCTACCGCTTCTCGCTTGATGGTACCGAACCGGCGTGACCCTGCCCAGGGCTGTGCCGCTGTCACTGCGGGCGCGCCTGCTGCGCGCCTCGGCGGTCATCCTGCCATTGGTGATTGTGTTTGCCGGTCTGGCGCTGCTCAAGGCCTTTCATTCCAGTCTTGAAAATGCCGAAGCCTCTCAGGCGCGTTTGCAGGTCTATCTGCTGCTGGGTGCCATCGAAGTGGATGAGGGGCGCCTGCGCCTGCCCGATCGGGTGCTGGATCCCGGCTTCAGCCGGTTGGGTTCAGGGGTATACGGTTTCATTCATGGTCCCGATGGGCGCCTGTTCTGGCGTTCCAATTCCAGCGAAGTGCTGCCGACCGAACTGGTCCGGCGTCTGCCCAGTGCAGCGCTGAAGCCGGGACAGTCACTGTTCAGCCATCTGCCGGAGCAGAAGCTCTACCTGTTTCAGTACCCGGTGATCTGGGAAAGCGATAAGGGTGAAATGAGCTTTCTGATCTCGGTACTGCGCAGCGATGAGCAGATTCGCAGCGAAATGAAGACATTCAGCCTGCAGCTGCTGGGCTGGCTCAGTGGTATCTGTCTGGTGGCATTGCTGGCGCAGTATTTCATCATGCGTTGGGGGCTGCGGCCGCTGGATCTGATGGCGCGTGATCTGGACCGCATAGAAGCGGGTGAAACCGACAGTCTGGATGGTCGCTACCCGCTGGAAGTGCAGGGGGTGACTACCAGTCTCAACCGTCTGATCAAAACGGAACGCAAACAGCGTGAGCGTTACCGCAATACCCTGGGGGATCTGGCCCACAGTCTGAAAACACCGCTGGCGGTGATCAAGGGTGCCGGGGAGGAGGGACTCGACTTCGCCGCCTATCGACAGCAGGTCGAAGAACAGGCGCAGCGCATGCAGCAGATCGTGCAGTATCAGCTGGCGCGGGCGGTCAAGAGCGAGGGGCGGACACTGGCGCAGGCGCTGCCGGTGGCGCCGGTGGTGGAGCGACTGCTGCGGGTGATGGAAAAGGTCTACGCGCGTCAGCCCAAAGAGGTGGCCACTCGGCTGGACCGGACCGCTGGCTTTGCCGGTGACGAACGCGACCTGATGGAACTGCTCGGCAACCTGATCGACAACGCTTTCAAATATGGCGACAGTCGGGTGCAGGTGAGCGTGGAGCAGGCCGGTGGCGTGCTGCGCATCGCAGTCAGTGACGATGGTCTGGGAGTGGCGCCGAAGCAGCGGCAGGTGATCCTGCAGCGTGGCGCCCGGCTGGATACCCAGGCGCCGGGCCAGGGTATAGGTCTGGCCGTGGCGCTGGATATCGTCAGCAGTTACGACGGCGAACTCGAGGTCAGCGAGTCCGACCTCGGTGGCGCCTGTTTCCGTGTGGTACTGCCCGGCGAAAAGCTTACGTCAGAGCCTTGAAGAACACCTTGGAGTTGCGCTGGAAGTTATACAGCGCCTTCTTTTCCTGCGGCAGCTGATCCAGTTCACCGGCGGCAAAGCCGCGCTCCACGAACCAGTGTGCGGTGCGTGTGGTCAGCACGAACAGACGCTGCAGCCCCTGTGCCCTGGCCTGATCTTCAATGGCGGCCAGTAGCCGGTCGCCGCGCTGGCCGCCGCGGTAGCTCGAATCGATGGCGACACAGGCCAGCTCGCCGATCGCTTCATCGGCAAAGGGGTAAAGCGCCGCGCAGCCGATGATGGCACCGTCGCGCTCGACCACGGTGAACTGTTCGATTTCGCTCTCCAGTCGCTCGCGGGAGCGGCGCACCAGAATGCCCTTCTCCTCCAG
>CAYMHL010000148.1:0-2951 GCA_964390205.1 uncultured Marinobacterium sp.
CGATAGAAACGGCGCAGCGCCAGCAGCGTCAGGTGCGTAGCGTGGCCGGCACCGATCAGCAGCGCCGGACGCTCATCCACCGCCGGCAGAAAGCCGCTGAACAACAGGCGCAGCGCCTGAAATTTGCCCATCGGCGGCTGCTCGCTGATGCGAACATCACAACGACGGGCGATGGCTTCGGCCAGGCCGCGGGACTGGTTCAGGTGCCCCGGCTTGCCGTCGCTGACGATCCAGATCTGTTTGCTGTTGTCGCTGCTGCTCAAGCCCGTCTCCACAACCGGCGCCGCCGGTCACATGAATTGACCGTATTAACCGGCCCGCCGCCAAAACGTTTATGGTACCACCGGCACGGCGTTGCAACGAAGTGCGCAACACTATTTCTGTGCTCAGGTCATTCCATTTTTGTGCTGAATGCATACAATCTAGGATTGCTGCAGCTCTCCGCGCCACGCACCTGCGGTTTCACCTCCTCGAACTCTTTCAAACCAGCTTGTTAGGAAGGTTTTATGTCTGCTTTTGGTTCCGTTTTCATGCCTGAAATGGCGATCTCCTGGTTCGACGGCTCTCAGTGGAGCGACGCCGAGGTGGTATCAAGCGACAGTCTGCAGCTGCACCCGGGTGCCCATGTGCTGCACTACTCCAGCACCTGTTTCGAAGGTCTGAAGGCGTTCCGTCACGAAGACGGTTCGGTGAAGATTTTCCGCATGGACAAGAATATCCGCCGTCTGGCACAGAGCTCCGAACTGCTGGCACTGCCGGCCTTCGATGAAGCCATGCTGGGCGACATGATCCGCAACATCGTCACCCGCTTTGTCGACGAAGTGCCGGCACCGCCGGGATCCATGTATATCCGTCCGACCCATATCGGTACCGAGCCTGCGATCGGCAAGGCCGCTGTGCCCTCGCTGACTTCCTGCCTGTACGTGCTGCTGTCGCCGGTGGGCGATTACTTTACCGGCGGCGACAAGGCGCTGCGCCTGCTGCTGGACGACGAAGGCATGCGCTGCCCGCCGCACATGGGTGTGGTCAAGTCCGGCGGCAACTACGCCGGTGCGCTGCAGCCGATCATGAAGGCTCGCGCCGAATTCCAGGCTGACCAGGTGCTGTTCTGCCCGGGCGGCGATGTTCAGGAAACCGGCGCCGCCAACTTCCTGCTGATCGACGGCAACACCATCATCACCAAGGCACTGGACTCCACCTTCCTGCACGGCGTCACCCGCGACTCCATCCTGACCCTGGCTCGTGACCTGGGCATGGACGTTCAGGAACGCGCCCTGACCGTGGACGAGCTGCTCGAACGCAGCGCCCGTCCGGGCTGTGAAGCGGCGCTGTCCGGTACTGCCGCGGTACTGACCGCGGTCGGCACCCTGATCCACAAGGGCAAGGAATATCAAGTCGGTAATGGTGGCGTGGGTGAAACCACTCTGCGTCTGCGCCGCGCACTGAACGACATTCAGTGGGGCAAGGCCGAAGACAAGCACGGCTGGCTGACCGACCTCTAAGCCGGTATTGCCCCCTGGTACGTAAAAAGCCGACATTAGCGTCGGCTTTTTCGTTTTTATCCGCAACCTGGCCGGCAACACGACCGGCTGTTGCGGGGTACTGGCCCCGCGATCGAGTCCGCCAGGGCCGTGTCAGTCCCCCAGCAGGCGCTGCCAGATCGATGCAACGCCCGCACGATAGCCGCGCATCTCTTCCTCGCCCAGCACGCCGGAGCGATTCTGCAGGCTCTGGCGATGACCCGCGGCACGATAGGCCTTGTAGGCTTCACGCAGCATCTCCACCTCGTCCGATGACAGCAGCCCCTCGGCCTCGATGCTGGCCAGAATGCGGATGTTGTCGGTCCAGCGCATCAGCGCCGGCATCTCTGCTGCATGCTGCAGCACCAGATACTGCACCATGAACTCGATATCGACGATGCCACCGCGATCCTGCTTCAGGTCGAACACGGACGCGTGCTGGCCGGAGGATGGCTTGCTGCCCAGATGCTCACGCATCTTTTCCCGCATTTCGGCCACGGCGGATTTGAGTGTCGCCTGTTCACGGGGCTGCAGCAGTATCTCCCGGCGCACCTGCGCAAAGCGCTCAGCCAGTGCCGGGCTGCCGGCAACCACGCGGGCACGTACCAGTGCCTGATGCTCCCAGGTCCAGGCCTCCTTGTGCTGATAGTCGCGGAAGGCGTTCAGCGAGCTGACCAGCAGACCGGCATTGCCGGAGGGGCGCAGGCGCATGTCCACCTCGTAGAGAATGCCGGACGGCGTGAAGGTGTTGAGGATATGGATGATGCGCTGCCCCAGACGGTTGAAGAACACGCTGTTGGCAACCGGCCGCTCGCCGTCGGTCTCCAGATTGGCATCGGCATCATGCAGGAACACCAGGTCCAGGTCCGAACCGTAGGACAGTTCGATGCCCCCCACCTTGCCGTAACCGACGATGATGAAATCCGGATCACAGGGCACACCCGGGCTTTTCTGTGGCGTGCCGTGTTTCTCGGTCAGGTTGCGCCAGGCGATCTCCAGCACCGATTCCAGCACCGCTTCCGCCAGCCAGGTCAGATAGTCGCTGACCTTCATCAGCGGCAACACTCCGGTAATATCCGACGCCGCCACGCGCAGCATATGGGCATGCTTGAAGTAGCGCAGCGTCTCCATCAGCTGTTCGATATCGTCTTCGGGGATGCGCAGCAGCTGCTGACGCAGCTCGGTACGCAGCTCGGACTGGTTGGGCGGGGTATACAGGGTGCGCGGATCGATCAACTCATCCAGCAGCACCGGCTGTTTCGACAGCTGCTCGGCAAACCAGGCACTGGCCGAACACAGCCGCACCAGCTGATTCAGTGCCGCCGGGTTCTCCGCCAGCAGCACGAAGTAGGCCGAGCGGCGCAGCACCGCCTGCACCAGCACCAGAATCCGCTCCAGGGTCACCTCGGCATTGTCACACTGACCGGCCTG
>CAYMHL010000148.1:3051-5924 GCA_964390205.1 uncultured Marinobacterium sp.
CTCCTGGGTCTGCTTGTCGGCGATCGCCTGAATGCCGTGTTCCACATTACGCAGGAAGGTGTACGCCTCGGTCAGTTCGGCCACTGCTTCAGTCGGCATGCCCACCTTCTCCGGCAGCTGCGGCAGGATGTTGAGCAGTTCGCGCTGCTGCAGGTCGACATCACGACCGCCGCGGATCAGCTGGAACGCCTGAGCGATGAACTCCACCTCACGGATGCCACCTGCGCCCAGCTTGACGTTGTGATCCAGCCCCTTGCGCCGCACCTCGCGGTTGATCATCGCCTTCATGTCGCGCAGGGACTCGAAGGCGCTGAAATCGATGTACTTTCGATAAACGAAGGGACGCAGCAGCTGCATCAGTTCCTGCCCGGCCTGCTGGTCACCGGCCACCACCCGCGCCTTGATCATGGCGTAGCGCTCCCAGTCCCGCCCCTGATCCTGGTAGTAGTTTTCGATGGCGGCAAAGCTGCAAGCCAGCGGGCCAGCAGAGCCGAAGGGACGCAGACGCATGTCGACGCGGAACACAAAACCGTCGATGGTCAGGTTGTCCAGCGCCTGGATCAGTTTCTGCCCCAACCGGATGAAGAAGTCCTGGTTGTCCAGATTCTTGCGCTCGCCATCGGTTTCGCCGTTGGCGGGGAAGGTAAAGATCAGGTCGATGTCCGATGACAGGTTAAGCTCATCGGCGCCGAGCTTGCCCATGCCCAGCACCACCATCCGCTGAGGGTGACGCTGACCCTCGGCATCCGGCCGAGACAGGGGCACGCCCCAGCGCTGACAGGCCTGATCGTAGAGCCAGTCCAGCGTGCGATCGATGCAGGCATCGGCCAGTCGTGACAGTTCGCGGGTGGTACCGCGCATGTCGCTGAGTCGGTTCAGATCTCGCCAGATCAGCCGGATCATCTCGCGCTGGCGGAAAAGACGCAGCTGACGATGCAGCTCCTTTTCATCCGTCAGTGGCGCCAGTAAAGCCTGCAGGCGCTCGGCATAGACGCTGTCACCATAGGCTTGATGGAGATCACCACTGGCGATCAGCTCGGCCAGCCACTCGGGATGTCGCTGCAGCTGCTCGGCCACATAGTCGCTGCCGACCAGTACCCGTGCCAGCTGCGCGGGGAGATCCTGCGGCCAATCGTCCAGGGCAGCCAGTGCCGCTTCGGCACGGGTCAGGTTTTGCGCCAGCAGCGGGTGCAGTGCTGCCGGAACCGAGGTGTAACATTCTTCTGCCAGTTGCATCAGTATCCCCTTGCGGTGGCTGTCGGCATGTTTATCGATTTTTCTTGGCTATTGGCGCATGTTTCACTTTGGGCACGTCGCTGTGAGCACTTATCCCGGCTTTCGGCACTGGTGAAAGAGGCGATAGCCGCGCTGCGCCTTGCTCAGGTCGAACGGCTGCAGCAACAGCGTCTGCCCCAGTTCCTCGGCCAGCGCCAGCAGTGCCTCGGCCGCGCCGGATTTCAGCTCCAGTTCCAGTTCCAGAATCTCGTCCTCCAGGCGGCCGCCCTCGGGGCAGTCACAACGGATCAGCCCCTGGTCCAGCGCCACTTCAATCTCGGCCCCCTGGTAGCTTAGTAGCCAGGTTTCACGCTCGAAATCGGTGGTAAAGACCGCCACCCAGTCCAGCTCGCCTGCCGGCGGCAGACTGGCAGGCCAGCCAGTGCCCGACAACCGCTCGGTGTCCAGCTCGGCCTGCTGCAGATCCCACTCCCACTCGCCCCGCTGGTGCAGTCCATTGACGCTCTGCCCGCTGGTTTTCAGGGTCTGGATGATTCTGTTGCCCTGATGGCGCAGACGCACGGCGACCCGAGACTGTGCCAACAGCAACTCGGGACTATCATAATAGGTATTGAGCAAGGTCTTCACCCCACCGGCTTCAGCAGCCTGCAGCAGGGGGTGAGTGCGCAGCCGCTCCAGGTCGGCGGCGTGCAGTTGCAGCTTGAGTTCGGTTTCGGTTGCCATGATTTCAGCCCTGTAGTTTTTTTCCAGTGTACCCAAGGATTTGCACAGACGGGCAGCAGATTTCAGCATTTTTTATGACGGCATCACTACAGATATATGACATCAGCACGTATACTTGCGCCCAGTTTTTTTCCACCTGCAAATTAGGAACGCAACATGGTTAATAGCCCCATTCTGCAGATGTTCGCTCGTTCCCCGTTCAAGCCGATGCAGGAGCACATCATCAAGGCGCAGGCAAGCGCCGCTGAACTGATCCCCTTCTTCGAGGCGGTGATCAGGAACGACTGGAACACTGCAGCCGAATGCCAGCATCGCATCGCCGTTCTTGAAGGCGAAGCCGATGACATGAAGCGTGATATCCGTCAGCGCCTCCCTGCCAGCCTGTTTCTGCCGGTCCCCCGCACCGATCTGCTCGACCTGCTGCGCATGCAGGACAAGATCGCCAACCGCGCCAAGGACATTGCCGGCCTGATGCTGGGTCGCCAGATGCAGGTGCCCGAGGCGATCAGCGGTGAACTGCTGGAGCTGTTGCGGACGGCCCTGCAGGCAATTGAACAGGCAGTACTGGCGCTGAGTGAACTGGACGAACTGCTGGCAGCCGGTTTCCGCGGCCGTGAAGTCGATATTGTCGAGCGCCTGATTACTGAACTGGACCGACTGGAACACAAGACCGACGAGCACGAGCGCGAACTGCGTGCGTCCCTGTTCCGCGTCGAACGTGATCTCTGGCCGATCGATGTCATGTTCCTTTACCAGATCATCCAGTGGGTTGGTGACCTTGCCAACCGCGCCCAGCAGGTCGGCAGCCGTTTGCAGATGCTGCTCGCCCGTTAATCACACAGACGACCAAGGCATAAACCTATGGAAATCATTGCTCAGTACGGCACCATTATGGTGGTCATGGCCTGTATCTT
>CAYMHL010000149.1:0-5872 GCA_964390205.1 uncultured Marinobacterium sp.
GGTCAGCGCCGCTTCGATGTTCATGTGCACATCTTCCAGCTCGACCGACCATTCGAATTCGCCGCGCTCGATCTCGATGCGGATCTCGCCCAGACCACGGATAATGGCATCACGCTCGTCTTCAGTCAGCACGCCGACCTTGGCCAGCATGCGCGCATGCGCCACCGAACCCTGGATATCCTGACGATAGAGACGCTGGTCAAACTCGACGGACGCGGTAAAACGGGCAACGAAAGCATCGGTCGGCTCGCTGAAGCGGCCACCCCACTGCTGATTGGTCTTCTGGCTCATGCCGGGAATCTCCTGCTGCTGATGCGGCCACCATCGCGGCCCTGTCTGTTTGCGCCGATTATAGCAACCCTGGCCTGCATCAGTCTTGCATCCGCGCCCTTTGGCCGTTGTTGCAGGCCTTCTGGTACAATCGAATTTATTTCCCGCATGCCGGGTTGTCGCTTGCATAAGGAGAGTCTCATGTCCCGCACCATCCGCATCGCCACCCGCCGCAGCCTGCTGGCTCTCTGGCAGGCAGAATACGTCAAGTCCGAGCTGGAGCTGTACCACCCGGAGATCCATATCGAGCTGTTGAAGATCGAATCCCGCGGCGACAAGATCCTCGATACACCGCTGGCCAAGATCGGCGGCAAGGGCCTGTTCGTCAAGGAGCTGGAAAACGCCCTGCTGGAAGGCCGTGCCGATATCGCCGTGCACTCGATGAAGGATGTCCCCATGGAGTTCCCCGAAGGGCTGGGACTGCCGGTCATCTGCGTGCGCGAACAGCCCACCGATGCCTTTGTCAGCAACAGCTACGACAATCTGGATGCCCTGCCGGAAGGCGCCGTGGTCGGCACCTCCTCTTTGCGCCGCGAAGTACAGATCCGCGAGCGCCGCCCGGATCTGGAAGTGCGCTTCCTGCGCGGCAACGTCCAGACCCGTCTGGCCAAGCTGGATGCGGGCGAATATGACGCCATCATTCTGGCCACGGCCGGTCTGCTGCGCCTCAAGCTGCAGGATCGTATCCGCCATGAGATGTCGCCGGAAGAAAGCCTGCCCGCCGGCGGCCAGGGTGCCGTGGGCATCGAGTGCCGCAATGACGATGTCGAACTGATCAAGCTGCTCAAGCCGCTGCACCATCGCGATACCGCCGACCGGGTACTGGCCGAGCGCGCCCTCAACCGTCGCCTTGAAGGTGGCTGCCAGGTGCCGATCGGCTGCTATGCCACACTGAACTCGTCTACAGACGAAATTTACCTGCGTGCATTGGTGGGACGTCCGGACGGCAGCCTGGTCCTGCGCGACGAGATCCGCGGTCACCGTGAACAGGCCGAAGCCCTGGGCATCACCCTGGCCGATCGCCTGCTGGCGGCCGGGGCCGACGCCATCCTGCGCGAAGTCTATGACGAACGTGGCTAAGCCGCTGCACGGCCGACGGGTGCTGGTCACCCGACCGGCCCACCAGTCGAACCGGCAGATGCAACTGCTGCAGCAGCTTGGCGCCGAGCCTGTGGCTCTGCCCCTGCTGGATATTGTCCCCACCACCGAGCAGGACGCCGACTTCCAGCAGTGCAAGGCCTGCATCCTTGACCTGGACCTTTACCGCGACGTGATTTTCGTCAGCCCCAATGCCGCCCGCATCGGTGCCGACTGGATCGATGCCTACTGGCCTCAGCTGCCACTGGGCGTACGCTGGGTCGGCATCGGCAAGCAGACCGCCGATACCCTGACCCAACTGGGTTTCGAGGGTTGGCACGCGGCAGGCGGCTTTGATTCTGAAACCCTGCTCGCCGATGCTTCGATGCAACAGCTCGGCGGCGAACGGGTACTGATCCTGAGGGCCGAAGGCGGCCGTGACCTGCTGGCCGAAACCCTGCGTCAGCGCGGTGCCCGCGTCGATCTGGCCCATATCTACCGCCGCGCCTGCCCGCAGTATGACGCAGCGGTTATCCAAAGTACTATTTATGCTCAACCGTTATCGGCTATTCTGATTACCAGTGGTCAAGCCTTGAACAACCTGCTGCAGCTGTGTGGATCCACAGCCGCCCGCTTGACCGACACCCTGATTATCGTTCCCAGTGCCCGCCTTGCCGAGCTGGCTCGTTCGCTGGGATTCAACCGAATTCGGGTAGCCCAGGGACCGGACGACCAGTCGATGGTCGATGCCTTGCTACCCGCCTGACCATCGGAATACGGCATGAAAGAGACCCGCAACGACACAACTGAACAACAAAACGGCGAGAACTCAACCCCAGTGCCCGGCGACAACAGCAACACCTCCGCCGAAGCGAAAGCGGATGCTGCAGCCACTGCCGCTGAGGCCAGCTCCGCACCCGTCGACAAGGCCGAGGCCAGGACAGAGACCAAACAAACGCCTCCGCCGGCTGCGCCGAACACTCAAGAGAAGCGCTGCGGCGCCACCTGGCCGGGCAAGCTTGCGCTGCTGCTGTCGGTCGTGGCCCTGGGCGGCGGCGCCTATCTGGTATGGGAAGGCTGGCAGCTGAAACAGCAGAACGGTCAGCTGCAAAACCAGATCAGCCAGCAGGTCGAAACCGCACTGGCCAATGGCCGTGCCGAAGCGGCACAGACGGTTGCCAATGTCAGTCAGCAGCTGGGACAGCTGCAGGCCCGCGCCGACGCCGACAAGGCCAATATCGATGAACTCCAGGATCGACTCACCCGCAGCATTCAGCAGGTGACTGCCACCGCCGAGGTCAGTCGCAAGGACTGGCTGCTGGCCGAGGTGGAATACCTGCTGCGCCTGGCCAACCAGCGCGTACTCATGGAGCAGACCGCCTCCGGCGCACTGAACCTGCTCAAATCCGCCGACGAGAGCCTGCGCGAAACCGATGACGTCACCCTCTACGATGTGCGCAAGGCTCTGGCCGAAGACATTGCCGCACTGGAAGCCGTGCCCACACTGGATACCGAGGGCGTTTTCCTCAAGCTGGCCGCGCTGAACCGGCAGGTGGATGAACTGCGCGTCACGCCCATCACCGACAAGCGCAAACTGCCGTCGTTGCTGGAAGAGATCACGCCGGAGAGCGTGGAGCAGTCCTGGAGCGAGGGCATGAAGGCCAGCTGGAACAAGGCGATGGACAAGTTCGAGACACTGGTAGTGATTCAGCACCATGACGAGCCGGTCAAACCGCTGATGTCACCGGAACAGACCTTCTTCCTGCAGCAGAACCTGCATCTGATGCTGGAACAGGCACAGATGGCGCTGTTGCAGCGCAAACAGCAGGCCTATGACGCCAGCCTGGCCAAGGCCCATGACTGGATCGGCAGTCATTTCGATGCCAAGAGCGCCACCACTCAGGCGATGCTGCGTGGGCTGGAAGAGTTGCAGGGCATCAACGTCGCACCTGAACTGCCGGACATTTCCGGCTCATTGAACAGCCTGAAAACCTACCTGCGCCAGATGCAGGCCCTGCGGGCGGAGGGCTGATCCATGAAAAAGCTGTTCATTTTCCTGCTGATCTTTCTTGTTGCCGGCGCCTGGCTCGGCCAGATGATGGTACAGGACCCGGGCTACGTCCTGTTGGCCTACAAGCAGACCACGGTGGAAACCAGCCTCTGGGTGCTGTTGCTGCTGCTGATCGTCGCCTTTGCACTGGCACACTGGCTGCTGAACCTGACCTCGGGCCTGCGCTTGCCGGGGCAGAAGGTGAGAGGCTGGCAGAGTCGCCGCAGCCAACGCATCAGCCAACAGAAATCACTCAAGGGCATGGTTGCCCTGTCCGAGGGCAACTGGTGGAAAGCGCAGCGCTACCTGAGCCAGGCAGCCGAACGCTCCGATCTGCCGGCGATCAACTACCTCGCTGCCGCCCGCGCCGCTCATGAGCAGGGTGACAGCAGCGGCACCGATGCCCTGCTGAACAAGGCCCGGGCCGCAACGCCCCAGGCAGAAGTAGCCATTGGCCTGACCCAGGCCCAGTTCCAGCTGGAACGCGGGCAGCTGGAACCCTGCCTGGCCAACCTGCTCAACCTGCGCCGTGAGGCACCGAAAAACACTCAGGTGCTGCGTCTGCTGCAGCAGGTCTATCAGCGCCTGGAAGACTGGCTGTCATTGATTCAACTGCTGCCGGAACTCAAGCGTCAGGGCGTACTCGACGAGCGTCAGCTGGCTGATCTGGAGCGAGAATGCCACCTTAAGCGTCTGGAACAGAGCCTGGCCACCCTGCCCGCTGATGCCGATGCTCAGGAGCCGCTGAAGGTTCTCAGCCGCAGTTGGCAGGCGGTGCCCCAGCATCTGTTGCGTGATCCGGCACTGGTCAGCCGTTACACCGAACTGATGCGCGGCATAGGTGCCGAAGCGGAAGCCGAACAGGTACTGCTGGATCTGATCAAGCGCAAGTGGGATGCCATGCTGGTGGAACTCTATGGCACGCTCGCCGGCAAGGATCCGCACAAACAGCTGGACCACGCCAAGGGCTGGCTAAAGAAACATCCGGACTGCGCCGAGCTGGAGCTGACCCTGGGCCGACTGAGCATGCGCAACGCGCTTTGGGGCCAGGCCATCAGCCACTTCGAACGCAGCTTCGAGCTTGCCCCTCGAGTGGAAACCTTCGGCGAGCTGCAGCGCCTGCTGCAGCATCTGGGCGAAACCGAGCGCGCCTCCCAGCTGATGCAGGCCAATTTCAGCCGCGTGGCGCCCCAGCTGCCGGCATTGCCGCTGCCGCAGGAGAGCAAAGCCTAATCCGCAGCGGCAACACACCGCTGAAACGCAAAAGGGCAGCCTCGGCTGCCCTTTTTACATTGTGCGTCACTGCTCAATCACGCCGAGGGCGTTTTCTCAGGCCTCGGCGCCCAGGCAAATACATCGGAATGAATCTGCGCCTCGCTGACACCCTGCGCTTCCAGACAGTCAACCAGCGCATGCACCATCCCCGGCGAACCGCAGGCATAAACCGCCAGGTTGGCATCGACCGATCCCAGATCTTCGACAATGACATCCGGCAACAGACCGGTACGTCCCTGCCAGCCGGGGCTGTTCTCGGGTTCGCTGACGACCGGAACAAAGTGCACATTGGCGTGCTCGGCCGCCCACTGCTGTGGCAGCCTTTCCAAATAGAGATCTGCCTCGACCCGTGCACCCCAGTAGATCTCGATCGGATTGCTGACCTGGTTGGCCAGCAGGTGCTCGACCATGCTCTTGATCTGGGCAAAACCCGTGCTGGCCGCAGCAAAGATAAAACGCGTTTCCGGCTTCACGTCGGCCTGACTCAGATGCACCTTGCCCTTGGGCAGTTCAACATCGATTTCCGTACGGTTGCGCAGGGTCTGTAGAATCAGCGCGTTATATTCGCTGCCCGGCACCTCACGGATATGCAGCTCCAGATCCCGCCCCTGATCCGGAGCCGACGCGATGGAAAAGGAGGCTTTCTTGCCATCCGCCAGGCAGATATCCAGGTACTGGCCGGCATGATAATGCATGTTGTCGGGATCACCGGCCTTCAGTCTCAGGCGTACACGGAAGACGTCGTGATTGAGGGCTTCAAAGCCGGTGATGTCGCAATGTTTCTTTTCTACGGAGAACACGTATTCACTCCCTGCCGGACGGCATCGGCATCCGGTCGTTGGGTTTAACAGATATCCAGTTGATCCCAGATCTCATCGATCCGCGATTTCACCGCCGGGTCCATCTTGATCGGCTCGCCCCACTCGCGGGTGGTTTCGCCCTCCCACTTGTTGGTGGCATCCAGTCCCATTTTCGAGCCCAGACCCGAGACCGGCGAGGCAAAGTCGAGATAGTCGATCGGCGTATTGTCGATCATCACCGTATCCCGCTGCGGGTCCATACGGGTGGTGATCGCCCAGATGACGTCATTCCAGTCACGGGCGTTGACGTCGTCGTCGCAGACAATGACGAACTTGGTGT
>CAYMHL010000150.1:0-5826 GCA_964390205.1 uncultured Marinobacterium sp.
AATAATGCTAACTAATGAACCCTATGGGTGAAATATTAAAGCAACCAAACCGTCAGCAAACAGACATGTATAGACAACCTTGATGTCACAAACCCTCTTTAATCTGGCTCCATACAAATCAAAGAGGGGCAATCAATGTCTGCCATCAAGATTAACAACCTGCAAAAGTCCTATGGTGAAGCCCGGGTCCTGAACTCGATTTCACTGGAGGTGAATCAGGGCGAGATGGTCGCGCTGATTGGCTCGTCCGGCTCCGGTAAGTCTACGCTGATGCGGCACCTTTCCTGTCTTACTCTCGCCGATAAGAACTCCCACTCCGAGATAGAAGTGCTGGGCATACCGGTGCAGTGCAAAGGGCGCAGTGCACGTGATATTCGTGCCACGCGCGCGCGGATCGGCAACATTTTTCAGCAGTTTAATTTGGTTAATCGACTCAGCGTACTGACGAATGTGCTGATAGGTGGCCTCAGCCGGGTGCCGGTCTGGCGGAGCATGCTGGGCTGGTTCACTCAGGAAGAAAAGCTGGAAGCACTTCGCGCCCTGGAGCTGGTGGGGCTGCGTGAACATGCTCTCAAAAGAGCTTCAGAGTTGTCAGGTGGCCAGCAGCAACGTGTCGCCATTGCACGTGCTTTGATGCAGAAGGCAGAAGTCATTCTGGCTGATGAGCCGATCGCCTCGCTTGATCCCGAATCTTCCCGCCTTGTTATGGAAACCCTTGAGCGCATTAACCGCGATATGGGCATTACAGTAGTGGTTACGCTGCATCAGGTTGATTACGCCCAAAAATACTGCCAGCGCGCGATTGCACTTCAGGCTGGTGAGATCTTTTTCGATGGCCCGATTTCTGCCATGGATGGACAGATGCTCAGCAAGCTTTATGGCACCCAGATCGGTGCCGAAAGTCCTCAGGATGTGGCTGAGACATCGCCTGCTACTCCAGTCTACGAACTTAACCCTGCTTGAACCCCTTATCAGGAGCTCTACATGAAACTGAAGAAGCTGTTCTCTGGCCTGACGGCTGGTGTCGCAATGACAGCCGTGCTGGCTGCACCCCAGATATCTCAGGCTGAAGAGATGAAAACTCTCAACTTCGGCATTATTTCCACTGAGTCTTCTCAGAACCTGCGCACCGTGTGGGAGCCGTTCCTGGCTGATATGTCTGAAGACCTGGGGATGGACGTCAAACCCTTCTTTGCATCCGATTACGCCGGCATTATTCAGGCGATGCGCTTCGATAAGGTCGATGTAGCCTGGTACGGCAATAAGTCTGCTATGGAAGCCGTGGATCGTGCCGGGGGTGAAATCTTCGCCCAGACCGTTGATGCTTCCGGTAATCCGGGTTACTGGAGCCTGCTGATTGCACACAAGGATAACGATGCAATCAATTCAGTGGATGATGTGCTGAAGAAAGCTGGCGAACTGAACTTTGGTAACGGCGATCCAAACTCTACCTCGGGTTTCCTGGTACCAAGCTACTACGTATTTGCCAAGAATGGTGTGGAGCCGAAGAAGATCTTCAAGCGCATGACCAATGCAGGTCATGAAGCCAACTTCCTGGCAGTTGCCAATGGTCAGGTCGATGTTGCCACCAACAACAATGAAAACCTGGCCCGTATCCAGGTTACCCATCCGGATAAGTACGACCAGGTAAAAGTGGTCTGGAAGTCGCCGTTGATTCCGTCTGATCCAATCGTTTGGCGGAAAAACCTGCCCGAAAACGCCAAATCCAAAATCCATGAGTTCTTTATGTCATACGGCACCACAGGTGATGAGCAGGAGTTGGCGGTGTTGAAGGCTTTGCAATGGGCTCCGTTTAAAGCATCGACCGATGATCAGTTGCTGCCGATTCGCCAGCTGGAATTGTTCAAGCAGCGCGCACAGGTGGCTTCGGATGACAAGCTCTCCTCCGATGCAAAGGCCGCTAAGCTGGACGAAATTGATGCTCAGCTGTCTGCGCTGAACAGCCGTATGGATGCGCTTGAGTCCGCTTCTGCCAATTGATCTGTCTAATGTGCCGGCACCTCAGGGTGCCGGTACGGTTACTGACCCAAGTGAGTTCTTCATGACCGTATCTACTGCTCAGACTCTTGCTGATGTGAAAAAGCCGTTTAACTGGATGGCGGCAATCAGCTGGGTTGTACTGTTTTCATTGCTGGGCTGGGGCTGGGATGCTGCCGAGATTAACCCCCTGGTCTTGATCGCCGATAGCGGCAACATGGCGGAATTTGCCGCGGATTTCTTCCCACCTGATTTCAGTGATATCGGGCTGTATTTGGAAGAGATGGTGATCACGCTGCACATTGCACTCTGGGGCACAGTGTTGTCGATCATTCTCTCGGTTCCATTCGGAATATTGAGTGCAGAAAACCTGATGCCTGTATGGGTTTATCAGCCGGTTCGTCGTTTGATGGATGCAACCCGTGCCATCAATGAAATGGTGTTTGCAATGCTGTTTGTAGTGGCCGTAGGTCTGGGCCCCTTTGCTGGGGTACTGGCACTTTTTATCCACACAACAGGTGTTCTGGCAAAACTGTTTTCAGAAGCGGTTGAGGCTATTGATCCACGCCCTGTTGAGGGTGTGCGTGCGACAGGCGCCAACATGCTCGAAGAAATCCTGTATGGCGTGATTCCTCAGGTTCTGCCGCTTTGGATCTCCTATTCGCTGTACCGATTTGAATCCAATGTTCGCTCAGCCACCGTGGTGGGCATGGTGGGTGCGGGTGGCATAGGAGTCATCCTGTGGGAAAGCATGCGCGGTTTTCAGTTCCAACAAACCTGTGCCGTGATGATCGTGATCATTATCAGTGTGACGCTCACTGACCTGCTGTCGCAGCGTCTGCGCAAGGCATTCATTTGAAATGAGTGTCGATCTGAAAGGACTTGTATAGACAAATGGCATTGTATCGAAAAATCGCATCCCAACTGCGGGATGAAATCATGACCCAGTACAGCACGGGTGACCTGCTACCGCCTGAAAGCCGCTTGGCAGACCGGTTCAACGTTAACCGCCATACCGTCAGGCGTGCGATCGACGAGCTGGTTCAGGACGGGCTGGTAAGGCGCTATCAGGGGTTGGGATGCAAGATTGTGCAAACGCCGATTGATTACGCCTTGCATGACCGCGCGGCGTTCTCACACAACCTCAACCGGATTGGTCTGGGGCTTGAAACCGAGATCCTGCGCTGTGCACAGGTTGTTCTTCCCGCAACGCTGGCTAGTCAGCTGGATATGGCACCTGAAACCCGAGTGCATGAACTGAGAACCCGCCGACTCATAGAAGGCGAACCGGTCTGCCTGATACGGCATTACCTGTTCGGGTTGGCGGATACAGCATTGGACGCTTTCACAGGCGGTTCACTGCATCAGTTTTTGCGAGAGGCCTGGGGCATCTCGCTCAGGCGTGGTACCACCCGTTTGCGAGCTCGCATGCCAACGCTGGACGAATGTACCCAACTGACCATCTCACGCGGTATTCCGGTTATGGAGGTGCATACGCACAACCATTGCCGGGACAGCGGCGTGTTACGTGAATACTCGATCGCCAGAAGCAGAAGCGATCTATTTGAATACAGCGTGGAGCCAAAACCATGAGTTTTACCACACAACAGCGCCAGCACTGGATGTCGGTGCTGGCCCATGCCCCGACAGTTGAACTGCTGCACCTGTCTGATACGGCGGTGCAGGAGTTCAGTTTTGAAATGATCCGCGCGCCGGAGATCGGACTGACTCAGGTGCGTGCGCGGATGGGGAATAGCGGCGATCAGTTCAACCTGGGGGATATGACCCTGACGCGCTGTGTCGTGCGCTCCTCTCTCAATACCGTCGGCTATGGCTATATCGGTGGGCGCAACAAAGCCCATGCCCAGCGCGCAGCCGAACTGGATGCGCTGTTGCAAGACGCTCAAATGGGTGAAGCGCTGATGGACCGAGTGATACGACCCATTGAAGCCTTGCAGCGCCAGGCGCGTGCAGAACAACAGCAGCAGACGGATGCAACACGCGTTGATTTCTTCACGCTGGTGCGAGGGGAGGATTGAAATGACCGATGCACTGCTTAAACCCGGCTTCAGTCAGCCGGTCGCTGATGCCCAACAGGCCTTCCGCGTGCTGCTCAAAGTGATGAGTGAACCCGGTGTGATCCGTCAACTGCAGCAGGCAGAAGGGATTGAGTGCCTGGCCCCGGCGGGCATGACCGCACTGCTGGCACTCTGTGATCAAACCACACCGATATGGCTGGCTCCTGTATTCAACAGCGCTGCCATCCGTACCAATCTGAATTTTCACGCTGGGGCACCACTGGTGAGTGATGCGCAACAGGCTGATTTTGTACTGAGTGTTGCAGGCGAGCTGCCGCCACTGGAGCAGTTGAAAGCCGGAGAGCCTGAGTATCCGGATCGCAGCTGCACACTGATCGTGCAGCTGGCGCAGTTAGAGGATACCCCGGCGGGCGATGAACTGGTTGAGTTGGAACTCAGCGGCCCCGGTATTCCTGGACGGCGCAGGCTCTGTGTATCACACCCGGGGGCTGATCTGTTGAGCTATCTGACCGAGCGGCCGCATCCCTTCCCGCTGGGGCTGGACTTGATTCTGGTGTGTGGTGAGCGTGTGACAGCAATTCCAAGAACCACTGATGTGGAGGTGATCTGATGTACGTTGCAGTCAAAGGAGGCGAGAAAGCGATTCAGGCCGCACATGACCTGCTCGCACAACGCCGCAGGGGGAACCCTGACCAGCCGGAGCTCGCGGTACACCAGATCAGGGAGCAGCTTTCACTGGCGGTAGATCGAGTGATGACCGAAGGCTCGGTGTACGACCCGGAGCTGGCTGCGCTGGCGATCAAGCAGTCTGCCGGTGACCTGGTTGAGGCCATCTTCCTGCTGCGGGCTTATCGCACCACGCTCAACCGTTTTTATACCAGCGAACCGATCGATACCGACGCGATGCAGGTGGAGCGTCGTATTTCCGCTACCTATAAAGATCTGCCCGGTGGCCAGGTATTGGGGCCGACCTTCGATTACACCCACCGCCTGCTGGATTTTGCCCTGTTGGCCGAGAGTGAAACAACGGCTCAGGCCGATATGGGGGCTGCAGCCGAAAACGCTGAAACCACGATGGCTCGGGTATCGGCACTGCTGGAGCGTGAAGGGCTGATGGTCAGTGAGAATGACAGTGGCAACGAGCCTGCTGACATTACCCGTGACCCGCCAGTATATCCCTGTGATCGCAGTGCTCGCATGCAGGCCCTGGTGCGGGGTGATGAAGGGTTTCTGTTGGCACTGGGATACTCGACACAGCGCGGCTATGGGCGCAATCACCCATTTGCCGGTGAAATCCGTATCGGTGAAGTGGCCGTCAGCATTGTCCCGGAAGAGCTTGGGTTTGAGGTCGAGATCGGCACACTGCGTGTCAGTGAATGCGAAATGGTGAATGGCTTTACTCGCCACGAAGAGGGTGAGGTCAAGTTTACCCGGGGTTATGGCCTGGGCTTTGGTCAGTGTGAACGCAAAGTGATGGCCATGGCATTGGTCGACCGTGCACTTCAGGCCCCGCAATATGATGAAGAGATCAAGTCGCCTGCACAGCAGGAAGAGTTCGTGTTGTCCCACTGCGACAACGTGGAGGCGGCCGGTTTTGTATCCCATCTCAAACTGCCGCATTACGTGGATTTCCAATCGGAGCTTGAGCTGTTGCGCCGTATTCGCAAGGCAGAGGCGACTCGCTCAGAGGAGGCAACATCATGAGTATTGAGGCAGTACGTTCAGGCTATAACTTTGCCTACCTCGACGAGCAGACCAAGCGAATGATCCGTCGTGCACTGCTCAAAGC
>CAYMHL010000151.1:0-5808 GCA_964390205.1 uncultured Marinobacterium sp.
CCGCGTCCTCGATAATCAGTATCACCGGGGGTTGTTCAGTCATGCTTCACTCCGCTTTATCGCATGTAGCCACTGGCCACTTCGCGCATGAGATTGTCAATACAGCGGACCACGTTGAGACTTGCGGTCTCCATTTGCTCCAGGTGGCGGGTCATGACTTTCAGATCACCCTGACGGCCGGCAGAGAGTGCTGCGCGCCCGGCTTCATGCACTCGACGATGGGGTTCCTCCAGAGCCTTGAAACTGCTCAGGCCAGCGTATTTTCGCGCACCGTAACCTTCGTAGTACCACTTGCCCAGCCGACATTCCGTATGACAATTTGCCCCCGTGGCAAAGTCTCCCTTTTCGATCAGGGCATAGATCTGATTCTTCCAGACGGCATGGTCAAGCTTCACCGTATTCAGGAATGAAGCGGTTGTCGCGGTGCGAATCACACGCTGCATGTGATCTGAACGAACAATGACATCGCCGACCACGGAGTCAATCTGGGTCGAGGATGCCGCTACATCCGCCGCACTTTCCTGATTGGTATCGACGACTGCTTTAATCGATGAAGTCTGATCAATGACTTGTGCAACCAGACGTTCAATCTCCTGACTGGCTCCATGTGCCTTGCCAGCCAGTGCACGCACTTCATCTGCCACCACAGCAAAGCCACGTCCCGCCTCACCGGCACGGGCCGCTTCGATAGCGGCATTCAGCGCCAGCAAATTGGTTTGATCCGAAATTTCCTGAATGCTGGAAACGAGCTTGCTGATGGCATGAGCCGTATCGTCCAACACGGTAGCCGCACTCATGCTTGCCTCTGCCTGCTGGTTAATCAGGCTGGCTCGCTGGCTCAATTTGGTCAGTGCCTCCCGGGTGTGGTCAAACACCGAATCCAGTTGTTTCATGGCCTTGCGCTCATCAATCAAGTGCTCGGCCGTATCAGCCAACCCTTCACGAATACTGTTCAGCATGTCGCCACCACGCAGTTGCAGCGCCATCAGGTCGGAGCCGGAATGGGTGTTTGTCTGAAGTTGTGTCAACTGCTTGTCTTTTTCTTCCAGCCGATTATGCAGGAATTGTTTTTCCTGCTCATGGGCCGAGCGCAGGGCAGTCATCTCTGCCTTGAGCGCATCAATCTGCTTTTGTTTGCTGTTGCCAAAAATCATTACTGCTCCGTTTGATATGACCACGGCCGTTTAAGGCTTGTTGCCGGCGAGACACCTCCCAGCTTAAACGTGATCATCCTTGTTGATATTGTTTTGAAGCACGGGTGTTAACGTCTCAATGGCCTGCTCGATTCGTTCAGCCTGCTGTCGAAGATCAGTCACATCCGCATGCTGAGCTGACTGGAGTTGCTCCGAGAGAGCAGCAAGCTGCAAAGCCCCGAGACTGGACGCACTGCCTTTGAGGGTATGTGCCGCTGCCTTCACCGCCGCCAGGTCACCCGAGGCTATGCCTCGGTTAATGTCATCCAGCAATGCCGGCATCTGCTCGATAAATAACTCAAACACAGTGGCGACTTCATCACCCAGCATTTCGTGCAGGGACTCAACCATATCGTCACACAAAACCGGTGGCTGATCCGGCTCCGGAATACTCAAAGCCTTGGCAAGATCGACATCAGTATCGGGTATCGATTGCATCGCGTAGTGGGTCAACACCTGGGTGAGCATTTCGGGCTTGAAGGGCTTGCCCAGATGACCGTCCATACCGGCATCGAGGCAGCGCTGAATTTCAGCCGGAGTGACAAAAGCCGTCATGGCAACCACCGGCAGGCGCGACCAGCCGTGCTGCTCTTCCAGTTCGCGCAACCTGCGCGTTGCGGTCAAGCCATCCATGACCGGCATCTGGCAGTCCATCAGCACGATATCAAAGCGTTTTGCCTCGATCTGTGCCAACGCCTCCAGGCCATTAACTGAACTGGTCACTCGACAACCCAAACGCTCCAGGTTGGCCAGCGCCACTTTACGGTTCACATCATTGTCTTCAACCAGCAAAACCCTGAGGCCCTGCAGGTCTGCAGCGACGGATCCATCCAGGGTGCCGGCATCTTCGACGGGATCACGACCGAACAAAGTACGCTCAATGGCATCATGCAGTTCTTCGCGCCCCAAGGGTTTTGCCAGCAGGCATTCAAAACCGGCTTGTTCCGCTTCCTGATTCAAGGCTCTGCCGGTATAGGAGGTAATCAGGATCAACCTTGCGGCAGCAAAACGATTGTCTGCCCTGATCTGCCGGGCCAGGGTGACACCGTCCATATCCGGCATCATCATATCGGTCAACACAAGATCAAAGGCTGCACCGCTGCTGGCAGCGGCATCCAGCCGCTGCAATGCCTCGGCACCGTCAGCAGCACTCTGGTGTCGAATCTTCCAGCTGTCACAGTACCGCTCAAGAATGAGGCGATTGGTTGCGTTGTCATCCACGATCAGCACGTTGAGACCACGCAGCTGAGCACTGGGCACAAAGCAACTGCCAGGGTCCTGAGCAACCTCAAGCGCAACACTGAAGTGAAAGGTACTGCCTTCATCCGGTGTCGATTCCAGCCAGAGCTGACCGCCCATCTGGGCGACAATTTCTCGGCTGAGCGTCAGCCCCAGCCCTGTGCCGCCGTATTTGCGCGTAGTGGAACCATCGGCCTGGCTGAAGCTTTCAAAAATACGTTCCTGGGCCTCAGGGGCTATACCGATTCCCGTATCCTGAATGGCAACGTGCAAGGTCAAACGTCCCGCCTCGGACGCCTGCAGGTCAGCCAAGAGGACAACTTCACCACTGTCGGTAAACTTGATGGCGTTGCCCAGCAGGTTGGTTATCACCTGACGCAGGCGTGTAGGATCGCCATTGGCAAATTCCGGTACACTGCCGTCAATCAGTGCTGCAATTTCCAGCCCCTTGCCCTGCGCCTGGGGCGCAAACAGTTTTACCGTTTCTTCCAGGGTTGAACGCAAGTCGAAATCGATCTGCTCCAGCTCAACCCTGCCCGCTTCATACTTGGATAGATCCAGAATACTGTTCAGCAGCGACAGCAGGGTCTGACCTGAACTTTGCGCAATCTTGAGAAAATCCTTCTGCTCACGTGTCAGGCGTGTGTCCATCATCAGCTCGAGCATACCCAGAATGCCGTTCATTGGTGTCCTGATTTCATGGCTCATATTGGCCAGAAACTCCGACTTGGCATGGGTGCTTTCCAGCGCCTCCTCACGGGCACGCTCGAGCTCATCTTCATAGAGTTTGCGCTCGGTGATGTCACGGAAGATGGTGATGGAACCTTCATCACGGCCGGCAATATTGAACGCGGCGCTGCTGACCTGCACCGGTACCAAAGACTGATCCGAGAGACGACGGAAATATTCATCTTCGCTCTCGAACACCTCTCCCCTTTCAGTCACCCGCCGAATGGGACAGCATTCCCTGCTGACCGGCGTGCCTTGATCATCATAGTGAACATGGAACAGATCATGGGCAATTTTGCCGATGACGTCTGCCGCTCGGGTAGCCAGGATGGATTCAGCCGCTTCGTTCATGAAGGTGATACGCCCTTTGGCATCCTGAACGAACAGCCCCTCGGCCATACGTTCAGTGATCGCCTGCAGCTTTTCCCGTTCACGTTCAATGGCTAGCGCAGAGACTCGTCGGCGGTAATAACCGGTCGCCAGACTGGCCATTAATGCCAGCAGTGTAAGTTGTATCCAGGTGCCGTTGCGGTAGAGGTTTTCGAGTTCAGGCACCTTGGCATAGGTCAGGATATAGCCACCTGCCTCCCCTGATATGTTACTGACCGGCGTGAACAGAGCTGCATAGCGAACACCGTCCAGCTTTTTCGTCAAACCAAAGGCTTTGCCCAAGACCATCTGGCGCTGAATACGGGCACGATCGGACTGAAGCTCGGCTTCCAGCCGCTGCTGCAGCTCGGGCACCACGCGCGGGGTTCCGAGCTTGGCACCAATATCTTCGATTACGAACTCGTCGTTGAGACCAAAAGGCCCATAAATCGAACGCTCACTGGGGTAGAGCATGGCAAAGACATGGTCGCGATTGAGTACAAACTCAAAAATTTCGTTGGGGACCAGCGCCTGCAGCTGGGCCGCCACGGTTTTGAACGAGACACTGGTCTCGACACTGCCAATATGTTCGCCCTCATGGAACAGGGGGTACACAAAGCGAAAGCCATGAAACAACTTGCCGGCCTCAAAGCCTTCAACTGGCTGCAACAGGGTGTTGGCAAGGCGCACCGACTCGCGCACTTCAAACAGGGAATCACCATACTTCAGTGGGCTGTGCAGCCTCAACAGGCTCAAACCATCCGGGGTATGAAAATGCAGCTGCCTGACTCCACGAGTACTCAACCGTCGGTAAGAGGGGTAAAGGTGTCGCAACAGCATGCCTCTTGCCACATCCTGTTCATCGCCCCGTGTAGCCAGTACATCCTTGACCAAGGCTGTGACAGCGGGTGTATTGACGGTTTCATCATACAGCGTACGGGCAACCTGACTCAGACCTCGTATCACTGAACGATAGGCAACCGACTCCTGCTGCAGTCGCGCATCCAATTGACTGCCCACCTCATAGTCAACCAGCATCTGAACTGACGACACTCCAATGCTGGCGAACAGCAGAAACCCCGTGAGCGCAACGGCAAATACGCGACGATTCATTGTTCCGCACCCTTCCAGTCGATTTTCAACTGGCGCCAGCGTTCACGAACCTTTTCATACGTCTGTTCATCAACGGGCCGGGCACCATAGCGCAGATTATTGCTCCACCCCTGCACCGCTTCACGATCCTGCTCACGGGTAAGCGGTTCAAGCCGCAACAGGGCATCCCGAACAAAGTCGATCAGTTCAGGCTGTAGAGTCATCCGGTTGGCGACCAGCACAAACCCCGGCATAGGGTCGGTTTCAGCTACGATTCGCAGCCCCAAATGATGATAACGCTGGGCGATCTGGGTTTTCATGCCACCCAAATCAAATTCATCCAGGATGACTCCCATGGCGACATTTTCATGACTGCCGACGTAGTGGTATACGTAGCCCTGGTCTTCAAGACTTTGCCCCTGAGCGTTCAGGTAGTGTTCCACCGACAGATAACCGCAGGTAGACAGCGGCTGAGTCAGAGCAACGCGATGCGGTCTGCCTGTATGCTCCAAATTTGGGGAGTGATCGGCAAAGTGGACGATGGCACAGGTGTACTCGGCAGCACCTTCACTGTCGAGCAGCTGGACAATGGGAACAATGCTGTCGGTTTGCTCGGTCAAGACGACATAGGGCAGCGGCCCCAGATAGGCCAGGTCGACCTGACCGGACGCCAGTGCGTTGAGCAGGTCTTCATAAGAGGCATGGTAGGCCAGTTCAAACGTGTGTCCGGACTGTTTTTCCAGATAATCCAGGAACGGCAGGTATTCCCGCGTCATCTGTTCAAGACTGGCCATGGGCAGGGGTGCGAATCGAATCGGCTTGCCTGCCTGAACAGGCATGGACAGGGTAACAAGCAGAGCCAATACAACTCTCAGGCTCCAGGAGGTGATCCTCTGCACAATGACTCTCCTAACGGGTTCAACAGCGTCATCATCCCTTAAGTGTCTTTTATTGGAAACAATTAATGAATAGATCTTTGATCTGCTACGCCCGAAAATGCCTGCGTTGATTATGCCCAATGCGCATCCTGCGAAAATTTAAACCCTTGTTTGAACACTCAAAAATACCCTAATAGTTTTCATCTGGCCAGCATTGAATCACCCAGCGCAATACACAGTTCGACAGCCGCAAGTCAGCAGGAAAGATCAGTTCTGGTGTCGAATGGGTAAAACCACTTTGAATCAAC
>CAYMHL010000152.1:0-5777 GCA_964390205.1 uncultured Marinobacterium sp.
CCAAGGTCGGGGTCGCGAGTTCGAGTCTCGTTTCCCGCTCCAAATTTATTTCTTATGCAGCTCATGTTCTGAGTCTTATTCTGGGCGACCCCACTTTTGTTATGTCGGGGATCGCGATCGGAACGCCGACCGGTTGACTCTCGTTTCCCGCTCCATTCTTGATTGTCTGTCGTTTTTCAATTGCTGCCGCCGGCATTGATTGGGTTCCCGTATGGGGCCTGCCTGCAGGTAAAACATATTTCATCGCTTGCTGGCACGTCGATAATACTCAGCACCCGTCGCTTACAAGTAAATTCCTGCACCTTCGTTCTTTCCGATTATTGCCTAAGCATGTGGCACTTTTGCTATCTATCTTCCCTCCTTACTTGACTCTCATATTGAGCAATTTTTTGCGCATTTCAGGCTTTCTCTATTGGATATGTGCAATTTTGTGCTCATAATGACTCGGAAGTGTTAATTTTGAGCAGGAATTTTCTCATGCCCAGTTCCGTCCTCTCGGTAGAAATCTTTAACGATGGCAGGTGGCAGTATGCTGCCGATGTCGAGCTGCTCAAGCCTGAGCTGGGTCGTAACAGTCCGGTTAAGCTTTTGTATTGTCAGGATTATGCATTGGAAAATATGTTCAAGTGTGATCAGGCCGCCTGTAGCCTGAATCTGCCGGTTGAGTTGATGATGGTGTATCGCTCGGATCATTGGTTTGGATTTCTGGACGACATCGTGCCTTCAGGTGCCAGCCGTCGTTATTGGGTTGAGCATCTTGGCATTGGTAACTTGCCTATTGGTGAGCAGGATAGTCGGCTCTTGGCAGCGGGTTCCATTGCTCCGGTTGGCAACATTCGCATCCGTGAGTCACTGCCCGAGAAGCTGTATGGCATGGCTGAAAAGCGATTCAGTTTTGACGATGTGGCTGAAAGGCATGTGGATTTTTTGGAGTACGCGCAGGAGATGGGTGCCGTGAGTGGTGGCGCAACCGGTGCGGGCGGAGAGGCGCCCAAGTTATTGATAAGGCTGTCACCGGATCGACAGGTTTGGATTGATACTTGGCAGGATGACCTTACCAATCTTGATCAGCATTACCTGGTTAAATTTCCCAGGGGGCGTGGAACCCGGCTGGATGCTGATATTTTGCGTGCCGAGTTTCATTTCTATCATGAGCTGTCAGCTTTGGGAGTCGACACCATTGATACCGAGAAGATGATGCTTCACGAAGGTGAGAGGTTCCCCTCCCTGTGGTTGCCGCGCTTTGATGTGGCTTACACTCAAGGGTGGGTAGAGCATTATGCATTGGAGTCGGTACTCTCTGTGCTTGATCAGCCGCCGGGCAGCTTTCTCAATCACTTCGCTGTAGTACGTGGGTTGGTGGATGTTTTACTGCAGGAGTCTCAGGCATCCGAGACTTCGTTCGATACCGAGACTTTTGTAGTGGAGTGGCTTGAACGCGACTTGTTGAATGTGATTTTTGCCAATTCGGACAACCATGGTCGCAACACGGCCCTGATTAAGCGCCCCCAGGGGGTATGGCTTTCACCCGTTTATGATTTTGCCCCCATGAAGGCTGATCCTGAAGGCGTCATCCGCACCATGAAATGGGGTGCACCATTCGAGCAGGCAGGTGAGTTCAAATGGCACGAAATTGTACGAGAGCTGGAAGATCTGGTTTGTCCTGGTGCTGTGCTGGATCGCATGAGGTGTTTGGCAGGGCGATTGGTTGGCTTGAAGGCACGACTTAAACAGCGGGGTGTGAGTGAATCATTATTGGAAATACCAGCTTTGGGAATGAATACCACCGAGGCTCGGCTACAGCGTTGGGGGCTGTTATGAAAGCAATGACAGCCGATGAGCGAGAGCAGCTATTACGTGACCTGCTGCATCAGGTGTATCGAGGCGAAATCACCGAGGGAAAGCTTCTGCAGATATTGCGCAAGCAGGTTTTGGGTCTGACTCAGGAGCAGTACGCCAAGCTGGTAGGGGTTAGTCGCAGAACCTTGTCGGAAATCGAGAGTGACAAGGCTCAGTTGACTCTTAATGTATACCGTGCAGTCTTCAAGCCACTAGGGTTAAAGCCCGGCCTGTTGCCACGCAGTCCGGACCTGTTGAACTCAATGCTTAACCTGTGACCCCGGTTCAAAAATCGCCTGTCTCAGCTGCAGGTAGTCGATTTCATGTTGCTGCGCTTGGGCGTCGGCCAGGGCTTCGTCCAGTTGCTGGAACTGCTCGATCTCTTCGTCGCTCATGAAGTGCAGGCATTCGCCGCCGAACAGCCAGAACAGATCCCGTGCCACCAGTGGTACAAACTGCGGGTAGGCGCGTACCAGTCGGATCATCAGATCCTGGCCGTCATCGTAGGCCTGGGGCTGGTGTTGTTCGAAGTCTTCCACCAGGGCGGCAAACTGGTCCAGGTATTCCAGATTGGCCGTGTCGGCGTCCTCGCCCTTGAACGCATCCTGTTGCATCAGGTTGTTGTAGGCGATCTTCAGCAGGTTAAGGTGAAAGGCGTGTGAATCGGTCACGAGGTGCTCCAGCAGGTTGCGAGTGGAATCAGACTATCCCGGACAGGAAGCCGGGCAGCAGAACAGGTACAATAGTCGAACAGCTACCAGAGTTGAACAGGTGCTTGTTGGACGGGCATGTGTTGGGCAGGTAAATGGGGCGCTTAGGTTGAATTTTCAAGCTCCGTCCCCATTTAGTAGTCCTTTCTAATTTAGAAACCGGTCGTTTCTTCCAATACAGACACAAAGGCAGGACATGACGACAGCTTTATCGATACAGGACCTGCGCAAGGTCTATGGCAATGGCTTTGAGGCCCTCAAGGGGATCTCGCTCGAGGTGCAACAGGGTGATTTTTTTGCGCTGCTGGGACCGAACGGGGCGGGCAAGTCGACCACGCTCGGCATTGTTTCGTCGCTGGTGAACAAAAGTTCGGGCAAGGTCCGCGTGTTCGGCCATGATATCGATACCCATCTGGCACAGGCCAAGCAGTGTCTGGGCGTGGTGCCTCAGGAATTCAACTTCAACCCGTTTGAGAAAGTGATCGACATTGTCGTCACTCAGGCGGGTTACTACGGCATTGGCCGCAAGCAGGCGACCGAGCGTGCTGAACGCTACCTGCGCCAGCTGGGGCTTTGGGATAAACGCAACGAGCGTGCTCGGATGCTCTCCGGCGGTATGAAGCGTCGCCTGATGATCGCGCGTGCGCTGATTCATGAACCCAAGTTGCTGATACTGGATGAGCCGACGGCCGGGGTGGATATCGAGCTGCGTCGCTCCATGTGGGATTTTCTTACCGAGATCAATGCGGCCGGGACCACTATCATTCTGACCACGCATTATCTGGAAGAGGCCGAGAGCCTGTGCCGCAATATCGCCATTATCGATCACGGCACCATCATCCAGAACACCAATATGAAGGCGTTGCTGCAGCAGCTGGATACCGAAACCTTCATCCTGGATTTGAAAGCGGATGTAGACGAGGTGCCGGCGCTTGAAGGCTACGTGATCCGTGCCCGCGATGCCCATACGCTGGAGGTGGATGTGCCCAAAGCGGCCGGACTGAATGCGTTGTTCCAGCATCTGAATACGCTGGGGCATGAGGTCAGCAGCATGCGCAACAAGGCCAACCGTCTGGAAGAGTTGTTTGTGTCCCTGGTGGACAAGAATCTGAAACAGGAGAGCGCATGAACACTCGGTTGCTCTGGACCGCTTTTGTCACCATCGTCGTTAAGGAAATCCGCCGCTTTACCCGTATCTGGGTGCAGACCCTGCTGCCGCCGGCGATTACCATGACGCTTTATTTCATTATCTTCGGCAACCTGATCGGTTCCCGTATCGGTGATATGGGCGGTTTCGATTACATGGAATATATCGTGCCCGGTCTGATCATGATGTCGGTGATAACCAATTCCTACGGCAACGTGGTGTCGTCTTTTTTTGGCACCAAGTTCCAGCGCAACATCGAAGAGCTGCTGGTATCGCCGGTACCCAACTGGATTATTCTGGCCGGCTACGTGATCGGCGGCGCCGCACGAGGGCTGATGGTCGGTTTCATTGTGACGCTGTTGTCTCTGTTCTTTACCGACCTGCAGATCAACCACCTGTTCATCACCATTACTGTGGTGTTGCTGACGGCAATACTGTTTGCCCTGGCAGGCTTCGTCAACGCGGTCTATGCCAAGACGTTTGACGATATCGCCATCGTGCCGACGTTCATCCTGACGCCGCTGACCTATCTGGGCGGGGTGTTCTACAGTATTCAGCTGCTGCCGTCGTTCTGGCAGGGTGTGTCTCAGCTCAATCCTATACTGTATATGGTGAACAGTTTCCGTTACGGTATTCTGGGTGTCAGTGACATCAATATCGGTTTTGCATTCGCCATGATTATTGGCTTTATTGTGCTGCTGGGGGGCTTTGCGCTGCACCTGCTCAACACCGGCAAGGGGATTCGTGAATGAGCGAACACCATCAGGTTAAGGCGTCTCCGCTGGGGCAGGAGACAGTCTATGCCAACCAGTACGACCCGGCACTGCTGTATCCCATCGCCCGTGACCTGAACTGGGAAGCGAAGGGGATCAAGCGATCCTCATTGCCGTTTCGTGGTCTGGATATCTGGAACGCCTATGAGGTGTCCTGGCTGGATCAGGGCGGCAAGCCGGTGGTGCGTGTTGCCGAGTTTCGTATCCCGGCCAGCTCGCCGAACATCATCGAGTCCAAATCGTTCAAGCTCTACCTGAACTCCTACAACCTGACTCGCTTTGATAACGAAGCGCAGGTTAAGGAGCGCATGAAGCAGGATCTTTCCGCCGCTGCCGGTGCGCCGGTGGAGGTGATTCTGACCTCGCTGAATGCCCCAGCCCAGATCAGCCAGCTCAAAGGCCGCTGCCTGGATGATCTGCCGCTGCAGGTGGAGCATTACAGCCCGGCACCTGAGCTGCTCAAGGCCGGTGGTCCGGTGGTGGAGGAAACGCTGGTCAGCCATCTGCTCAAGTCCAACTGTCCGGTGACCGGTCAGCCGGACTGGGCCAGTGTGCAGATCCGCTACAAGGGTGCGCAGATCGATCCCAAGGGGTTGCTGGCTTACCTGATCTCCTACCGTGAGCACGGCGATTTCCACGAACAGTGCGTGGAAAACATCTTCATGGATATCTGGCAGCGCTGCCGACCGCAGAAGTTGAGCGTCTACGCACGCTATGTGCGTCGTGGCGGATTGGATATCAATCCTTACCGCTCCAGCATTAACGATGCGCCGCAGAACCTGCGCCTGTCGCGCCAGTAACAAAGACGAGGACACCCATGAACGCACTCGACGCCCTGATCAACCGCGTTTCCTGCCCGCGCCTTGAAGGCCCGGCCCCCACTGCCGAGCAGCTGGAGCAGATACTGAAAGCCGCCGTGCGCGCACCGGACCACGGCGCTCTGCGCCCCTGGCGCTTTATCGTTACCCAAGGCGAGGGGCTGACGAAGCTGGGTCAGCTCTACGCCGATGCGGCGAAAGCGGATGATCCTGAACTGGCTGAGGCGCGCTACGAAAAATACAGTCACATGCCGCTGCGCGCGCCCATGGTGGTGACCGTGGTGGCCGTGACCTGCGATCATCCCAAAGTACCGGTGAGCGAACAGCTCATTTCCGCCGGCTGCGCCGCCCACGCCATCACCCAAGCCGCCTATGCGCAGGGTTTGGGCGCCATGTGGCGTACCGGTGAAATGGCTTATCACCCGCTGGTCAAACAGGGCCTGGGACTGAGTGAAGGCGAAGAGATCATCGGTTACATCTACCTGGGCCA
>CAYMHL010000153.1:0-5731 GCA_964390205.1 uncultured Marinobacterium sp.
TGCTGTGTCACCTTCGCTGCTGCGGCCTCGCAGAGCGACTTGAACACCCCATCCACCACCTCATAGCGCAACTGACCGCCGGCTTCGTCAGTGGTAGCCCGCAGCCCCTCAACGAAATCTTCGTAGCTGAAGCTCTGATGGAAGGTGACAAAACGGATACGATCCTGCGCAACCAATGCGTCAAAGCGCTGCTTAAGCGCTGCACGATTCCCACGCTGTGCTTGAAGATACTCGGGATCAAGAACCTCTAGCGCTGCCTCAACGGTCGCATAGGTTTTACCGGTACCGGGCGGGCCGAATAAAACCTGATTACGCGGAACATCGCGCATAGGCGTATCCTTCCTTATATCTGTTGCTCGGGGCGCGATGACAGCATTCTGCCGCCCGGTACGCCTGAAACTCAGCTGATAATCAAGCTCGGCCACCTTGACCAACACCGCCTGGTCGCCAGCCTGCAAACCTTCGGCGGCGAACAGGCTGTTGAAGCGCGCCTGGATACGCTTGTACTGCTTCAACACCTGAGTCTGTTCGGTACGGCCATTGGGCAAGCGCAGGGTAAACAGGCGCGAAGCCGGCTGATCGCTATCACCCAAGCAAGCCTCAGGGAACAACCGCTGTAACTTAGGTATACTCAGGTAACCGTTGCGAACAGCCCCATCCGTCAAAGTAATTACCAGCCGGTCAGCCATATTGTCGTAGTCATCCGGCCAGTAAGCCGCCCGGGCGGGCTTTGGCCATCGCGCGGTGTGGTGGGCCACTGACTCGATCAGTGAATCGACCAGCGCCTCTTCCAGCAGCTGCCACTGCTCTTCACCTGCATCCTGTACACAACCCCGCGTCAGCCCAGCACAAACCTCGACACGCAAAGCCACAGCAACCTGCCAGACACGAAAATCCTCGGTACGCCCTGCATGAATCGCCCCTGCCTCGGTGACCCACCAGTCCAGGCCCTGCTCATGCAGCGCCAGCACCAGATCACAAAACGCCAACGTCGCATTGGCGTTCTGCAAGCGTGCTTTCAAATTCACCACCTCGGCAAAGTGATCCAGTACTGCCAGCCTTTGCTCATGATGAAGCGCCACTTGCCCACACTCATACACGACATCGGCATAGGCCAACAGCGACTGGTTGCCACGCTCTGCCAGCAAGACCCGATACAGCTCATGGTGAGCAGTCGGCGCGGGAACCGTCAATGAGGCGACCAAATACTTGCGCAGGTAAATCGGCAGCACCGTCGGTCGCTGACGGTTTTGGTAAAGAAATGCGATTTTCCACTTCAGAATCGGCCAAAGATCAATGGATTCGATTGTGTCCAGGCGCCCTGCTCGTGCGGACTGCGCGGTTTTAACAATTAAATCGCGAACTTGCGCAAAAGCTTCATCCTCGCTGTCGCCATAACGGCTGTACCAAGCGTAGTGCTCATTAGCCGTGACACCGTTTTGCCCGCTCGGATCTTTTTCCGTGTTAGCACGGGAATAAATGCCGAACTTCAGCGAAGAACCACCCCAGATCGATCCCAGAGACTCTAGATGTTTCTCCACCCAACGGCAGAACGAATCATCCGACCCGGCTTGGTTGTAGGCCTGCAGCGTCATACTCTGCAACTGTTCAATCGGCCAACGCTGGAGAAACCTGTCCCACAGCTCTTCGCGCTGATCTATAGGTTCGTGCATCAGAAGCAACACTCCAACATCTCGGCCAGTCCGGCACGGCCCAGTTTAGCCAAATCAATCATCCAACATTCCTCAAACACATAGCCTTCCAGTATGCGCTAACTCATTCAGGTGCATGGCAAACGAGAAAAAACGGAGGACATCAGGTGAAAACCGAGCAAATCTGCTGGAGCCATGAAGCGCCGTCCCTGGAATATCGCACACTGCCATTACATGATGCGGCTCACATTATCCACTGACCCGGCGGGGAGTAAAGCCCAGCAGCGCCGGTGGCATGACTGCTACTGCTCTCCCAGTTTCAGTTGGTCGCCTGATAGCGCCGCTGCAGAATCGCGATGCGCTTCACATAGGCCTGGGTTTCCGCATAGGGCGGCACCCCGCCATACGCCTGCACGGCACCGGGACCTGCGTTGTAGGCCGCCGTCGCCAGGCGTATGTCCTTGTTGTAACGCTCCAGCAGCATGGCCAGATAACGCACACCGCCGTCTATGTTTTCATCCGGATCGAAAGGGTTGCCGACACCCAGTTCGGCGGCGGTATCCGGCATCAACTGCATCAACCCCTGGGCACCCACACGGGAACGGGCCTCAGGGTTGAACGCGGATTCAGCGTGAATCACCGCCCGCACCAGCGCCTTGTCGACACCATGGCGTTCGGCAATGCGATCAATTGACTCGCGGTAGCGGTCGGCAAACAGCGGCGTGGTTTCCCAGTTGACCGTGGAATCGACCTTGCAGGCGAAGCAGTCGAAGCGAATGACTTCGTATTTGACGCCGCGCGGCTGTTCGTCGGTGAAGGAGAGTACACCCTTGTCATTGCGGTATTTGTAGTAAGTACTGACCACATCGGCTTTTTGCCGAGGTGCAATATTGGTGTATTCCACCCGGCCATCCGGGTGCTCGATTCGACGGACCTCGGCCTGGGCTGAGGCAGATGACACCAGCAGCCCGGCCAGTACAAGCAAAGAAAGTTGACGATACATGGCAGCTCAATCGGGTTCACATCCATTTATCCGGCCATTCTAGTGGCCTTGAGCCTGAAATGCTGCCATCCCTGGCAGCTTTAAGTTCGTTTTTTGATCGAATGCAAGGATCCGAAGCGTTAAGGGCTCGATCAGTGCCCTTCAGTCGAACAGATCCCGATGCATGATGCCCTGCTCACTCCAGCGTACCAGTTCGGCCTGAGCGTCCTCTGCCGACATGCCCTCCGCCTGCAGCAGCTTCAGCAGTACTCGGTCGATGCCCTTGCCAAGAGTCGACGCACGGCCACAGATATACAGTGCCGCACCCTGTTTGATCCAACTCAGCAACTTGTCACCCTGTTGCTCCAGCCGCTCGGTGATATAGCGTTGAGCACCACCATCCCGCGAGAACACGGTATCCAGATCGGTAATCACCTGCTGCTCGACCAGCGCCTCGATCTGATCCCGGTAAAGGTAGTCACCTTGCTGGTAGCGGTTACCGAACAGCAGCCACAGCGGCCCTTTGCGACCGGCCGCCGCCCGAGCGTCCAGAAAGCCCATGAAGGGCGCAATGCCGCATCCGGTGGCCACCAGAATCAGCGGTTGCTCGGCATCCGGCGGCGGGTTGAAGCCGGGATGGCGCAACAGCTCAACCTCACGCGACTCACCGATGGGCCAGTTGAGACAAAGCTCGCCGCTGCCGGCGCCCAATATCTCCTGACCCTGGTCGTTCAGGTAGCGCAGCAACCCTACGGTCAGACGCAACCTGCCTGGCGTCACTTCGGATGCGGAACCGATGGAGTAGGTTCTCGGCTCAAGCCCGGCCGCAGGCTGGAACTGAAACAGATCACCTGGCGCAAAGTGCAACTTGCCGGGCACTTCGAATACCAAGCTGTAACTCGATGGACTGTCCTCATCCATGGGCAAGTCCAGTCGTTGCCGTTCGACCAGTCGCGCCTGACAACGCTGGCGCTGCGCCGCCATTTCGGTCGTCGGCAGCGACCATTGATGACGCTGCGCCAGCTGCTGCAGCCACCGAGCCCAGTCACTGGCGGGATCACCATCCACTTCACGCAACGGTTGCTGCTCGACCGCACCGGCTGCCAACAGCATCTCGCGTAATTGCTGCCCACCGGCACAGAAATTCACGTAACGACGGTCGCCCAGTGCCAGCAGGCTGAACGGCACAGCCCTTAAAACCCCCTTATGCAGTCCTTTGACCCAGTTGCGAGCATTGTCGGGCAATTCACCTTCTCCGGTGGTCGAAGCAATCACCAGTACCTGTTTGTACTTTCGCCAATCGGCAGGCTTAAACGCGGCTATCGAGCCATGATCTGTTGCTATACCTGCCTGCTCCAGTGAACCCGCCGTCGCTGTCGCCAGTCCCTGAGCCGTTCCTGTTTGACTGGCAAAGACCACCAACACCTCGGCACCCTCGCGCACCTGTCTGGCTCCGGCAGCTCGCGTGCGTCTCAGCCAGCTGAGTGCACCGGTCACTGTCAGCCCCAGCACCAGACTGCCCGCGAGAATATTGAACAGACCCGATACCCAGCCACCCCAGGTGCCCTCGTGCAGCTGTTTGGGCAGGTTGCCACCGGGATCCAGCGCAGTAACCGCATTGCCGCTGACCACCAGGGACTGCTCGGGCAATGCAATCAGCACCGAACCGGCCTTGAACCGGCGTGCGCTGATCACAGCAGACAGGTCATACTCCACAGCAGCCTGTTTGAGCCCCTGCGCCAGCGATGTCTGCCCTGCCCCTCGTTGCAGACCCAGCTCAGGGCTACCGATGTGCAGCGTCATCAGGATGGCGGTAAAAGGGAGCAACAGCGCCAACGGCAGCAACCAAACCCCAAGCCACTGATGCCAACCGATCAGCGTGCGACTGAATTTTGGCCAGCCCAGCAACACACCCACCAGCATGATCGCCAGCATCGCGTATGTGACCCACTCCACCAGCCAACCGGCACCCAGCAGCAGATCCTTGTGCAGGTTTTTGACCCAGGCAAAAAAAGCGGCGGTCGCATCTTCACCACTGCCAACCCGTTCGCCATCGGCAAGACGAAATTCACCCACACCGGGCACTATCCACTGGCCAGTTAGGGAACTGCGCTGAAGCGCCGCCGCAGGCGCATCTGCCGGCAACTGTTCCAGCAGGCTTATCAGGCTGGCAACAGCGACCGGATCTGTATGGGACGGCGGTGCCAGATCTTCCATGATCGGCTTGAACGCCAGTACCATGCCGGTCAGCACGATCAACACAAACAAGGGGGTCAGCAGCAACGCCAGCCAGCGGTGCAGCTGTAATAGAAAAGCTCTCATGATTTACCATCCCTAGCCTTTAACGGCTCTAAATGACCTTTCTGTCAGTTTACAACCCCTCCCCTTAAACAAGGGTTAATTTCCGGTAAAGAAAGGTTAAGGGCTACGCCGATCAATTACATACAAACAGAAATGTATCAATGTTTTTTAAACCGGCGATACGTTAAAATATGACGGTTACTGATTGTGATGACACGGGATAGATCCACATGGCACGACGTACCAAGGCCGAAGCTGCTGCCACACGCGAGGCGCTGATTGATGCGGCCGAAGAGATGTTCATGGAACATGGCGTTGCACGCACCTCACTGGAGCAGATCGCGCGCCATGCCGGCATGACCCGTGGTGCCGTTTATTGGCACTTCAAGAACAAGGCCGACCTGTTTCGCGCCATGCTGGAGCGGATCCGCATGCCGTTCGAGGATCTTATCCGCGAGATTGACGATCCCGCTGTCCACGACTCCCCCCTGAGTGCCATCCGCCTGGCCTGCCTTAAGGGTATGACGCGGCTTGAGCAGCCTCGCTACACCCGGGTGCACTCCATCTTGCTGTACCGCTGCGAGTTTTTCAGCGATATCGATCCTGTCGCCATGCAGGAAGAGATTGCCTGTGATGTGTATGATGCCCTGCTCAAGTATTTTACCCTCGCGGCCGAGCAGCAGGCGCTGGCCGTTAGCCCCGACATTGCCGCCGACCTGATGAACACCTGCCTCTCCGGCCTGTTTCATGACTGGCTGCGCAAGCCAGATGCCTACTCCATCCATGATCGCGGCCA
>CAYMHL010000154.1:0-5723 GCA_964390205.1 uncultured Marinobacterium sp.
CACCTTTTTGATCTCGAAGCCGACCGACTGCAGGCCGCGGCGGACAATGCCTGCAGCGGTAAAGGTTGCGCAGCTGGTGCCGGGGCCACTGAGGCGGGCGATCTGAGCAAAGAGATGTTCGTTCCAGAGTTCGGGGTTTTTCGCCGGGGCGAAACCGTCCAGAAACCAGGCATCGACCCGGGCATCCAGTTGCGGCAGGGTGGTCAGCGCATCACCGAGTAGCAGTGTCAGCAATACCCGGCCCTCGTCCAGTCGCAGCGTAAAAAAGCCCGGCACCGGCTCGGGGTAGCCATCGATCAGCTGGCGTGTCCCTTCGGCAAACTGCGGAAAGGCGGACAGGGCACGGGCGAGATCTTCGCGGCTCAGCGGATATTTTTCGCAGGAGATGAAGTGCAGCTGTGCCTGTGCCGGCGCCTGGCGTAACCAGAGATCCCGGGCGCAGAGAAAGTTGAGCCCGGTACCGAAGCCGGTTTCGGCGATGACGAAGCTGCCGTGGCGATGCGCGGCGAAACGTTCACTGAGCCGGTTGGCGTTGATGAACACATGCTCGGTTTCAGCGACACCGCCGTCACGGTTGAAGTAGATATCGCCGAACGCTTCGGATTCCGGGATATCGGCCTGCCACTGCAGGCGGGCCGTGGTCAGACGCTCAATCATGCTCGGCAGCGTGGTGCGGCGGCTGCTGTTCGCGTGCAGGCTCCATCAGCTGCTGGGAGCGGGTGCGCTTGAGAGCCTTGTTCTGGTGATGCAGTGCGGTCTTGGCCAGCATGTGGGCCGTGATCGGAGCCGTGATCAGCAGGAACATCGTGATCAGCAGCTCATGCACGCTGAAATAGCCCTGTTGATAGGTCATCAACACCATGGAGGCGATCAGAATACCGCCCATGCCAACCGTTGTCGCCTTGGTCGGTGCGTGCAGCCGGGTGTAAAAGTCGGGCAGGCGGCTCAGGCCGATGGAGCCGACCAGAACGAAAACGCCGCCAATTATCAGCAGTATGGTTATCAGCAGTTCAACCCAAAAATTCATGTTGCTTCCTATTCGATGATGTCGCCGCGCAGCAGGTATTTACACAGGGCCACGGTACTGACGAAGCCAAGCATGGCGATCAGCAGCGCCGCTTCAAAGTAGAGACCCGTGCCCATGTGCATGCCGTAGAGCAGGATCAGGGCGATGCTGTTGATATACATGGTATCCAGCGCGAGGATGCGGTCAGACAGGTCAGGCCCGCGCAGCAGGCGCCAGAGATTGAGAATCAGCGCCACACAGACCATGCCGCTGACGATCAGAATGGCGGTGTTCAGCATGCGAAGATCTCCTTCAGAGGGGCTTCATAACGGGACTTGATGGTCTCGATCAGTGCCTGTTCATCGGTCAGATGCAGAGCATGTACGTAGAGCCAGAGTCCGTCTTCGGACAGCTCGGCGCTGACCGTGCCCGGTGTCAGCGACACGGTACTGGCCAGGACCGTGCGCGGCAGTTCATAGCGGATATCCAGAGGGACAGCGACAAAGGCCGGTTGCAGGCGGCGCATCGGCCCCAGTACCAGAATGGCGACCTCCACATTGGCAACGACGATATCCGCCAGAACACGCAGAGCATAGCGAATGGCCAGCAGCGGGCGGCGCACGATCGGCTGAGGTGTCTGCAGCGGCGCGCAGAGCAGCGGGATGATCAGTGCCAGAATGGCACCCAGCACCAGATGGCCGGGTGCCAGAGTGTTGTTCAGCAGCAGCCAGACCACAAACAGCAGTATGCTGTGGACCGGCATCGGCAGCCAGCGAAAACGTTTCATGATTCACCTCCCGGCAGCAGCAGATGAAGAGACTCGGGTACCTGATGCAGCTGTTGCGCCGCCGCCGCAGTGTATTCGGTGATCGGACCGCCGAGTACCACCATCAACGGAGCACCCAGCAACAGCAGCACCACGGCGGCGATATGCCAGCCGGAGGCGGGGTCAGCCTGGGATTTATCGGTGCTGCGGCGCCAGAACAGCGTGGTGCCGCCGCGAGACAGGGCGATGATGGTGATTAAACTGCTGAGCAGAATCGCCGGCCAGGCCCAGACCATCTCGGTCGCATTCTGTGCCGCCTGCAGCAGCAGCACCTTGCCGACAAAGCCCGAGAACGGCGGGATGCCTGCCACCGCCATGGCGGCGACAAAGAACATCACTCCCAGCAGCGCCGGCTGGCGGACCTTGCGTGAGATCACAAAGCGGTCACCGGCCTTGCCGCGCTGATGGCTGATCAGGTCGGCGATCATGAACAGGGCAGCGCACACCAAAGTACTGTGTACCAGATAATACAGACCTGCGGAGGTGGCCGCCTCGCTCATCATCGCGACCGACACCAGCAGTGTACCCACGGAGACAATAACCAGGTTGGCAGTCAGCTCACGCAGATTGGGACTGGCCAGAGCGCCGATACTGCCGGCCAGCAGCGTCAGCAGTGCCAGCGGCCAGATCCAGGGCTGAATCATGAATGCCAGCTCTCCGGCGTTTTCACCGAAGATCACCGTATGCACACGGTAAATGCTGTAGATACCCACCTTGGTCATGATCGCGAACAGCGCTGCCACCGGCGCACTGGCCGAGGCATAGGTGCGGGTCAGCCAGAAGTGCAGCGGCAGCATGGCGGCTTTAAGACCGAACACCGCCAGCAGCAGCAGTCCACCGGCCTTGGCCAGCACGCGCTCGCCTTCGGTGAGGGTGGCGACCTTGGTGGACATGTCGGCGATGTTGAGCGTCCCCAGGGTGCCGTACAGGATACCGAGCGCGAACAGGAACAGGCTGGAGCCGACCAGATTAAGGGCGACATAGTGAAAGCCGGCCTGGGTTTTCTGTTTGCCGCCGCCGTGGATCAACAGGGCATAGGAGGCAATCAGCAAGACTTCAAAGAACACGAACAGGTTGAAGATGTCGCCGGTCAGGAAGGCACCGTTGATGCCCATCACCTGCAACAGCACCAGCGGATAGAAATAGGCCCCTGTACGATCATCGCCGGCACAGGCATAGAGCAGGGAGGCCAGCCCCAGCAACGAGGTCAGCAACACCAGCAGGGTGGACAGGCGATCGGCGACCAGGGCGATGCCGTAGGGCGGCTGCCAGTCACCCAGTACATAGAGCTGGATGCCTTCAGTCTGGCTCTGCTGCAGCAACAGCCCCGCGCTGAGCAGGGTCAACACCGCCACGGTCAGCGCGGCGTAGCGCTGGCGCTCCAGTGTGGTTGCCAGCGGTGGCAGCAACAGCAGCACACCACCGATCAGAGGTAACAGGATCGGCAGAATGGTGAGGTGTTCGCTCATGCGTGCTCCTTCTTGCGGCGCTGTGGAACCTCGGGTTGTGGCGGCAGGCGACCGTCCACATGGTCGTTGCCTAGATCAGCACGGGCACGCATGGCCAGAATGACGACAAAGGCGGTCATGGCAAAGCCGATCACGATGGCAGTCAACACCAGAGCCTGCGGCAGCGGGTCGGTGTAGCTGGCCGAGGTACCCAGGATGGCGGCGCCGTCCAGCTTGAGACGGCCGCTGGAAAACAGGAACAGGTTAACGGCGTAGGACAACAGCGTCAGTCCCAGCACCACCGGAAAGGTACGTCCCCGCAGGCACAGGAACACGCCCGAGAAGGTGAGCAGGCCGACACAGGCGGCGTAAACGGCTTCCATTATTCAGACTCCGGCAAGGTTGGTCGATGACTGGTGGTCAGTTTGCCCAGGTTGGCAAGGATCAGCAGCACGGCGCCGACCACGGTGAGGTACACGCCGAGATCGAACAGCATGGCACTGGCCAGTTCAAACTTGCCGATCCAGGGCAGGCTGAAATAGTCGAACCAGGAGGTCAGGAAGGGGCGACCGAAAATCCAGCTGCCCAGACCGGTCAGGGTGGCGATGAGGACGCCGCTGCCGATCAGCCACTGGTAGTCCAGTTTCAGGCGTGCCTTGATCCAGTCGACCCCGTGGGCCACGTACTGCTGGATCAGTGCGACCGAGGTCACCAGGCCGGCGATGAAACCGCCTCCGGGCAGATTGTGGCCGCGCAGGAAAATGTAGACCGACACCAGCAGCGCCAGTGGCAGCAGGCTCTGCGAAATCACCGCCAGCATCACCGGGTGGCGGTCGCGGGCCCAGGCGCGGCCGTGTTCGTCACCGGCCGGCATGAACAGACGCATGCGCGCGATCAGTTTGAAGATGCCCAGGGCGGCAATACCCAGTACGGTGATTTCACCGAGGGTATCGAAGCCGCGGAAGTCGACCAGAATCACGTTGACCACGTTGGTACCGCCACCACCGGTTTTGCTGTTGGCGAGGAAAAAGTCGGAAATGCTGATCAGCGGACGGGTCATCAGGGCATAGTTAAGGGTGCCGACGATACCGCCGATGAGGGCGGCGATGCCAAGATCGCGCACCACCCGTTTGGGTGAAGACTCTTTGGGGGTTTTTTGTGGCAGGAAGAACAGGGCCAGCATCAGCAGGATCACGGTGACGACCTCTACCGACAGCTGGGTCAGCGCCAGATCGGGGGCGGAGAAGCGGGCAAAGGCGATGGACACAATCAGCCCCACCACCGACAGGGTCAGCAGAGCGATCATGCGCTTGCGGTGCCAGACCATGGTCGCCAGAGCACTCAGGCAAAGCAGGACGGCGGCCGTAATTTCGATGCCGTCAACGGGCAGGTGCGGGCGCAGCCCGGCCGTGGCGTTCAGGTCCATCAGCGGCCCGGCAGTCAATGCCAGGGCGAACAGCAGCAGCAAGACCATGTAGCGTTGCAGGGAGCCGTTTTCGCACAGCTTGTGCACGCGGGCCGCACCGACAACCAGCGACTGGATCAGGCGTTCAAACACCAGCTTGGCATCGGTCTCCGGAAACTGTGCCTGGAACTGGTACAGGTGACGACGGTTGTAATAGATGATCAGGCCGCCGGCCAGGGCGATCAGACTCATCAGCAACGGCAGGTTGAAACCGTGCCAAATCGACAGGCTGTATTCGGGCAGGCTGCCGCCCAGAACCGAGCTGGATGCGGATGCCAGCAGATCACCGACCAGATAGCCCGGAAAAATACCCAGCAGCAGACAGAGCGCGACCAGAATTTCCACCGGAATCTTCATGTAGCGTGGCGGCTCGTGCGGTGTTTTCGGCAGATCGATGGGTTCACCGTTGAAAAACACATCGTGGATGAAGCGCAGCGAGTAGGCCACCGCAAACACCCCGGCCAGCGTGGCCAGTACCGGGATCATCCAGGACAGGGACCCCAGTGCCACCTGGTGCAGGGTTTCAGCGAAGAACATCTCCTTGGACAGGAAGCCGTTCAGCAGCGGCACCCCTGCCATGGATGAGGCTGCGACCATGGCCAGGGTGGCGGTATGGGGCATGTACTTCCATAGGCCGTTGAGCTTGCGCATGTCGCGGGAGCCGGACTCATGGTCGATGATGCCGGCCGCCATGAACAATGAGGCCTTGAAGATGGCGTGGTTGATAATGTGGAACACGGCCGCTACGGCAGCAAGCTGGGTGTTCATGCCCAGCAGCAGGGTGATCAGGCCCAAGTGGCTGACTGTTGAATAGGCCAGCAGTCCCTTGAGATCGTGCTTGAACAGGGCGATGTAGGCGCCCAGCAGCAGGGTTGCCAGGCCGGTCAGGCTGACGGTCAGGAACCAGAGTTCGGTGCCGGACAGAACCGGGTAAAAGCGGGCCAGCAGGAAAATGCCCGCCTTGACCATGGTGGCCGA
>CAYMHL010000155.1:0-5565 GCA_964390205.1 uncultured Marinobacterium sp.
TCGAGCATATAGCCGCCGTGACCACGGCCACGGCGGAACAGTTGCTGGGCCTTTCAGCTCAGCGATAGATACTCTGATAGGCCTTATCCAGGGTGTGCCAGACAGTGTCGGTATGCGGGTTGATCGGGATACGGAAATAGCGGCCGTCATCGCCCATCGCTTCGCTTTGGTAGCTGCCGTCCGGCGGAGTCAGGATCATCCGTGCCAGGTCGGTGGGGTAGTTCGGGCCTTGAATCTTGCGACCGTACGCCTGTTCAATCGGCTTCAGCTGGGCACGTACGGATACGATCGAGGTCAGCTCCTGACAATCCGACGTCTCACCGCGGCAGAAACGGTAGTAACGGGTGTCCAGAGTGTAGAACTGATCGGCAGAGGGGTCTTCCTTCAGCGCACCGGACAGGTTAACGCATCCCCCCAAGGCCAGCACGGCGGCCAGCAGACTCAAACGCTTCATGGCAACGTCCTGTTTCAATCAATGGATTGTGAGCGAGTGTAGCAGAAAAGCGGCTTCCGCTGCTGCTCGTTGCTGCAGGGAAGCCGATATCAGGACTGACTGAATCAGCACAGATCCTTATAGGGATTGTCGACCTTGAGTGAGATCGGGTTGGCGTAACCCGGAAGGCGGATCTCCTCTGCGCTGATTTGCAGGTCTTCACCGGCGAGGACATTGTGGTCGTAGAGATAGATCGGCCGGGCTTCGCCATTGATGGCCAGCTGATTATAGGCCTCGGCCTGCTCTCGCACCTGTTCACGGCGCTGACGCCAGGCATTCATGACCGCTTCACCATGGCGCTTGCCAAGCATCTGTTCGACCACATGCGGTGCCAGAATGGCGGCGCTGGCGTTGTTGCCGCCAAAGCCCTTGGCGTTGATCAGCACCGAATCCATGCCCTCGGCGCCCACGTTGAGGTGGTCCAGCGGCAGATTCAGGTTGGAGGTATGCACATCCTCGGCAATGGCCGGTGTGGTGGTCAGACCGGGGATGATGCCGTATTTCCAAACGCCCAGCGATGCGAACAACTGGTCGCCGCCGGCGGTGCCCTGAGAGTGGCCCAGGTAGGCCTTGACCGCACTGACCGGCCAGGACTGAATACCGAAGGCCTTGGCGGTTTCGTTGATCACATGGGACTCGGTTACGCGGTTCTGCGGTGTGCTGGTGCCGTGAGCCTGGACGAAGCTGCGCTGGCGCAGGGACTCTTCACCCAAGAGGTCGGCGATCAGTGAAGCGGCCTTGCCCAGGGTCATGTAGTTGCCGATGCCGGGTGCCGAGATCGATTTCTTGTGGCCGTCGGCATGGACGAAAACATCGGCCACGGCGCCATGGATATCGGCACCCAATTCCAGCGCCAGGTCGTCACTCATCAGTACCAGAAACTGGCTCGACTCGCCCATGGTGAAGCCGCAGTTGTTGCCGAACGGGCGGCAGGCCTGACGGTAGTGTTCTTCCGCCAGCTCCGCGAGGTTGTCCAGTGCGGCCAGCTGCTTGTCTTCCGCCAGGGCGCCCATGGCACGGAAGCCCTCAATGATCTCCGGGGTCACCGGGGCGTCACTGCCACCGACCAGCACCAGTTTGCACTGGCCGCCGCGAATGACATCGACACCGCTTTTCAGGTTGTAGAGGAAGGTGGCGCAGGCGCCCAAGGCGCCGCCGGTGGTGCCGACATTGCCGAGCAGATAGGCGTTGATGAAATCTGCCGGCATCTGGGCATAGCCCAGCGGCATCTGCTTGGAGGTGGTGCGCTTGCCCAGTGCCGGGAACTTGGTCAGGCCGCCAAAGCCGAGATCATCCATCTGGCCGATGGAGTTGCTGGCGAACACGGCGATCTGATCTGGTGCCAGGCGGTCCAGAATCTGCTGGTAGTCGATTCCCACCGAGCGCAGGGCATCGGAGGCGGCATAAACGGCCATCTGCAGGCCGCGGGGATGATTGCGAGACTGGTACAGCTTGCCTGGCTCGAAACCGGTGGGCAGCATGCCGGCGCTCTGAACCAGCGCTGTCTTGCTGTCCGGGAAAATCAGTTCGCAGCTGCCGTCCACGGTGACTTCGGTCTGGCCACCACCGATATCGGTCAGCGTCCAGTTCTGCGGAATGACCTGCGGCAGGTGACGGTTGCGCAGACGAAAACGCAGCGGCTCGTCACCGCTGTTGGCGGTGGCCGGGCGGTTGAACATCACCGCATTGACATCGAACCAGTCCGGATGGATACGGCGGATCAGGGTGCTGTTGCGTACCTGCTGTTCAACCGCCTCGGCAAGAGCATCCCGGCTGGGCAGTGTGGCTGCATCCAGGTGATACTGGCCATCCTCGTAGCGTGCAAGGCCTGTCAGCGTGGCCAGATCGGTAAGGGTTTCCTGTCGACTGCGAGTGTCCAGCTGATCGAGCACCAGACGGCGATAGCCATGATGAAAAGAAGAACGACCAGCAGGGCTGATACCACCAAAACCGACAATGACAGGCAGCTGAGACAAAAGAAACTCCTCGGGATGGTGACGCAGGTGACAGAAAAGGATAACAGTGCATTTTATCGCCTGCAGACAACACTGACCAGCGTTGTGCACGGTTTTAATCCCTGTGGGCGAAACTGCTTTTCATCGGATATTCAGCTATTCTGGGTTAAACAGACGTCGCTTTCCGGTGCCATGCAGGAGCCGGGTATCCGAATTCAGGAGGGAAGTATGAAAAAACTGATGTTGGCAACAGCCATGAGTGCGCTGGTGTTGGGCGGTTGTACCACGCTGGACCCCTACACTCAGCAATCCAAAACCTCCAACGCCACCAAGGGTGCCGGTATAGGTGCGCTGGCAGGTGCGGTGCTGGGTGCGGCGGTCAACGATGATGATCGCGGCAAGGGTGCACTGGCCGGCGCAGCCATCGGTGGTGCCGTCGGTGGTGGCGTCGGCTACTATATGGACCAGCAGGAGATGCAGCTGCGTCAGGAGCTGGAAGGCACGGGTGTGCGTGTTGAGCGTGCGGGCGATGATATCCGCCTGATCATGCCGGGTAACATCACCTTTGCCACTGACAGCGACCGGGTGGCGCCTTCCTTCTATTCGGTGCTGGACTCCGTCGGCAAGGTGTTGATGAAGTTTGACCGTACCCAGGTTGCGGTCGAAGGCTTTACCGACTCGACCGGATCCTTTGAGTACAACCAGCAGCTGTCCGAACGTCGAGCTGTCAGTGTGGCGCGTTATCTGGCGTCTACCGGGGTGAGTGATTTGCGCCTGGATGCCCGCGGTTACGGCGAGCGTTACCCGATCGCCAGCAACGACTCCGCTGCCGGTCGTGCCGCCAATCGCCGTGTCGAGATCAAGATTCGCGGCACGCAGCGCTGATTGTTCGGCTTTTGTTGTAATCAATATTGCTGCAATCAAAAAGGGGCGTCCGGATGGCGCCCCTTTTTGGATGCTGATCGCTGAACGGATTCAGAGATTTTCGCTTTCCTGCAGGCGATCGAACTTGCCCAGCAGTCGCTGCAGGTTCTGATCGGTCTGACCACGTTCCTCTTCCAGGCTCTGTTTTGCCTGACGCAGCTCGCTGACTTCGAGACGCAGCAGCTCGACCTCTTCGATCAATCCCTCAATTTTGCTTTCCAGTTCGGTAAAGAGTCCGCTCTGCATGATGACTTGCTCCTGTGACGCTAGATCAAAGGGATCAAGACTAAGCCCGTCAATGCGCAATTACAATATCGTCCTGCTGAATGTTCAGAGATTCACTGTCGATCTCCAGCTCGCCTCGGGACAGGGTCGGCTGAGTGCGGGTGATGGTGAGGCTTTGTTCGGTGTTGATCAGCTCATATTCGGGGCGCATCTGGCTGTCGTAGTGGGTCTGGCGGCGGTACACGCTGAGGCGATCACCGGGCTTGATGCCGTCCAGACTGCCGGCGCTGATCCAGACGTCCTTGTCACGGGCACGGGTGATGCGGGCAGTAAAAGGCTCGCAGGTCAGCTGCAGCTGAATATCGTTGCTGACCGCACGGATGACGCCGCGCAACTGTTGGCCGAACGGCTGCTGCCAGAATTCGGCGGTGCCGAAGCCGACCCGCGCGTGGCTGTCGGCCTTCCAGTCGGCTGTCATGTGATAGCGTTGCTGGTGCTTGAGGGCGCCGGTAAAGGCATCATGAATGAACATGTCGAGCACCAGATCGCGTTGGTGGTAGCGTTTTTGCGGGTCTACCTGGCGGTAGAGGTCAACCAGCACATTGGGTTCGCGGGGCCCCGGCGTGAAATGGGCGGCGAGGCTGCGGATGACGCCGCTGATCAGATACTGCACCTGATGCTGTTCCGAGTTGTGCAGCAGGGTGGTCAGGGTGCCTTCAGGCAGCATCCGTACCGGGGCCTGGGCCGGATCGCCGATGATGTTGAGGCTGCCGGCATCCATGGCGGCGAAGGTGCTGCTCTGACGCAGCTCATAGGCCAGCAGGGTGGCAAAGCCCTGCTGGATTTCATGCAGGTAGCCGTTGTTGGCATCCGCCGGATTTTCCAGCGGGAACAGGGTCACGGCCAGTGACTTGCGATAGGCCGTTTCCGGACGGCTGTCCTTGCAGCCTTCGGCGATGTCCACATCGGCGATGATGCTGATGCTGATCTGGCCTCCCTTGATCTGCTCATCAATGACGCGCACGTTGCTGACTCGGCCCAGCGTGTTCAGGCGCAGGGTATCGATTTCCAACGCGCCGTCCCGCGACTGGCGGGTACCGCTGAGCCAGGCTGATGCGCGGATGGAGGCCTGTTCCATGGCCCGCTGCAGCGCCTGTTGTCGGGAAAGTCCGGGATCATCGGCCCGGTAGGGTGCCTGCCCGGTTGCTTCCACGGCCAAAGCGGCTGCCTGGCCGGGCAACAGCAGCAGAGTCAGCAGCAGAAGAGGGGACAGGACGGCGGCAAGCTGTTTCATGGGGCGTGATCCGGGCTGGCTGGATGAGTGTCTCTGGATTGTAGCGGGGAAAAACACCATATTACAGGCTGAGGAACGGGATGGATAAGGCCGATGTGGAGGATGTTCAGAAGATTGCTCTGTGGGCTGTTGCTGCTGTCACTGGCGGCAGGCAGTTACGGCCGAGTCGATGCCGACAACCAGAATGTGTCATCTGCTCAGGGCATCAGTATCGGCAGCGAGAGCGGGGCTCTGCCGGCCGCGGCCTTTGATCAGGTCTGGCGCAGCCTGCAGCAGTTGCCGACGTCGCGTTTGCTCGAGCTGTGTCGGCGTGAGGACAACAATTATTACGAACAGGGCTGGTTTGAGCTGGCCCGGGACTATCGTCTGGCGACAGCGGGGCAGCGCGAGGGGCCGCTGCAGGCCTGGCGTCAGCGCTGGTTTCATCATCCGGCGGTTGAGTGGCTGCCGAGGCTGGATGCGGCAGGGGCGAGGACAGCGGTTCCCGAACAGGTCCAGCGGCTGGGTGCACTGCTGCCGCTTAGCGGTGAGTTTGCCGAGCAGGGACGTGAGGTACTGGCGGGCATGCGCGCGGCACTCGACTGGGATCGACGCCAGGGATTCGATGTGCCCGAACTCCAGGTGTATGACAGTGCCGAGGTGCAGAACCTGAGTGCACATTTACAGTCGTTGTC
>CAYMHL010000156.1:0-5528 GCA_964390205.1 uncultured Marinobacterium sp.
CAATGGCATCGATAGCCTGGCTGACAGGTTGTCCGTCTCCACCCAGCTCTTCGGGGACACTTACTCGGAACAGACCAGACCGGGCCAAGCGAGACAATAGCTCTGCCTGAGCCACTCCATCAGCATCCAGTTCATCTGCATGTTCACTCAGCCAGGCCGTCAACGCGGACAGGTCAGGGTTATCGATTCGGGTCTGTGCGTTCATAGGGTCAGGGCTCCTGTAGCATAGGGTTCCAGCTCAGGATTCAGCGAGTTATGGGCGAGGTTGTTGGCAAAGTTGCACAAGGTTGCAAGGCTGACACCCAGCACGACTCCCAGAATTTGTTCATCGCTGTAACCGGCGCTGCGGATATCGGCCAGCTCTCCGTCAGACACATTGCCGCGGCTGACGATGACCGCCTTGGTGAAGCTGGCCAGCGCATCCAGTCGGGCATCGCCAAGCGCTCGACGTTGTTGCAGAGCAATGGTCTGCTCGGTATTGAAACCCGCTTTTTTCAGGGCGATGGCACTGTGCCCTGCAACGCAGAAGTCACAGCCATGCACACTGGCGGCGGTAATCTGGATCACTTCGCGTTCCTGCAGGGTTAAACCGCTGCGGCCGTTGATCTCACCGACCGTCATATAGGTTTCCAGGCTGGCGGGTGAGTTGGCCAGAATGCCGATCAGGTTGGGCAAAAAGCCGTTGTTTGCCTGCGCTTTTTCAACACGGACTCGGCTTGCTTCAGGGGCTGTTTCGGCATTCAGCAGGGGTAGGCGTGTCATAACAAAACTCCATAAAAAAATGTTTCTTTATTCTGAATCAATATGGAGCTAACGAATTGTCAATGCGTCAGCATTTTTTGCTCATTCGTCTTGATCTGCATACCGGGCTGGCGCCGATACTCGCCGGGGGTGACCCCCAGTACGTTGCGGAACACCCGCGAGAAAGCGGCGATAGAGTGGTAGCCGACCTGCGCGGCCGTGTCACTTACACTGGCGCCGTTACGCAGCCGACCTGCGGCAATACTCATGCGCAACAGTTGAAGAAAGCGTGCCGGGGGCAGTCCGCATAGCTCGCTGAACTGTTTGCAAAAAGCGGCCCTTGAAAGGTGTACCTGCGCGGCCATCTCTTCGAGGGTCCACTCCTGCTGGGGGTTTTCCAGCAGGCTTTCCAGAAGCGGAGCAAATCGTGGCTCCTGAGCCAGTGCGAGCACGCCCCTGGGCTGGTCGCTGTCATCTGCGGCGGCACGCAAAAGATATAAAAACAGCAGTTCGGTCAGGCGCTCGATCAAGGCACTGGCAGGAGCCTGCTGATCATAGGCTTCTTTCAGCAGCAGTTCGAAAACAGGGCGGGCACCCTGCATGGCGATTCCGTCTCGCTCGAATATCAGGCAGGCGGGCAACGAAGCCGTCAGCAGTTCTGCCGTCTGGCCACCCAGCTCAAAAAAACCACAGGCAAGCCCGGTACCGACCCGGTTGGTTTGCTCCAACGGCTGCATGGTGTTGCAGGCGGTACTGCTGCCAGCCTTGTCTGGTGTAATCCTGTGGTTGATGTCACGCAGCAGGAAGACCGCGTCCCCTTCACGTAGAGTGCACACCGGTTGGCCAGGGCGGTGCAGGAAGCATTCACCATGCAGAATCAGATGAAAGCTGGCGCGATGACGGCCTTGTGTTGATGCCTGCCACTGGCCACAATACTGGCCCATGTGAAACAGGGATGATCGAATGCCCAGGCTTTCGATAAGACGACTGCTCAATTCGATGGGAGATGTGGTGCGCTGCACAGGAAGGCCTCGTAACCATGAATGGATAACAAGGCCGACCTTACTGCCGATCAGGCAGGGCGATAAACCAATAAAAAGTGATATCTATTGCAGAATACAGCACATGAAGTGTTGTTCATGGCTAAACGTCATGAATAGGATGTCGGCGTCGGATAGTCGCCCCACAAGGTAAAGCGCCCCAGGTCACGCAGCTTGTAATCCAGCGGGTCATGAAGGGTGTGAGTGCGGGCGTTGCGCCAGAAGCGGTCGAAGCCGTATTCACGTTTGACCCCGCGCGCGCCGGTGATATCGAACAGCTGGTTACTGATCTCCAGGGCGGCATGATGAGATGCCACCTTGGCCTCTGCGATGGCAATGGCGGTGTCGCCACGTTCCTCGGCCGTAATCTCGGGGCCCTTGGCAAAATAGGTGGCGGCCAGTTCGCCGGCACGGTCTGCCAGCACTTGAGCCGCACGCAGCTTGACCCTCAACTCGCCATAGCGGTGCTGAATATACGGGTCTGCTGCGGAAGAGGTGGCGTCCGAGGTAAACCAGGGCTGAGCGTCTTCCAGTGTGTAGCGCTGTGCTTCGGCAAAGGCACCTTCGGCAATACCTACATACAGGTTAACCAATACCAGCTGGGCCAGATTGGCACGGAAATGAGCGGCGGGTGTCCAGGGTTTTCCCGGATACAGCAGTACCTCATTGGGCTGTACTCTGACATTGTGGAAGCTGACCGTGCCACTGTCAGTCTGTCGCTGCCCGATGGCGTCCCAGTCCTCATGTACCCGAACGCCTTCGCGGCGGGTTGGCAAACCGGCTACGACCAGACTTTGTGACGGCTCATGCCAGGCGGATGCAGTGATATAGTCTGATCCGCGGGCTCCGGAGCAGAAGCTCTTGTCTCCCTCAAAAATATAGCCGCCATCGGGGTGTTCAGTTGCGATGGTGCGCTTGTCCAGTGGGTTCAGGGTGTTACCCCAGAAGAGCCGCTGTTTAACTGTAGTGGTGAGGTAATGACGAATCTGGTCATTGTTACCGTACAGCAGAACAGAGCTCACCTGCAGATGGTGAAAGGCAAAGACATGAGCCAGTGCGGAATCGGCACGCGCAAGGCGACGTACGACCTGATAGATCAGGCTCCAAGGCTGTTCGGCACCGCCAAATTCGGTGGGTATCGACAAGCTCAGCAGGCCACTGTCACGGATCAGCTCGCGCTGTTCATGGGCGTGCCCGCCGGCTTGATCGCGCACGACAGCGGTACTCGCCAACTGTTCAGCCAGCGTATCGGCAATCTCAAGCCAATCGGCAGCGCTTGTTACGTTTTTAGTCACGGCCCGGGTTGCGGGTTTTTCGAGGGTTACCTGTGTCATATCAGTCTCCAGAAAAGGATTCAGAGGCGTGCTCAGGAGGCATAGGAAAGCCTGACACGCGATTCAGTAGGCTCAGCTTGAGAGGGGCTGGCGGCAACGGCTGGGGTAAGGGTTGATTCGCCGAGTACGGCGGCTAGAACCTGGCCGCTGTAGGCTGCACTTTCGGCCGAGGCTGGCTGGCGCGGTCTGGCAAGACTGACTTCAAGGTCCAGTCCGATGCGACCTTCCTCCAGCACGATGACACGATCAGACAGTTGCACTGCTTCCGGCACGTCATGAGTAACCAGCACCACGGTAAAGCGGTGCTCCTGCCAGATACGCTCCAGCAGTTGCTGCATTTCCAGACGGGTCAGCGCATCCAGTGCCCCAAGAGGTTCATCCAGCAACAGCAGGCGAGGTTTGTGGATCAGCGCACGCGCCAGTGCCACCCGCTGGCGCTGGCCTCCGGAGAGCTGTGCCGGCCAGTTATCAGCCTTATCCGCCAGGCCGACCTCTTCCAGTGCCTGCAAAGCTTCGCTACGCCAGCTTCCTTTCAGCCCCAGCCCGACATTGTCGATCACCCTTTTCCACGGTAATAGGCGGTCGTCCTGAAACATCAGACGTGTGTCTTCGCGTAGGGACTGCAGCGACTGTGTACCCGAATTAAGCTCACCGTCACTGGCGTGATCCAGCCCTGCCAGCAGGCGCAGTAGCGTACTTTTGCCACAGCCGCTGCGGCCGACGATGGCGACAAACTGGCCCGCCGGCACGTCAAGATCGAGATTGTGCAGTACGGACAGTTGTCCAAAGGCCTTGCGCAATTGGCGTACCTGAATCGGATTGCCGCCTTCTTTTAACGTCAGGGATGCTGTGTTGATTGTCATGGTGTTGTCCTCACATAAGCCGGATGCCAGCGCAGCCAAGACTGTTCCAGTCGGCGCACGGTGACATCGGCCAGCTTGCCCAGCAGGGCGTAAAGCAGAATGGTCAGTACGACGACATCGGTTTGCAGAAATTCGCGTGCGTCCATGGCGAGATAGCCGATCCCTGCGCTGGCCGAAATGGTCTCGGCCACGATCAGCGTCAGCCACATGAACCCGAGCGCAAAACGCACGCCCACCAGAATGGAAGGCAGGGCGCCGGGCAAAATCACATCACGGAATAGCGCCCAGCCTGACAGGCCATAGCTGCGTGACATCTCCACCAGACCGGCATCAAGATTACGGATGCCGTGAAAGGTGTTGAGGTAGATCGGGAACAGCGTGCCCAGTGCAACCAGAAAGATCTTGGCGGTTTCATCAATGCCGAACCACAAAATCACCAACGGGATCAGTGCCAGGTGAGGGATGTTGCGCACCATCTGGACACTACTGTCGATCAGTTTTTCACCCCAACGGGACAGGCCGGTAATCAGCCCCAGCCCCAACCCGATACCTCCACCGATTACAAACCCGATGGCGGCGCGCTGAAAGCTGACGCCCAGGTGGTACAACAGCTCGCCGCTGCTAACCAGCGCCCAGCCGGCCTGTGCGACGGCCGTCGGTGCGGGCAGGATCCGGGTGGACAGCCAGCCACTACTGACCGACAACTGCCAAATGATCAGCAAGAGTAAGGGTACAATCAGTGGAATGATGCGGTTGTGCCACCAAACTTCATCGACAGGCTTCATTGCGTACTCCAGATAAAACGCAGGCGAGGAAAAGCTGCCCGGCGGGTGCCGGGCAGAATCTCAGGGTTTCCAGACAACGGATGGGATATCCAGCTTTTTCGGGATCAGCTTGAGGTCGCTGAAGGTATCGGCGATGGTCTGCTGCTGTTCGATCACCTCATCCGACAGGTAGCGTGCACCGTAATTGGCACGCGTTGCCGCTACGTAGATCACGTCTTCGGCAAGCCCCGTGGAGGGTGCCAGGGTTTTGGCTATCTCACGGGGGTTGTCAATTGCCCAGCGATCCAGTTCCTGCAGTTCTTCAACGATTTCTTTGACGATATGCGGATACTTTTCCGCCAGTGGGCGGGCGGCGATATAAAACTCATGATTGTTGACCAGACCGGTGCCGTTGCGCAGCGTACGCGCTTCAAGGGCATCTTCTGCAGCAGCCAGGAACGGATCCCAGATGACCCAGGCATCCACGCTGCCACGCTCGAATGCGGCACGGGCATCAGCCGGTGGCAGGTAGGCCGGGCGGATATCACGAATACTCAGGCCTGCATCTTCCAGTGCGCGCACCAGCAGGAAATGGACGTTGGAGCCTTTGTTCAGCGCCACACGCTTGCCCTTGAGATCCGCCACTGTCGTGATGGGCGAATCCTTGTGCACAATGATCGCTTCGGCGGTTGGTGCCGGCGGCTGGTGTGCCACATAGACCAGATCGGCATCGGCCGCCTGTGCGAAGACCGGCGGGGTTTCGCCCACGGTGCCGAAATCGACACT
>CAYMHL010000157.1:0-5461 GCA_964390205.1 uncultured Marinobacterium sp.
TCCACTTGTTAATCTATTTTTTACAAAGTAATTTGCAACTGTCATTAAATCAACCCCTCTAAATTTTCCATTCTTGACATCTGAGCGCATATTATAGCATAATCAGTTGGATCTGTAACAGGTTCAACCCTGACACCGTTGAGTCCAAGTGCCCCGCCATACCGTTCCCGTACTTCATCTATCTGTTCCATAGCTTCCTGGTCATTTGGCACGTAGTCAAGCCCTAAGAAGATAATGTGCATCCACCCTACTCTATTTTTCATTTCATCGAAGAACTTCTTTTTTGCATTGTATCCACTTCGGACTATAACCGGGAGATTCTTATTTTGCAATTTCTGTTCATATTCAGCACTCAGATTCACTAAATGCTTAGACTGCGCCACTGTGGTTTTATGAAGGCAAAACGGGGGGATTGATTTATACAAGTTTTCCATTTCTTTATAATAAGCATCTGGATTTTTTGAGTCTGATGGAAATACCTTCCAGCACATTCCACGATTGCAGTATTTATTCTCATATACCTTCATTTTTCTAAATTTCAACCGTCCTTCAGTGTCTACACCTTCAAGCCCTGTCCATGCAATACCTTTCTCGATCTTGTTCTTAGGGTTAAATTTGTATATTTCGTTTTTCTTAACTATGTTTTTAGCCGTAAACGAGACATCCAGCTCGGTTTCGTAAATAGAATTTTGAGACCTTGCACATTTATACACGATGCCTATTATGGAAAATATAGTTATAATGCACCCCGATACTAACGGCATGTTATGTGGATGTTTGCTAATAAAATCAAATAGAAATACAATCATCGACCCGGATATGATATAAATACCAACTTGTTTTTTACCATACCTAGCCGTCACAGGGGTATCTATTTTAATTAATGAATTTGGTGTTGAATCAGTCATTATACATACCTCGCCAAGCTTACTGCGGTTTTAAGTGTTCGTGGTGAAAGGAGTGCCCATAAGACAGGCCATGTCAAAGTAAGAAATTCAACAAATGCTACAGTACAAAACAACCCAAGATAAACAAATGAAACTGAAAACCATCCGAGTTCTTGAGATGCCGTATATGAGACTATTATGCAACATATCCAGATTATTAGAAACTGCGATAGTATTATACCGAGTTCATATGGAATTATTAACATTGCTACCCATCTTGTCTTTTTGAAAGCCAACCCTAACCCATACATATACCAGAGATACGTGGTTATTACAATAGATACAAGCCTTACTGCAAAGAAAACCATTGAAAATAGCCACAGTAGCCCCATTATACAATATAACCCTATGTTATCACTTGAAAACGCAACCTGATCTAAAACCGATAGCATCTGCCCTTCGACCAAATAATTATTAATCCAGATTGTTCCAAAAAACAATGCCGGACCGAGAAAGAGCCACGAACATGTATTAATATAAAATTTTACCATGTCTAAAACTGAAATGTACCCATAATTCCCAGTAACACTTTCAAGGAACGATGCAGACTCATCCGGGTAAACAGTTTGTACTATCAAAAATATTGCCAGAAATGCGCCCAAAATCAAAACTGCATTTGTATAAATACTCCGAGTAGTTGCAACATCCTCCATCATTGCAGGGTCCCTACTGGGATCAACCGTGTGTCCGGCTACTGCAAATACTGCAACCTCTGAACCATCATGTGTGCCATCTTCTAGTGTTCCCATCTGTGTGCCTCCGAATCCTGAGAGCACACTGTTTACACAATCGACTATGAATTGATTTAGCGCGTTTTTAATCATTTCTTCACCAAGCACAGAATTACCTTTATCCTCTGTCGTGCTCGGTAACCCACCCCCGTTGATTCTGCCAGAAACGTCATTGATTTTATTCGCAATTGTATCATTTACAACTAACTGTGTAACGTTTTCAACGGGTCTTATTAATCTCACGGTTCCCGTGTCCGCCGATGCAACGAGTGGGGACACCAATATTAAAATAAGAAGTATTAGAGGGGAAAGTTTCATTTCCCCACCTTACCAACCATCAATTAATCGAACCGCCGCCGACCCAACTTTCAGAGCCAAAAGAATACCTATAACTGAAAAGTATTTTTTTCGTACTCTCAACTCGTTTTCTACAGAATCCCAACCGCCTGCTAGATACATGATTGTGAGCCAACCAAGCGCACCAAGTGCTATGATGGGGACAATAGCAAAAACAATGTCTAAAACATACTGTAACTTATCGACATATGGTAATTCGGCCAGGTGCTCTCTTCCTTTTGATGCGTCAGGAAATAACAAACCTGTTTCATTAGTTGCAGCGCGTGCGTTTCCGATCAGTCCAACGAATGGAACACTAAATTTCACAAGTGTGTCTTTGATAGCCATATAAGCATACAACTATCTGAAAATATATATAACTTTGTGTTCTTTATATACATAATACTATTCGTACTCAAAAAAATTAATTTATGATTATTGTCATGAGTTTGTATCCAGCAAACATGCCAATAAACATATATGCAAACCATTTTAAAATAAGCATATTATAATTAAGTGGTTCCTTTTTATGGTAGATTATCTCAATATCGGTGACTTGGTAAGATTCATACGGGGTGTAATGGTTTATTTTAAGTTTCGCCGGGTCAAATTCCCCTACTATAAGCAAGTCGTTTCCCATGTGAGGTATATCCCCCGCCCATCTATCACACCTTGAATATGATGTATATTGTAGGCCGTTTTTTTCTGTGATCCGTTCCCCTAACATAAACGTGCGGGTCGTTGTGTTTCCCTCGTATATGTATTCTATCCGCTGTGTTGCGTTATTTGGTTTGACTATAACCTTCGCTATTGGGTTTTTAGTATCACTGAATACGTTTATATATGCCGTTTGGGCACCATCGTCTTGAAGGATGTTATATGCGGGGCAAGAATCCTTAAACTCTACAGTAGATGTTTTAATCTTACTCTTGCGTTTTGCCCCGGTCACCGGGTCAGTTTTCACAGTGTACCAATCAGATTTCACCGTAAGGACTGCGTAAGCTGTGCCGTTTTTAATGTACGTTTCTTCTATTTTTTCAATTCGTTTTATTCGACCAATCCAACCGATTAAGTCAGGGCTTTGAATTATTTTATATTTCATCAGGATAGCGGTTTCATCCGGAATGTAGGGGACCCCATCGATATAGACCACATCCGCGAAGCCTACAATTTTCATACCGCCATAGATCAGTCCTTTTGTGTGCTCTTCTATTTCAATGTCGATGTCTTCCGCTGTTTGTTCTGTCCTTCCAGAGTTCGTAAATTTAATATTTAAGATGTCAAATATCGAATCAAACACCTCTTCACTCTGCTCCTGAGTAGGCGTCTTCCCATTCTTAACGTCCTCAATCCCATCCAATATCTCAACAGGAATCCCAGATGTCTCAAATTCCTCATCCCCGATAATATCGTTCTCGTGAATGTAGATATTTTCGCCGAGTCCCAGATTAGCAGCATCGAGAAGCACCGCCTCAAGACCACAGTTGATAATTTTATTGTAAGCTACCTCAATGTTATTGGTGTGAATTATCGCTGATTTCCCAGGATCTCCACCACCATAAGAATATCCTTGGTCCCCTATCTGAACTGCATTCTCCCCATGAAGATAAGCCCCGTTTGATTGACTGCCTGAATACGAAAACAGAGTATTATAAACGGCTTTTGAATACTCGCAATTATCAAACCGTATGCAGTCGGCAGTAATCCCCGCAATTTCATTGTTTTTCATGACCCCATTGCGGACAAGCACAAAATATATACTGTCATGCTGGCAGTTACTCATTTCACAGGAATCCACAATTACATTCTCAGCGAAACGAACATGAACCCCGTCACTGAATGTATTTCTTACGATTACATTTTTGATAGTAATACCTTTTACAAAATCCCCCGAACTCCCCTGGATTACTATCCCCCTCTCGCAGTCATGAGAGGTTGCAGAACTTGAATCTGCCAGACTATTATCAAGTTCGTCGCAACTCCCATCTATCAATATATCCTTAATTGTGATATCATCGTATCCAATTGAGTTTATAATTCCTGTTAAGCCTCGAAACCACTGTTTATCAGTTTTTGCGACCTTTATTATAGTTCCAGCTTCTCCTCGGAGAGTAACCCCTGAACTCTTAAAGTGGATCGGGTCACTCACCGAATAAACACCAGCCGGAAGAAAAAATGTATCTCCGGATTTCGCATTTTCGAGAGCCGTATTTATTGCAACGTCCGTAAATCCATCGACTGTGATCACATCAGTTTTGATGGATGAGGGCCCGTCCTGATTTTCATACGTGTATCCCGCTGCCGCGTAGATGTCTCTCCCGGTACTGTGTTTGTCGCCCTTCGTGTTTTTGATCACATTGCCTTTCAGGATAGTATTGTAAGTATATGCTGGCGGTTTGCTCCACACATGAAACATCGAAATACCGTCATTATAGCACTCTGAGATAACATTATTTTCAATGATTGTATTCTGGAAGCCCTCGATGGCAATCCCGCCGCCCCAATACGCATCAAGGCCCCGGCCCTCGCCACATTTTGAAATAATATTATCATGGATATAAACATCCTTGGCCGCATCAGGAACGGAATAAAAATTATATCCGATTACCAGGATTCCCGCTAAATTCGTATTACTGATTTTGTTATTATAGATCTCTATATCATCCATATAAGGACGGGGGGCAGTTTTTTGGATCTGAATACCTGCTCCGCCAGTGTGAACCACCGGATCTATTACATTATCGTGAATTGAAATATGATTTGAATCTGTGATGGTAATTCCATCATTTGTTCGCGGGACAAAGGCATTATTATAAACGTTTACAGTAGACACTTTATCCATATAAATACAATTGTGATAACATTTGTCAAAAACATTATCATAAATGTTAATGTTGCCTTCTCCTTCGACATATTTGCTATTAATAATCCGGATTCCGTCATTATTATTTTCGTGCAAATACATATCATGGAGCGTTATGTCCGTGCAGCCGTCGAACAGGAAGATAGTATAATACTGATCTCCATTTGAAACTGGCTGGTTAACGTCGTTCCCGTCAACTTCAAAACCGTATATTTCGATATCATGTCCCCCTGGGGTGAGAGGTTCAAAGAGCCCTTGATTCTTAGGCCAGCCTGCTTTATCTGGAATGGTAATTATCGTACCAGGTTCAGCCGTTACAATGGTGTCTGACGGTATCAGGATCGAGTCTGTAATGGTCCAGGTCCCCTTTGGGAGTGTGTAAGTACCTCCCGCATTATCTGCAAGAGCTGAGTTAATCCAGGATTCGTCTCCCGCGGATGCAAGTGGGAGCGTGAGTAATAAAAGCAGGATGGTGATTAGTGCACGTTTCATATGATCCCTTTTATAATTACGTATAATATACTGTATACTATAACTTATGCGTAAAGTATATTAAGTATGGCATCGTATTAATACCTTACTCA
>CAYMHL010000158.1:0-5430 GCA_964390205.1 uncultured Marinobacterium sp.
GGCTTCAGCACTGAGGGATCGACGAACACATAGCATTTATAGGCAGCATGCTCGATCGTTGCAGGCATGTCCGGCACACGCAATCCGGGCATCTGGCGAGCCCGATCCCAAAGAGCGGCAGCATTCCTCAACCTTTCCGAATGCCAGGAATGCATCCGGCCCAACTGGATCCGACCTATGGCCGCCTGCATCTCGGTCATCCGCCAGTTGGTGCCGAAACTTTCGTGCAGCCAGCGGAAGCCGGACGGGTGTTCGCGCGCATACACTGCCTCCCAGCTTTTGCCGTGATCCTTATAAGACCACATGCGTGACCACAGACCGGGATCGTTGGTGGTCACCATGCCGCCCTCGCCACCCGTGGTCATGATCTTGTCCTGGCAGAACGACCAGGCACCGACATGGCCGAAGGTGCCCACCGACCGGCCCCGCCAGAGCGCCCCGTGCGCCTGGGCGCAATCCTCGATGACGAAAAGGTCGCGAGCCGTCGCCAATTCCATGATTGCGTCCATGTCGCAGGGCCAGCCGGCCAGGTGCACACAGACGATGGCCCGGGTGCGCGCAGTGAGCACCGCACTGATTGTTTCCACGGTGATGTTCTGCGAGTCCCGGTCCACATCGGCAAACACCGGGATGGCGCCACAATTGACGATGCTTGAGGCGGAAGCCAGGAAGGTGCGCGGCGTGACCACCACCTCGTCGCCCGAACCGATACCGAGTGCCTGCAGGGCCGCATCCAGGGCCACGGTGCCATTGGCCAGGGCGATGGCGTACCGCGCTCCGGTCCAGGCGGCGAACTCCTCTTCGAAGCGACGCCCCTCCTCACCGGTCCAGTAGTTGACCCGGTTGGAAAGAAGGACAGCCCGAACCGCATCGGCTTCTTCAACGGTAAAATTCGGCCACGGGGGCAAGGGGGTGTTCAGCATTGTTTGCTCCTGACCATGGGCCGCGCCGGGTTGCCGACCACAGTGACACCGGGCGGTACGTCTTTGGTTACCACCGCACCCATGCCGATCACAGCGCCACGACCGATCACCAGTGGACAACCGGGCCGTCCCTGTTTGATCATTGCGCCGGTGCCAATGTAGACATGATCCTCGATGACGACATTGCCATTGCATCGCACCGATGGGGCAAAGGTGACGTAATCGCCGACAACACAATCATGTTCGACATAACTATACAGGTTGGCATGAAACTGGCGGCCGATTCGGATGTTGGAAGTCAAAGTCACGAATGGGCAGAGAATGGCACCCTCCCCCACCTCCACCATGTCGAGGACCACGGCACTGGCGGCCTGCACGGACCATGGCAGCACGCCATCCGCCCGGCAGCGGGCTGCCAGGCGTTCACGTACACGACTGTCGGCAATGGCCAGAGCCACGTATCGCTCTTCGGCGAGGCTGCCCAGAAACTCCTCATAGGAGAGAACCCGCTGGCCGTTGAGCATGGGTGCCGCGGGATGATCATCGACAAAAACAAGACGGTCCGTTCCGCTGCCCTCCCGTCGCAACTGCTCTCTGGCCAGCGGCATGACTCCCCGGCCGCACCCGCTGGCTCCGTACACAGCGAACAGTGACGGCTTCATATTGTCGGCTCCGACGACCCGGTAAAACGCGGCATGGTCGCCTCGCCGCGGGCACTGATCCCTTCGCGCGCCAATACCTTGGCAATGGTCAGAAAAAGAATCTTCAGGTCCAGCCAGAACGACCGGTTGTCCACGTACCAGACGTCCATACTGAACTTTTCTTCCCAACTCAGCGCATTGCGGCCGTTGACCTGCGCCCACCCGGTCATGCCGGGCCGCACCTCATGGCGGCGGGCCTGGTCGGCTGAATACAGCGGCAGATACTCCATCAGGAGTGGCCGGGGGCCGACAAGGCTCATTTCACCTCTCAGCACATTGAACAGTTCCGGCAGTTCATCCAGGCTGGTGGCACGCAGAAAACTGCCGAATGACGTCATCCGCTCGGCATCGGGCAGGGAGTTGCCCCGGGCATCGGTCGCATTCCGCATGGTGCGGAATTTTATTATCTTGAACGGTTGTCCGCGCAAACCGGGACGGGTCTGGCGAAAGAATACAGGCGCCCCGAGCTTCCGGCGAATGCACAAGGCGATGAAAACCAGAAGCGGCCAGCACAAGCCAAGAGCAACACAGGCGAAAAATATATCAGCCAAGCGTTTCATGTTCTGCGACAACCGTGTCGAGTGTTGAGGCGAATTTCACCGCGAGCGAACTGAAGGCATGATGTTCCTCCACGTAGGCTCGACCGGCCAGGCCCATCTCGGCGCGTTGTGCCGGCGCCAGATGAACGATGGTGCGTATCGCCGACGCAATGGCCGCCGGATCGCCGGCAGGCACCGTCACTCCCGCACCCGCTTCCTCGACAGGATTGTTCGAGGCATTGCAGCAGAAAATAATGGGTCGGGCAGCGGCGAGAAAATCAAACAGTTTGTTGGAACTGACACCGAATTTAAAAACCGGGGCATCTATGAGATTGAAAACAAAGGCATCGGCGCGAGCGGCCAGAGACGGAATCTCGCGTTTAGGGACGGGGGGATCAAACACGACGTTGTCGAGGTGCAACTCGAGCGCCAACTGCTGCAGTCGGGACTTGAGCGGACCATCTCCAACCATCCGCAAACGGACATGGCGCATGTCCGGTTCGGGTTGCAGTTCCACCAAGGCCCGCAAAACACAATCCAAGCCATTGGCCTGGCCATGGGCGCCAAAATACATGAGGGTGAACGTCGGCTGCGCAGCCGGTTCATCCGGTACCGGGTACCCGTCAAGTTCGACGCCGTTCGGAATCCAGACAATTTTTTCCGCCGGAATTCCCAGCGGGACAATATAATCAGAAGCCCCGGGCAGCAGCACGACGATCCGGTCCGCCTGCCGGTACAACCATTTTTCAAGGGCGCGAAACAGGCGGGTCACCACCCCCGTGGATTTCAATTTCCCCATATCTACGAGCGTCTGTGGCCAAAGGTCACGCACCTCGAAAACAAAGGGGACGCCGAACCTTCTGGCCAGCAAAGCGCCCGACCATGCCGCAAAGGGGTGGACGCTCGAACCAACGACAACATCCGGCCTCTTCAGCCGTGCTGTTGTTCCGGGCAACAGGACCCGGAGACTGTAGGCCAGCATGTTGACCAGCCGGCCGATACCGTTTCCGGTATAACCCGGTGTTCGCACCCACAAAAAGGGGACAGATTCGAACAAGCTGTAACGGGTCCTCTCCTTTCTCGCAAGTCGTTGACGGCCCGTGTTGAGTTCCACACTGGCGGCAATGATCGTCGCCGCCCAACCGTACGCGCGCAAATGTTGGCCAAGGCTGAAATGTCGTGTGCCGCCGGCACCTCCCGGCTCCTGGGCATAATGATTTAAAATCCACACATGTTTCATTTTCATGCAAAACGGAGAAGACCGGAAAGAATGGCGGAGGCAGCCCTGCCGTTGCCATAAGGCGAAATGGCCAGCCCGCGCCCCCCCAGGGATTGACGCATTCGTGCTGCAATATCGACCCCTTGACGTGGTGGCGCGAGGACATTCCAGTGCGCCTGCACCAGTTCGACCCATTCTGTTTCATCACGCAGGGTGACACAGGGCACCTCGTAAAAAAAGGCCTCTTTCTGCACCCCGCCGGAATCAGTGGCCACAAGCGCAGCGTTCTTTTCCAGCATAACCATGTCAAGATATCCCACCGGATCAACGAGTTGCACATTCACAGGGACCGGAATAGCGAAAGAAGCCAGACGTCCCCTTGTCCGGGGATGAAGCGGCATGATTATCCGCTGACCGAATTCATGAAAGCCTTCGAAAATGGCCTTGAGTCGATCCTCGTTATCCGTGTTTTCCGCACGATGAATGGTGGCGAGAACAAACTGCCGGGGTTCCAACTCGATTACATCCAGTATCCGGCTGCACTGCTCAGCTTTTTTTCCAAAAAACAGGGCAACATCATACATCACATCGCCAACGCGCTGTACCCTGGCCCCATCGATACCCTCCCGGGCCAGATGGCGCACCGCCCCTTCCGTGGGGGCAAACAACAGGCTGGCGCTGTGGTCGGTGAGGATCCGGTTGATCTCCTCCGGCATGGCCCGGTTGAAAGAGCGCAATCCCGCCTCCACGTGGGCGACGGGGATGTGCAGTTTGACTGCGGCAAGAGCGCCGGCGAGGGTTGAATCGGTATCGCCATAAACAAGCACCCAGTCAGGCCGACTGGCGATCAGGACCTTTTCGATGGCCTCGATCATTCTTCCGGTATTCTGTCCATGAGTGCCGCCGCCTATGCCAAGATGGTGCGCCGGCCGTGGCATCTCCAACTCTGCAAAAAACACATCAGACATATTGGCGTCGAAGTGTTGGCCGGTATGCACGACCTCCTCGACAATTCCATGGGCAACAAATTCGCGGGACACCACGGATGCCTTGATGAACTGTGGACGGGCACCTATTACGGTTAGAATTTTCATGATATCAATTTGCCCGTGAAAGGTGATCGTAGAGTTCAATCAGCTTCGCTTCCTCTGATTTCCAATTAAACCGCTCTGCAACCGCTTCCTTTCCCCGCACCCCCATGGCTTCAGCCTCAACAGGCCGCTCCAGCAATGAGTCGATCGCACGACCTATTGCCGCTGAATCGAGAGGATCAACACAGATACCGCACTGGTGCCCATCGATAATTTCCTTCCACAGAGGAAAAGCAGAAGCGATAACAGGGATACCTGTACTCATATATTCGAACATTTTAATGGGGAGGGAATCGAGGAAATTCTTGGCGGGATGCAGTACCACCATGCCCCCAACAGCCTTGGACAAGATTCTTTTGACCCCTTCCCTGTCAACGAAACCGTGCGTATCGACGCGATTCCATCCCGGATAGGTCCTGACCTCTTCCTCCACAAAAGGTTCGGAAAAGTTCCCCGCCAACTGCAACCTAACATCCGAACGAACGTGCTCCATGGCGCGAACCATTTCCCGTATGCCGCGCATAGCGGCAATGCCACCAATATAGCAGACATGAGGTTTACGGTTTCTCCAAGATGAGATGGGGGCGGCAAGCTCCCCCCATATCGGAAAGTTATTGATATCAACAGTGCGGGGATTCATGCGCAAAAACTTGTCTCGAATCGCCGGCGTTGCCGTGACGATGGCATCGAACCTCCCACACACGCGTGCTTCATACAAGGCCAAAATACGGGACAACAGCCTTCGTGCCAGCGGATTCAAATACGGCTTTGACAGTATCTGCTTGGGTAGGTCCTCATGGGCATCAAAAATGACTTTCTTGCCTCTTTTTTTTAGTTTCAGACCAATCGGAATCAGTTCCGGGTCGTGCAGATGATAAATGTCAGCATCAAGCGCGATTGATTTACTGTAAATCTTCCTGACATTAAAAACCATACGAGAAAAACGCCCTAGATAAC
>CAYMHL010000159.1:0-2477 GCA_964390205.1 uncultured Marinobacterium sp.
CGGCTGGGTTTGCTGCATCTGGATGACGAGGATCGAGTGCAGTTCAGCCACGTCGAGCTGATCAGCACCGGCACCGAAGGCAGCTGGGTCAGTGGCCTGCCTGAGCGTATCCGGCTGATTACCCTCGGCGGCGGTTTTGTCTCGCCGGGCGAGCAGGTGCGAGTGCATCAGGCCGAGGAGTCGCACTGATGGAGACTCTGATCCGTGCGGCGATGGATCGCGGTCGGGCCACGCTGCTGCTGTTGCTGATCCTGCTGGCAGGCGGGCTGTCGGCCTGGCTGACCATCCCCAAGGAAGCCAACCCGGACGTGACCATCCCCTACATCTATGTCTCCATGAGGCTGGAGGGGATCAGCCCCGAAGATGCCGAGCGCTTGCTGGTGCGGCCGATGGAGCAGGAGCTGCGCTCACTCGAAGGGGTAAAGGAGATGACCTCCGTCGCCTCTGAAGGCCATGCGTCGGTGATGCTGGAGTTTGATGCCGGTTTTGACCCCAAGACCGCGCTGGCAGACGTGCGTGAAAAGGTGGATACCGCCCGCACCGAACTGCCCGCCGAAGCGGATGAACCCAGCGTCAACGAGATCAATATAGCGCTGTTTCCGGTGATGTCGATTGCGCTCTATGGGCCGGTCAGCGAGGCCGAACTGGTGGCTACGGCACGGCGGCTGAAGCAGGAATTGGAGGGCATCGCCGATGTGCTGGAAGTGGATATCGGTGGCGACCGCGAGGACCTGCTGGAGATCATTGTCGATCCTCAGGTACTGGACAGCTATCAGGTCGATTACGCTGCGCTCTATCAGCTGGTCAGCAACAACAATCGGCTGGTGGCGGCGGGCAGTCTGGACACAGGCTCCGGTCGACTGCCGCTGAAAGTGCCCGGCGTGATCGAAGATCTCGATGATGTGCTCAACATGCCGGTGAAGGTGGATGGCGACCGGGTCGTCACCTTCGCCGATGTGGCCCTGCTGCGCCGCACCTTCAAGGATCCTGACGGCTTTGCCCGCATCAACGGCCAGCCCGGGGTGGTACTGGAAGTGTCCAAGCGTGCCGGTGCCAACATCATCGATACCATCGATCAGGTCAAGGCGCTGATCGAGCAGGCGCGTCCGCTGCTGCCCGAGGGGGTGCAGGTGCACTACGTGATGGACCAGTCGGAAGAGGTGCAGGAGCTGCTCACCGACCTGCTCAACAACGTGCTGACGGCAGTGGTGCTTGTACTGATCGTGATGCTGGCGGCACTGGGGCTGCGTTCCTCGCTGCTGGTGGGGCTGACCATTCCCGGTGCCTTCCTCACCGGTATCCTGCTGATCTACATGCTGGGTTTTACCCTCAATATTATCGTGCTGTTCTCGCTGATACTGGTGGCGGGGATGCTGGTGGACGGCGCCATCGTGGTGTCGGAGCTGGCGGATCGCAACCGTCAGCAGGGGATGACACCCACCGAAGCCTGGGCCGGGGCCGCCAGCCGCATGGCCTGGCCGGTGATCGCATCCATTGCGACTACCATCATGGTGTTTCTGCCGCTGCTGTTCTGGCCCGGCATCGTCGGTGAATTCATGAAATACCTGCCCGCCACGGTCATACTCTGTCTGTTGGCATCGCTGGCCATGGCGCTGGTGTTTCTGCCGGTGCTGGGGCAGGCCAGTGGCGGTGGCCGCCTGCCGCCACAGCAAAACCACAGCAGCCGACTGGGGCAGGGCTACCGGCGCACCCTGGCGGCACTGCTCAGGCGACCGGGACTGACCCTGTCAGTGATGCTCATGGGCATGCTGCTGATCTACGCCTTCTACAGTCGCTTCAATTACGGTGTCGAATTCTTCCCTGATGTGGAGCCGAAATCGGCACAGGTGCTGGTGCATGCCCGCGGCGACTTGTCGGTGTATGAACGGGATGAACTGGTGCAGCAAGTTGAACAGCGGCTGTTGGGCATGTCCGAAGTCGAGGTGCTCTACGGCCGCAGCTTCGCCATGGCGGATGGTCAGCAGGCGGAGGACGTGATCGGCATCCTGCAGTTCCAGCTGATCGATTGGCATCAGCGCCGAGCGGCGGAGATGATTCTGGATGACATGCGCCAGCGCACTGCGGATCTGCCCGGCCTCAGGCTGGAGTTCCGTAAGCAGGAGCAGGGGCCCAGCGCCGGCAAGCCGGTGGTACTTAAGCTCAGTGGCGAAGACAGTGTAATTCTCGACCAGACAGTGAGCCGAGTACGCAGCGCCATGGTTGAGCTGGGCGGTCTGGTGGATATCGAAGATGACCGTGCGCTGCCGGGGATCGAGTGGCAGTTGCAGGTAGACCGGGAAGAGGCGGCTCGCTACGGCGCCGATGTGCTGTCGGTGGGTAACGCGGTGCAGCTGGTCAGCAATGGTCTGTTGTTGGCCACCTGGCGGCCCGAGGATGCCTTGGATGAAGTGGATATTCGAGTGCGCCTGCCACAGTCCTGGCGCAGTCTGGATCAGCTGCAGCGGATGACGCTGGCC
>CAYMHL010000159.1:2577-5385 GCA_964390205.1 uncultured Marinobacterium sp.
TGATGATGCTGATTCTGGTGATCCAGTTCAACAGCTTCTACCAGACCCTGCTGGTGCTCTCGGCGATTGTGTTTTCCACCGCCGGAGTGCTGCTCGGGCTGCTGGTCAACGGTCAGTCATTCGGCATTGTCATGGTGGGCATGGGCATCATCGCGCTGGCCGGAATTGTGGTGAACAACAATATCGTGCTGATCGATACCTACAATCAGATGCGGTCCGAAGGTCTGGAACCGGTTGAGGCGGCACTGGAAACCGGTTGCCTGCGTATGCGCCCGGTGCTGCTCACCGCCATCACCACGGTGCTGGGATTGATGCCGATGGTGCTCGGCGTCAACGTCAATCTGCTGGAGCCGAGCCTCGGCTTTGGCGCACCCTCGACTCAGTGGTGGACCCAGCTCTCCAGCGCCATTGCCGGTGGCCTGACCTTTGCCACTTTGCTGACTCTGCTGGTCACCCCCTGCATGCTGGTGCTGGGTGAGCGCCTGTTTGCCGGTTTCAAGCGTCGTTTCAGTCGGGTAGAGGGATAGGGCAAACAGACAGGTTGAACACGGCTGCTCAGGGTTTTGATATGTGTTATAACATAACAAAATAGCTGTTGGCCCTGTTGGTAAATCGGCTGGCAGTACGTTTATCCACCGTTTTGTGAGCAGCCCAACCCATGAATGCCGTACTCCCCGATGTATCCCTGACCGATAATGCCCCAATCCTGACACCCCTGCAGTGGGTGGGGATGGAGGGCATCGACCTGCCGATCAGACTGGCAGAGCCTGACGGCGGTCGTGAGCTTCACGCCCGCGTGGACGCCCAGGTTGACCTGCCGGCCCCGCATATCAAGGGCATTCACATGTCACGCCTGTACCGTTTGCTGGATCGGCTGACGGACACCTGGATGACGCCAGGGACTTTGCAACAGGTACTGCAGGCGATGATCGAGAGCCATCGTGACTGCGACAGCCGCAGTGCCCGCCTTTGCCTGTCGTTTGATCTGCTGATGCGTCGCCCGGCGCTGGTGTCGGCGCTCAGTGGCTGGAAGTCCTACCCGGTGCGACTGGAGGTGATGCAGAGGGATGAGCAGTTCAGCCTGCGCGTGGACGTGGTGGTGGAATACTCATCCACCTGCCCTTGCTCGGCAGCACTGGCACGCCAGCTGGTTGAGCGCCGTTTTCTCGATACCTTTGCCGAAAACCAGTCCATCAGCCGGGATGAGATGGCGCATTGGCTGCGCCAGAACGCCACTCTGGCGACGCCGCACAGCCAGCGCAGTGAGGCCCATGTCAGTGTCGAGCTGGATCCGGCATCCACATCCCTGAGATTGTCCGAACTGATCGACAGTATTGAAACCGCGGTGGCAACACCGGTACAAACGGCGGTGAAGCGGGCCGATGAGCAGGCGTTTGCCGCGCTCAACGGGGCCAATCTGATGTTTGTCGAAGACGCCGCCCGACGTATCAGGCAGGCTCTGCAGCAGACATTCAATCAGCCGCGTATTCAGGTGAAACATCTGGAAAGCCTGCACCCGCATGATGCGGTCGCCTTCGCTGAATAAACGTGGATTAAGGCGACGGACATTGTTTAACCCGGTGCGATCAGGGAAAATAGCGGCCAATTAACGATCAACCGCACACACGGGGCGCAACGCCCTGTCCCTGTCCAAAGCAGAAGACCCGAATTCATGTCCATCGCTCAGGAAGTTTCCAAACGTCGCACCTTTGCCATCATCTCGCACCCGGATGCCGGTAAAACCACCATCACCGAGAAGCTGTTGCTGCTCGGTCAGCTGATCCAGGTGGCCGGCACCGTGAAGGGACGCGGCAGCGACCGCCATGCCACCTCCGACTGGATGAGTATGGAGCAGGAGCGCGGCATCTCCATCACGTCTTCCGTGATGCAGTTCCCCTACAACGGCCGCACCGTCAACCTGCTGGACACCCCGGGGCACGAGGACTTCTCCGAGGATACCTACCGCACCCTGACCGCCGTCGACTCGGCGCTGATGGTGGTGGACGGTGCCAAGGGGGTCGAGGAACGTACCATCAAGCTGATGGATGTCTGTCGTCTGCGCGACACGCCGATCTTCTCCTTCGTCAACAAGCTGGACCGCGACATCCGTGATCCCATCGAGCTGCTCGACGAGATCGAGGAGGTACTGAAGATCGAAGCGGCGCCGATCAACTGGCCGATCGGTTCCGGCAAGTGGTTCAAGGGTGTGTATAACCTCTATACCGACACCATCCACCTGTTTACGCCGGGGCAGGGGCACAAGCTGCCGGAAGACAAGCGCATTCAGGGGCTGGATTCCGACGAGGCGCGGGCGCTGCTGGACGATGAGTACGATGATTTCGTGGACGAGATCGAGCTGGTCAAGGGGGCCTGCCATGAGTGGGATCAGGAGGCGTATCTGGCGGGCAGGATGACGCCGGTGTTCTTCGGTACCGCGTTGAGCAACTTTGGCGTCAAGGAGATGCTGGACGACTTCGTCGAGTGGGCGCCTGCACCGCCCGCCCGTGCCACTGAAACCCGTGAGGTTGAAGCCGGTGAAGAGGCGTTCAGTGGCTTCGTGTTCAAGATTCAGGCGAACATGGACCCGAAACACCGTGACCGCATCGCCTTCATGCGCATCTGCTCCGGCTCCTATACCCGTGGCATGAAGATGAAGCACGTGCGTATCGGCAAGGATGTGCGCATCGCCGACGCAGTGACCTTCATCGCCGGTGATCGCGAAAACGTGGAAGAAGCCTGGTCCGGTGACATCATCGGTCTGCACAACCACGGCACCATTCAGATCGGTGATACCTTTACCGCCGGCGA
>CAYMHL010000160.1:0-5374 GCA_964390205.1 uncultured Marinobacterium sp.
GCCGGAGCGGCACAACGCCGCCAAGGTACTGCTGTTTTTGGATGTAGGCGGCTCCATGGACCCGTTCATCCGCACCTGCGAAGAGCTGTTCTCGGCTGCCCGCACCGAATTCAAGCATCTGGAATACTTCTACTTCCACAACTGCGTGTACGAGAAGGTCTGGCGCGACAACCGTCGCCGCTACGATGAAGCGATTCCAACGCTTGACGTACTGCACACCTATGGCCGCGATTACCGGGTGATCTTTGTCGGTGATGCCGCCATGTCGCCCTATGAACTGCTGGACCGCTTCGGCAGCGTGGAGCACATGAACGAGGAGCCGGGGCAACTCTGGCTGCAGCGCATTCTGGACACCTGGGACAAGGTGATCTGGCTCAACCCCTCATCCGAGCGCTACTGGCAGTATACCCATAGCACGCAGATGATTCGCCGGCAGGTCGAGGGTCACATGTACCCCCTGACACTGGAGGGGCTGGAGGCCGGCATCCGCCATCTTTCGCGCTGATACCGGCCGGCAGAGTCAGTCGCGGGCGTGGTGCACCAGATCTTCGACCACTTCCTGCTCTTCGTGCAGGTCATCATCCGCCGGTTTCGACTGCGGCAGGATCAGATTCAGGATGATCGCCACTGCGCCGCAGAGGCTGACGCCCTGCAGACTCAGGTCGCCCTGCCCCATCGCCATACCGCCAATGCCGAACACCAGCGTGGTCGCCACGATTACCAGATTGCGCTGCTCGGCCAAGTCCACATGGGCCTTGATCAGAGTATTCATGCCCACCGCCGCAATGGAGCCAAACAGCAGGATCAGAATACCGCCCATCACCGGCGCCGGAATGGTCTGCAGCGCCATGCCAAACTTGGCGATGAACGCCAGTGCGATGGCCACGATTGCGGCCCAGACCATGATCACCGGGTTGAAGGCCTTGGTCAGCATCACCGCGCCGGTCACTTCCGAATAGGTGGTATTGGGCGGGCCGCCGAAGCAGGCCGCCGCCGCGGTTGCCAAGCCATCGCCGAACAGGGTGCGGTGCAGGCCGGGCTTGCGCACATAGTCCTTACCGGTGACGTTGGAGATTGCCAGAATGTCGCCCACATGTTCGATCGCCGGGGCCAGCGCCACCGGCACCATGAACAGAATCGCCTGCCAGTGGAATTCGGGCGGTACAAAGGCGGGCATGGCGATCCAACCGGCTTCGTTGATGGCGGTAAAATCCACCATATCGGTGAACAGATAGGCCACCGCATAACCCACCACCACGCCGGACAGAATCGGCAGCAGACGGAAGATGCCGTGGGCAAACACCGCCACGATCAGCGTGGTCACCAGCGCGCTCATGGAGACCAGCATCGCCTGGTCATAGGCGAAAAGCTCAATGGAGCCGTCGCCGCTCTTGCCCATCGCCATGTTGACCGCAATCGGCGCCAGCCCCAAACCGATGATCATGATCACCGGGCCGGTGACGACCGGCGGCATCAGTCGATGCAGAAAGCCCACGCCCTTGAGCTTTACCGCCAGTGCCAGCAGCATGTAAACCACACCGGCGGCCATCAGCCCGCCCATCGTGGCCGCCACACCCCAGTTCTGTACCGAGTAGGTGATCGGCGCGATAAACACAAAGGAAGATGCGAGGAAAATGGGCACCGTAAGCCCGGTGACCAGATGGAACAGCAGCGTGCCGACGCCGGCAGTAAACAGCGCCACGCTCGGGTCCAGCCCGGTCAGCAGCGGCATGAGTACCAGCGCGCCGAAAGCGACAAACAGCATCTGCGATCCGGCCAGCGCCGTGCGCCAGTGGAAGGCGCCTTGTTGCAGGTTCTGCATCAGTCCCGCTCCCGATTATTTGGTGCCGAAGATTTTGTCACCGGCATCGCCCAGGCCCGGCATGATGTAGCCCTGTTCGTTCAGGCACTGATCAATCGACGCGGTGAAGATATCCACATCCGGGTGTGCCGCCTGCACCTTGGCAATCCCCTCGGGCGCCGCCACCAGCACCAGCGCACGAATGCTGCTGCAACCGGCCTTTTTCAGCAGATCGATGGTGGCGATCATGGAGCCGCCGGTGGCCAGCATGGGGTCCACCACCAGCGCCATGCGCGCTTCGATATCGCTGGCCAGTTTTTCAAAATAGGTCACCGGTTCCAGGGTTTCCTCGTCGCGGTAGAGGCCGACCACGGAGATCTTGGCACTGGGCACCAGTTCCAGCACGCCGTCGAGCATCCCCAGTCCAGCACGCAGAATCGGTACCACGGTGATCTTCTTGCCCTTGATCCTTTCGGCCTGGATATCACCGCACCAGCCCTTGACGGTATAGGGTTCCAGCTCCAGATCCTTGGTCGCTTCGTACGTCAACAGACAACCGACTTCCGCCGCCAGCTGACGAAAGCTGCGGGTACTCTTGTTGCTGGCGCGCATCAGACCCAGCTTGTGCTGAACCAGGGGGTGTTTGATCTCGTGGACACTCATCGGGGCAACCTCGTTGCTGCGGGGGACACTGGCCCTTGTGGGACCTGCGTCCGGCTTGACAAAAATTTCCGCAAGACTAACCAATGATGGTGCATCTGTCATCCGCGAAACCCGCATATTGCCCCTGAACTCAAAGCTGAGTACCCTGCTCGTTTTTTTACAATCGGCCGTTCTGCCGCGGCCACCCAACCTTGCGGAGCCGCAGCCATGAGCACCATCACTGCCGACGAAATCAAGAAGGTCTACATCGAAGCCGACCTGCTCTACAGCCAGGCCGAAGTGGACGCCGCCATCAGCAAGATAGCCGCCGAGATCACCGACGCGCTGCAGGACAAGGATCCGGTGGTATTTGCTGTCATGAACGGTGGTCTGGTCATTGGTGGCCAGCTGCTGACGCGGCTGAACTTTCCGCTGACCGCCAGCTACCTGCACGCCACCCGCTACCGCAACACCACTTCCGGCCATGAGCTGGAATGGAAGGTGCCGCCCATGGTCGACTTCAAGGACCGTCCGGTACTGGTGGTGGACGATATCCTCGACGAGGGTCATACCCTGGCAGAAGTGATGGACTACCTGAAAGCCGAAGGTGCCGCCTCCGTACAGTGCGCGGTGCTGGTCGACAAGCGCCACGATCGCAAGGCACGCCCCGATCTTAAAGCCGATTTTGTCGGCCTGGAGATCGAAGATCGCTATATTTTCGGCTACGGCATGGACTATAAGGGCTACTGGCGCAACGCCCCCGGCATCTTCGCTGTAAAGGGAATGTAATCAACCCTTGCCATCAGTGACCGGCTGGTTACAATGCGGAAGTCACTGGAAATTAAACAGGGTTTGCATGACGGAAATGGTCATTCTCGCGCTGTCGGCCACGGCTCTTGCCTTCTGGCTGCTGCGTTTGAGACGCAAATCGCTCGCCGCACGGGTAAGTGCCGCTCAACGCGACTGCGTATTCATGAGTGATGGTCGGGTTATCGCGCCGGACAAGTAACAGCTTGTACTTACGGCACTTTACCCCAGGCGATACAGACAAAAACGGAGCCCCTCGGCTCCGTTTTTTTTATGTTCAGGGATGAACGGTAGGCTGCGGGCGCAGGGATGCGCAGGAGCAGCCAAACTCAGGATGTGCGAGAGCGGCGCTGTTCAGGGATGAAGACAAATTTACCGCCCCGCTTCCAGCTCCTCAAACAGTCGCACAAACTCCTGGGTCAGCTTGTGGTTCGGCGCCATGTGAATCAGCGGCCGCGCCTCGTTGTGCGACTCCTTCATCTTGATCGAAGACGACAGGCGCGTGGCCAGTACCGGCAGCTGTTCCGCTTCCAGTCCGGCGACGATCTTCTGCGGCAGGGAGGCGCGTGGCTGGTACTGGTTGACCACTATGCCCTCCACCTGCAGCCGATCGTTATGATCCGCCTGGGTTTCGCGCACGTTGTTGAGCAGGTTATACAGCGCCTGACGGGCAAATTCGTCACAGTCGAACGGAATCAGGCAGCGCTCGGCAGCCACCAGTGCCGACAGGGTGAAGAAGTTGAACGCCGGTGGCGTATCGATGTAGATGGCGTCGTACTGCTCGGCCAGCTGATCGAGCGCATCTCTCAGCTTATAGATCTTGTGCTTGCTCTCCAGCTTGGACTGCAGATCGCCCAGCTCCGGGTGCGACGGCAGGATCGACAGACTGTCGAACGGGGTGGCGTGAACATATTCGTCTGCCGCACGCGGCTTGAGCTGAAAGCTCAGTGCCTGTTCGAAGAAGCCGTAGGCATCGGTCTGCGGCTGGTTCGAGTCATCCCCCAGCAAATAGTGGGTGGAGTTGCACTGGGGGTCCAGATCCACCACCAGCGTACGGATGCCACGGCTGGCGCTGATCGCGGCCAGGTTGACGGCGATGCTGGATTTACCCACACCGCCTTTCTGGTTGAATACCACTCTGCGCATTGCAATTGCTCTCCGCATTAACCCTGAGACAGCAGGTCACGCAAGTCGATAAGGGCCGCATTGGCCCGTGAAATATAGGAAGCCATCACCAGCGAGTGGTTGGCCAGGAAACCGAATTCGGTGCCGTTCAGAATCATCGGGCTCCAGATGGTGCCCTGCGTCGCTTCCAGCTCACGGATGATCTGACGCACGCTGGCGCGGGCGTTCTTCTTGTCCAGCGCATCACCGAAGTCACGCTCAACCGCTTCCAGCATGTGGATCAGTGCCCAGGCCGTACCGCGGGCCTCGTAGAACACATTGTCGATCTGCAGCCAGGGCGTCTTGATCTCCAGCTCGTCACCGGCAGCCGTTGCCTGGCGACCGGCGCTGTCACCGGCCAGGTCGGTATTGATGCGACGCTGACCGACACTGGCACTCAGGCGCTGCGACAGGCTGCCCAGACGGGTCGACACGTCACCCAGCCAGTCACGCAGGTTGTCGGCGCGGGCATAGAACTGGGCATCCGAGGTGCCGGTATCCACCAGGCGGGTGCGGTAGTCGCGCAGCTGTTTCAGCGCCTTGCGGTACTCGCTCTCGGTGGACGGCAGAATCCAGTTACGATGATCAAAGTGCATCAGCGGCTCCGCCTTGGACAGCGCCGGGTCTTCGGTGGACTGGGACTGGGAACGGCTCAGGCTCTTGCGCAGCGCCCGGTTCATGTCGCGCAGCTGCACCAGCACGCCAAATTCCCAGGCGGGCATGTTGTCCAGCCAGATCCCCGGCGGAGTCAGGTCATTGCTGAGGTAGCCACCGGGCTTGTCGAGCAGGGTTTCCGTCATGTGGATAACGGCAGCGGTGGTGTGCGCCCCGGTTACCGGTGTTTCCATGCCGGTCTGCAGACGGGCCTGTTCACTGACATCGAAGCGGTCCGGCTCGAAGCTCCAATAAAAGCCGAAGCCTGCAGCCAACACCAGCTAAGCCAGAATCAGGGCCAGAAAA
>CAYMHL010000161.1:0-5373 GCA_964390205.1 uncultured Marinobacterium sp.
GCCGAGCGTTTTCGCAACTCGGAAGACATGTCAGTACGGGTGCGGACTCAGGATGGCGATGAGGTCAGCATCAATTTCAGCCGCAACCAAAGTTACGATGCCACCTATGGTGCCGGAGCCGATGATCAGGGCAACTCGGTCGCCTGGATGGATGTGAGCCGCAGCGAGAGCAGCCAGTATCAGTTCAGTGTGCAGGGCAGTCTGGATGAGGGTGAAATCGATGCGCTGCAGCAGATGGTGCGTGATATCGCCGGTGTCGCAGACGAGTTTTTCAACGGTGATGTGCAGAAGGCGTTTGAGCAGAGCGCCGATATCCGTTTTGACGCCGGGGAACTCAGCAGCATGGAGCTGAACATGAGTTACAGCCGTTCGCTGTCGCAGGCCAGTGCCTATGAGCAGGTAGGCCAGCTGGAGCAGCCTGTGGATAAACCGGGGTTGCGTTTGGGTCAGCTGATGAAGGATCTGGCCGAAAGCGTCGGCGCGCCCTCACTGGGCTTTCTGCAATCGCCGGCACAGGCCGGGCGTGATCTGATGACCGGACTGGTCGAACAGGACAGTCGCTTCTCGGATGCGCTTAAGGACTTGCAGGACAGCTACCGCAACAACCTTAAACAGCTGCTGGATGCGGTATTGCCCCTCAACAAGGCTGAGGACACAACCAACGTCGACTCTACTGAGTGATCAGACCCCGAAAAACCGATAGAACGCCTGCAGCTCCAGCTGGGCTTCATGCAGTGGCATGGGTACAAAGCGCACTTCGCTGTGGGGTTGACGCTGGGCCAGTTTGAAAGCATCCAGTGCGAACACCGTGCCCAGTTTCGGATAGCCGCCGATGGTCTGGCGGTCCTTGAGCAGGATGATCGGTTGGCCATCTTTGGGCACCTGCACGGCACCGAAACTGATCCCTTCCGAGATAATGCCATCGCCCAGCGGCTGCAGTGCGGGGCCGCTCAGGCGTACCCCCATGCGATCGCTCTGTGGGCTGATCCGGTAGGTCTCGCTGTAGAAACGCGCCAGCTCTGCGGCCGGGAACAGCTCCCGCTGATGCCCTTCGATCACGCGCAGGGTCAGCGGTTGGCTGTAATCAGGGCGATAACGGGGCGCCAGACTGAAATGACGACCCGTATCGGCAGCGGCACAGGGCAAAAGATCTCCGGCCTGCAGTTTGCCGCCGCGGCCGTCCAGCCCCCCGATCTGCTCGCGCATCACCGTGGATACTGAGCCGAACACCGGATCAATCTGAAACCCGCCCTGCACCGCCAGATAAGCACGTATCCCCTGTTTGGCATAACCAAAGGCCAGACGATCACCCCGTTGCAGCTCCAATGTTTGCCAACCTGATACGGGTTCGCCGTTCAGCGTTGGCTGCAGGTCGGCGCCGGTAATGGCGATGCGGGTCGCACATTCTGCTTCCAGCTGCAAACCACCGAAACAGATCTCCACTGCAGCGGCGTTGGATACATTGCCAAGCAAACGGTTGGCCCAGAGGTAGGCGTGTTCATCGGCGGCGCCGCCGGTGGACAACCCCAGGTGTTGATAACCGAAGCGGCCCAGGTCCTGCACCAGCGCCAGGATGCCGCTGTTAAGCACGCGCAGGCCGCCGCTCACAATTGGCCTCCTGCCGACAGGTACTCGGTTTTGGAGATGGCAACAAAGCGCACCCGATCACCGGCAGTCACCGGACACAGGCCTGCAAGCGCGGGGTCGAACATCTTCATCGGGGTACGCCCGAGCAGATTCCAGCCGCCCGGTGAGGCCAGCGGATACACCGCCGTCTGCTGGTCGGCCAGGGCAACCGACCCGGCCGGTACCACCGTTCTGGGAGTGTCCAGCCGGGGTGTGCGCAGGCCTGCATCCACCTGCCCCATGTAGGCAAAGCCGGGGGCGAAACCGATGGCAAAGACGTGATACTCACCTGCCGTGTGCAGGCGGATCACCTCATCAACGCTGATGCCGTGCAGCCGAGCGACCCGCTCCAGATCAGGCCCGGTTTCGGGCGCATAGTAGACCGGAATCTCCACCAGCCGACCGGTTTCACCCTGGCTGATATCCAGCCGTGACAACAGCCCGTTGATCGTCTGCGCCAAGTGGGCAAAGTCGGTTCGCAGCGGGTGGTACACCAGCATCAGCGTGGTGTAGGACGGCACCAGATCACGCAGTTGATCGCCCAGCTCGGCGGCGAGCAGGTCTGCAGCGACACGGATCAGCGGCACCCGCGCTTCGTCAATTGATTGACCAAAACGGATGATCAGCGCATCGGGACCGGCGTTTTCGATGCTCCAGTGGATCATGCATCCTTGCCTGTATAGAGCTTGTTCAACGCAGCACGAATATGCCGTACCGCCTGTACCGACTCGGCGTTGTCGCCATGGACGCAGAGGGTATCGGCGTCCAGTACTACATCGCTCCCGCCCAATGTAGTGACCCGCCCCTCTGCGGCCAGCCGCAGTGACTGCTGCAGTATTTTCGCTTCGTCATGATAGACCGACCCGGCTACGCTGCGCGGCACCAGAAAGCCGCGTTCGTCATAGGCACGATCGGCGAAGGCCTCCAACATCAGCAGCGCACCAAACTCCTCGGCAATGGTTTTGACCGCTGTATTGTCGGCGGTGGCCATCAGCATCAGGGGCAGACTGGCGTCATAACGGGTGACGCCCTCCAGCACCGCACGCAGGATGTCATGATCCTTCATCATGTCGTTATACATCGCCCCGTGGGGTTTGACGTAGCTGACCTTCATGCCGTGAGCACGGGCGATGCCATCGAGCGCGCCGATCTGGTACTGCACCATCGACACCACTTCCTGAGGATGACACTGCAGGCTGCGCCGACCGAAGCCGACCAGATCCGGGTAGCTGGGATGGGCGCCGATGAGGGTGCCGGCGTGCTTGGCCAGCAACACCGTGCGGGTCATGGTCACCGGATCCGAGGCATGGAATCCGCAGGCGACATTGGCCAGATCGACCAGCGGCATCACCTCTTCGTCCAGCCCCATGTTCCAGGGGCCGAAGCTTTCGCCCATATCGCAGTTGAGCAGCAGTCGTTTAACCATCGCGTCTGTGCGTATCCCGTCAGGTTGTCAGTCGTTGAGCTGGCAGATCAGGTCCACCAGCGCTTCCATCGAGTTGATGCGGGTGCGCTCCATGATCAGCTCCCGGCCCAGATGCAGTGCCATGGCTTCCGCTTCGGCCCGCTGATGTTGATCTTCGATCAGGTCCAGATCGGCCACATGGGCCAGACCGATGGTGCGGCGGATCAGTTCGGTACCGGCAAAGCCCAGACTGTCGTGCCAGATCTGCAGCAAACGCCGCTGCTGCCAGTGTTCGTTCTGCAGGCTGGGATCAGTCGTTTTGTCGCGCATCAGCTGGCTGAATTCGCGGCTGAAGTGGTGCCAGAGTTTTTCCAGCTGCACCAGCAGCCAGTCGCGCCAGGCTTCGCGTTCGGCCTCGTCACCGGCCAGACGCTGCTGACCGCACCAGTTGAGCAGCAGGTTGCCGATGACACTGCCCACATCAAAGCCGATGGGGCCGAAGAAGGCAAACTCCGGGTCGATCACCTGGGTGCTGGTTTCGGTAACGAAAATGGACCCCGAGTGCAAATCGCCGTGCAGCAGTGCTTCGGCGCGGTTGAGGAAGGCGTATTTTAATTCCGCCACCTCCACCTTGAGCAGGTCATCCTGCCACAGCGCCTCGGCGACCGGGCGCAGCGGCGGGTTGATGGCGTTGCGCTCGTGATCGCAGAAAGGGTCGAGGAAGAACAGGTCTTCAGTGATCTTGCACAGATCCGGGTTGATAAAGCGTTTTACCAACGCTTTTTTCTGATGGGCATCCAGATGTAAATCACTGGTGTGGAACAGGGTGCGTGCCATGAACAGGCCCAGATGCTCGGCCAGCTGCGGCAGCTCACGACGGGCGATCAGCGCGTGACGCAGGTTCTGGTGATCACCCAGGTCCTGCATGATGATCGCGGCCAGCGGCTGCTCATAGTGGTAGACCTCGGGCACCCAGTCGCCGGCATGTTCCGCTTCCAGCACCAGTGCTTCGGCTTCGATGCGGTTGCGATCCAGCGACAGCGGCCAGCCCTCGCCGATAATGCGCACATAGGGCAGCGCCTGCTTGACGATTACACTGTTACCGCCCGGTTCAGCCACACGGTAGACGAAGTTGATATTGCCGTCACCGATTTCGCTGACCTTGAGCAGAGCATCTTCGGCAAACAGGCGGGTATGGCGGCGGACAAAGGCGATGATCGCCGCATCATCGTTGAATTTGTGTGCGTTCATTGGTGTGCTTTTATAGATGAATAATGTCTGCATTCTGACAAAAAATGCCCCGTCTGTTCAGACTCTTTTCTCACCTGCTTATAATCAGCACTTTTGAATCCTGCAGGAAACCGGGCCATGAAAGAGCTGATCTCCACCGCGCTGCGCTACCAGAACAACCGCCTTGAACTGCTGGACCAGCATCAGCTGCCGGACTGTGAGCGCTGGCTGCATTGCGACTCGGTGGAGGCGATGGTGGCGATGATCCGCAAACTGCAGATCCGTGGCGCACCGTTGATCGGCATTGGCGCCGCTTTGCTGCTGGCTCATCTGGCGGAACAGGGCTGGAGCGAGGCGCAGCTGCGCGAAGCCGCTGCAACCCTGCGCGACGCCCGCCCCACAGCCGTCAATCTGATGAACTGCCTTGATCGCATGCTGGCGGTGATGGATCAGGGAGCAGAGGCGCTGGTGACCTGTGCCGAGAATCTGTTCGAGGAAGATGTGGCCCTGTGCCAGCGCATGTCCGAATTCGGCGCCGAGCTGTTGCCGCAAGATGCCCGCGTGTTGACCCACTGCAACACCGGCAGCCTGGCCACCGCCGGTGCCGGCACCGCCATCGGCGTGATTGCCGAGGCCTTTCGTCAGGGTAAGGTCAGCCACGTCTGGGTGGATGAAACCCGCCCGCTATTGCAGGGTGGCCGCTTGACCGCCTGGGAGATGTGCCGATTGGGCATTCCGCACCAGATTCAGTGCGACAGTATGGCCGCAATCCTGATGCGTGATGGTCAGGTGGATGCGGTGCTGGTGGGCTCGGATCGCATCGCTGCCAATGGCGATTTTGCCAACAAGGTGGGCACCTACAATCTGGCGGTGAACGCCCACTTCCACAACATACCTTTTTATGTAGTGGCGCCCTGGACCACGGTCGATCCGCACTGCCCCAACGGTGATGCCATCCCGATCGAGCAGCGCAGCGCCGAAGAAGTCAGGGGCGTCAGCGGCAGTTTTGGTGAAGTGCGCTGGAGCCCGCTGGAGTCGGAGGTGTTCAACCCCGCATTCGATGTCACCCCCGCCGATCTGGTGACCGGCTGGGTGCTGGATACGGGGGTGTA
>CAYMHL010000162.1:0-3283 GCA_964390205.1 uncultured Marinobacterium sp.
CCCTCCCAGCAGCCCTGGTAGCTGACCTGAATATCGGCACTGTCATTGACCTCGGCACTGCGCCCCAGCAACAACGCCACTTCGGCCCGATTGTGATAGACCTCAACACGGCCAAACAGGGGGTCATCTTTCATGTCACCACTGGCATCACGCCGTTCCAGTAGTTCAACACCGCCTGGAAGGTCAAACGTGATACGTTCGCGGTAAAGGTAATAATCCGGCTCTACCTCCCATACCAGCCGTGTCACACCGGCATCAGCCGCTTCCACACGCAGTTTGAATGCTTCTTCCACATCCAGTGGCTGCTGACTGCCGGAATTCGCACCAAACAAACCGGCATGGGCTGTCAAAGCCGTAAAAAGAGTCAACAACAGCACAAGCAAGGGCTTCACATACACGCGAATCAACAAAGCGATCATCCTTATATCAGTCACAACACATTGCTCTGACCCTTTAGTCAGCAAAATGTTCTGCACGGATTCAGACAGGGCGTCAGTGTATCACTCGGTCCCGACAACCGGTATTGAACACAGGATGTCACACCTTCAGAGACTTATAACCGTGGCGACGATGTGGTAAAACAGATTCATCGGCTGACCCAATACGGCCGACATTCAGCATTTTAGCCGCTGCCAGGACAACAAGATGACCGATACACGTGTAGAAGACCTCAATATTGAATCCAACATTCCGCTGATCACGCCGGAAGCACTCAAGGCCAAACTGCCGATCAGTGAAGCAGCCGCCGCCACCGTGATGGAAGGCCGTCAGGTAATCAAGGATATTCTCGATCGCAAGGACAAACGTCTGTTTGTGGTCGTCGGCCCCTGCTCCATCCACGATCCGGAAGCCGCCCTTGAGTATGGTCGCAAGCTCAAGGCGCTGGCCGATGAGGTCAAGGACACTCTGTATCTGGTCATGCGCGTCTATTTCGAGAAGCCTCGTACCACCGTGGGCTGGAAAGGCCTGATCAACGACCCGCACATGAACGACTCCTTCGATATCGAGGAAGGTCTGCACATTGCACGCAAGCTGCTGCTGGACCTGTCTGAAATGGGTCTGCCACTGGCGACGGAAGCACTGGATCCGAACACCCCGCAGTATCTGCAGGACCTGATCAGCTGGTCTGCCATCGGCGCCCGCACGACCGAATCCCAGACCCACCGTGAGATGTCATCCGGTCTGTCCTGCGCCGTCGGTTTCAAGAACGGCACCGACGGTGGCCTGGATGTGGCGGTCAACGCGATGAAATCCGTACTGCACCCGCACAGTTTCCTCGGTCTGAACGGTGATGGTCAGGTCTCCATCGTACGCACGCGCGGCAACCGTTACGGTCACGTGGTATTGCGCGGCGGCAATGGCAAACCGAACTACGACTCTGTCAGCGTCAAACTGTGTGAGCAGGCGCTGGACAAGGCCGGACAGCAGGCCAACATCATGATCGACTGCAGCCATGCCAACTCCAGCAAGGACCCTGCACTGCAGCCGCTGGTAGCGGAAAACGTGGCCAACCAGATCCTTGAAGGCAATCGCTCGATTGTCGGCCTGATGATCGAGAGCAACCTGGACTGGGGCAACCAGTCGATTCCGGAAGATCTGACCCAGCTCAAGCACGGCGTCTCTGTGACCGATGCCTGCATCGACTGGAAAACCACTGAAGACTGTCTGCACGACATGAACGCAAAACTCAAGCCGGTTTTGAATCAGCGTTAAGTGCTCTGCCCGCCAGACTCAGTTCTGGCGGGCTTTCTTTTCCTGCTTGCGCGCATACATCCGACTGTCTGCCAGATTGATAATCCCAGCCACTGTATCCACATCCCGCGGGAATACGGCACAGCCCACACTGGCGGAAATCTGCAGTGTATGCCCCTCGATCATGAAGGGTTCATCAACCAGCGATTCAAGCTTGGCCGCTATATCACCCACATCATTCGCCGCCACACCGGGCTGCAGCAGAATGAATTCGTCACCACCATTACGCGCCAGGGTATCCGACTGACGTACATGCTGACGCAGGCGATTGGCCGCTTCAATCAGCAACAGATCCCCCACATGATGACCATATTGATCATTGACCTGTTTGAACCGGTTCAAATCGACAAAAAACAGCGCAAAGCCTTCGTCGTTTCGTTCATGCAACTGAGCCAGATATTCGGCACGACTCAACAGCAGGCGGCGATTGGCCAGACCGGTCAGGGAATCGGACAGAGACTGCTCATGCGCAAAACGGTACAGACGGAACAGCAGCAGGAAAAGCCCGGTCAACAGCAGCGTCAACAGCCCACCGGTCAAACGCACATACAGTACCGGTGATGAAGCCTGGGTATTCGCGCGCGCCGCCATCACCCAGCGACCATTGGGAAAGAAGACCGTCATTTCGACAATGGGCGACAAGAACACATCCGCATTGCCAAAAAACACCTCGCCCTCACTGCCAAGGCCGTCGCGACCACGAATCGCAATATCGAAATGCTCGACAGCAGACTTCACCCCGGCCTGATCAAGCAGACGCGGGAAGTCGATGACAATTGAAGCCAGCCCCCAGTAATGCCGCTCACCGTCTTCACTGAAAAAAATCGGACTGCGGGCCACTATACCCTGCCCGCCCTGTTTCAACGCCAATGGACCTGCCAGAGTAAGCTTGCCACTGGCGATCGCTTGTTCAACGGCAGGCCATTGCTCAGGGGTTAGACGATAATCCAGGCCCAATGCCGCTTCATTGCCTGCCAATGGATAGACAAAGCTCATGTGATTGCCCGGTGCCAAACCAATATTGCGTACCAACGGGGATTCGTGGGCAACTTCCGCTGCAAGCTCTGCCCAACGCTGGGGATCATAGCCAGGCTGTACGGCGACATAACTAACCAGTCCTCGGGACAGGTAGAGAACGGAGTTGATTTCGCTTTCCAGCTGGGCTCGCATCTGCGCCAGGGTCGCAGTCGCCTCCAGGGTACGAACCTGGGCAACCCGTTGCTCGGCCAGTCGGGCCACATATTCGGTTGCAGCCAGTCCGCCTATCAACAGCAGCAAAGTCACCAAGGAGATGGTTCTGGATGAAACCGGTTTATGCGAGTGGTACAGGCGTGGCATGAGCAGTCCATGTACTTGCGGTACAAAATTTGATTGTACGCCAGTCAAACAAGTGTTGTCTTGCTTTGACTCTGATCCTGCTCAAAATGAAACGCCCGACTGCAGCAGTACGGGCGTTTGTGTATCAGATACAAAGAGTATTGCGTCAGAAGCTGTCGCCCGGGATACGCACCCAACCTTCCATCAGCACACG
>CAYMHL010000162.1:3383-5358 GCA_964390205.1 uncultured Marinobacterium sp.
ATATCACTGGCCTTGATCTGCTTACCGCTGGAGGCTTCATAATCGGTCGCCGGTGCCACAAAGGCGATCTTCGGCGTATGCTGGCGGGCAACGGCCTCTTCGATATCCTTGATCAAACCCATCTTCACCGCACCATAGGCACGCATGGTTTCAAACCGTGCCAGTGCTTCGGCATCGGAGTTGATGTCTTTCTGCAGCTCGGTACCGGTGTAACCGATATCGGCGGCATTGACGAAGATGGTCGGAATACCGGCGTTGATCATGGTCGCCTTGAAGGTCCCCACGCCCGGCACTTCGAGCTCATCCACCAGGTTGCCGGTGGGGAACATGGAGCCTTCGCCATCGGCGGGATCCATGAACTCGATCACTACCTCGGCTGCCGGGAAGGTCACGCCATCCAGTTCGAAATCACCGGTTTCCTGTACCTCACCGTTGGTGATCGGCACATGGGCGATGATGGTTTTCTGGATGTTCTTCTGCCAGATGCGCACAGTGCAGATGCCGTTTTCAGGCACGCGCTCGGCATCGACCAGCCCCTTGCTGATGGCAAAGGCGCCCACCGCAGCGGTCAGGTTGCCGCAGTTGCCGGACCAGTCCACAAACGCCTTGTTGATCGCCACCTGACCGAAGAGATAGTCCACGTCGTGATCGGGCTGTTCACTCTTGGCCAGAATGACGGTTTTGGAGGTACTGGACGTGGCGCCACCCATGCCATCGATCTGCTGACCATAGGGGTCGGGACTGCCGATCACGCGCTGCAGGATTTTGTCACGGGCTTCACCCGGCACCTGAGCTGCTTCAGGCAGATCGGTCAGGTTGAAGAAAACACCCTTGGAGGTGCCGCCACGGATATAGGTGGCCGGAATTTTGATCTGGGGAACACTGGACATTGAGATGCTCCAAAATAAGTCGGTTGCCGGACGGGAGCATTCAGACGGTGAGAGGTGTGCTGCAGCATTGCCGGTTCGGACACGCCGTAAACCCATCCCTGGGGGCTCGATGGCGCCATCCATGGCGCCACACGGTCCGCTCCGGCAACACTGCAGCACTTGAGTCTGCGCCCCATCCGGGACACGCCCGGACCATCAATGACAGTCCGAGCCTGGTGAGATCTGGAATCAGGCAGCGCCTTCCGCTTCCAGGAACTCCTTGGCGAAGCGCTGCAGCACACCACCGGCGTTGTAGGTTTCTACCTCGGCGGCGGTATCCAGACGGCAGGTCACCGGCACTTCAACGCTTTCGCCGTTGCGACGGTTAATCACCAGCGTCAGGGTGGCACCCGGTGCGATCTCGCCTTTAACATCGTAGGTTTCGGTGCCATCGATGTTGTAGGTATGACGAGTATCGCCCTCACGGAACTGCAGCGGCAGTACACCCATGCCCACCAGGTTGGTACGGTGAATACGCTCGAAGCCTTCGGCCACAATCGCTTCCACACCCGCCAGACGCACGCCCTTGGCCGCCCAGTCACGGGACGAGCCCTGACCGTAGTCGGCACCGGCAACGATGATCAGGTTCTGCTTGCGCTGCATGTAGGCTTCAATCACTTCCCACATGCGCATCTGCTGACCTTCCGGCTCCAGACGAGCCAGAGATCCCTGGATCACTTCACCGCTTTCATCACGGCACATTTCGTTCAACAGTTTCGGGTTTGCGAATGTCGCGCGCTGTGCGGTCAGATGGTCACCACGGTGGGTCGCGTAGGAGTTGAAGTCCTCCTCCGGCAGGCCCATCTTGGCCAGGTATTCACCGGCAGCTGAACTGGCCAGGATCGCGTTGGACGGCGACAGGTGGTCGGTGGTGATGTTGTCACCCAGCACCGCCAGCGGACGCATACCGGTCAGAGTACGCTCACCGGCCAGGGCACCTTCCCAGTACGGCGGACGGCGGATGTAGGTGGACATCTCACGCCAGTCGTAGAGCGGGCTTTCCGCTTCTTCAACCTGACCCAGATCGAACATCGGAATGTAGACCT
>CAYMHL010000163.1:0-2206 GCA_964390205.1 uncultured Marinobacterium sp.
CAGTACTTCATCTCCACCCACGGTGCGCGTAAGGGTCTGGCGGATACCGCATTGAAGACTGCGAACTCCGGTTACCTGACCCGTCGTCTGGTTGACGTGGCGCAGGACGTGGTCATTGCTGAAGAAGACTGCGGTACCGACCGTGGCGTTGTGGTTCAGCCGATGATCGAGGGTGGCGATGTGATCGTGACCCTGGGTGAGCGTGTACTGGGTCGTGTGGTGGCCGAAGACGTACTCAACCCGGCGGAAACCGAGACCCTGATTCCGGCCGGTACACTGATCGACGAAACCTGGGTTCACCGCCTGGAGAACGACGAGAAGTACAGCGGTATCGCCGAGATTCTGGTGCGCTCCGCGATCACCTGTGAAGCCAAGATCGGTATCTGCTCCAACTGCTATGGCCGCGACCTGGGTCGTGGACACCTGGTCAACCGTGGCGAAGCGGTGGGCGTTGTTGCGGCACAGTCCATCGGTGAGCCGGGTACCCAGCTGACCATGCGTACCTTCCACATCGGGGGTGCGGCATCGCGAGCAGCGGCTGTTGATAGCATCGTGGTTAAAAACGGTGGTGAAATCCGTCTGCACAACCTGAAGTTTGTAGAGCGTACCGATGGCAACCTGGTAGCGACGTCCCGTTCCGGCGAGCTGGGTGTAACCGACCAGCATGGTCGTGAGCGCGAGCGTTACAAGCTGCCCTACGGTTCCATCATCAAGGTGCGTGGCGGCGCAGCGGTGGAAGCCGGTGCCGTGGTGGCCAGCTGGGACCCACACACTCACCCGATCGTCACCGAGGTGGCCGGTAAGGTTGAGTTCGTGGGCATGGAAGATGGTATTACCATCAAGCGTCAGACCGATGAGCTGACCGGCCTGTCGACTATCGAGATCCTGGATGCCAAGGATCGCCCGCAGGCGGGCAAGGATATCCGTCCGATGATCAAGCTGGTCGATGCCGATGGCAACGACGTTTACCATCCGGGTACCGAAATGCCGGCTCAGTACCTGCTGCCGGCCAAGGCTATCGTTAACCTGAACGACCGTGCCGACGTACAGATCGGTGACATCCTGGCGCGTATTCCGCAGGAAGGCTCGGTCAACAAGGACATCACCGGTGGTCTGCCGCGTGTTGCCGACCTGTTTGAAGCGCGTAAGCCGAAGGAATCTGCCGTACTGGCAGAAGTATCCGGCAGCGTGACCTTCGGCAAGGAGACCAAGGGCAAGCGTCGTGTGGTGATTTCACCGCTGGATGGTTCTGATCCGGTCGAGATCATGATCCAGAAATGGCGTAACCTGAACGTGTTCGAAGGCGAAACCGTGGAGAAGGGTGAAGTCATCTCCGACGGTCCGTCCAACGCTCACGACATTCTGCGCATTCTGGGTGTGGAAGAGCTGGCCAAGTACATCGTCAGTGAAATTCAGGAGGTTTACCGCCTCCAGGGCGTAGCGATCAACGACAAGCACATTGAAGTGATCGTGCGTCAGATGCTGCGCAAGGCCGAAATTCTGGATGCCGGTGATTCCGACTTCATCCCGGGTGACCAGGTTGAATATGCGGCCATCATCGAGCAGAACAAGCGTCTGGAAGCTGAAGGCAAGATCCCGGCCAAGTACGAACGCGTACTGCTGGGTATTACCAAAGCCTCCCTGGCAACCGAATCCTTCATCTCCGCGGCCTCCTTCCAGGAGACAACCCGCGTACTGACCGAAGGTGCGGTAACCGGCAAGCGCGACTTCCTGCGTGGCCTGAAAGAAAACGTAGTGGTGGGTCGACTGATCCCGGCGGGTACCGGTCTGGCCTACCACAGCGAGCGTAAGCGTAAACGTCAGATGGCGACAGAGGGCATGACCGTGAGTGCGGAAGAGGTGCAGCAGGCACTGACCGCGGCACTGAACGCTTCAATGTCACCGGACGCTGAGTAAATATTGCTCAATAATTGACGTGTGGGGCCGGAATTGATTAAAATTCCGGCCCTTTCGTGCTGGAACAGTTTCCAGCGTTTTAATGGTGCTTAAAAACCAAACGTGGAGTTTGCTTAATGGCAACAATCAACCAGTTGGTACGCAAGCCGCGTAAGCGCAAGGTACAGCAGAGCGACGTTCGTGCGCTTGAAGCATGTCCGCAGCGTCGCGGTGTTTGTACCCGTGTTTACACTACTACTCCGAAGAAGCCGAACTCGGCTCTGCGTAAAGTATGTCGTGTGCGTCTGAC
>CAYMHL010000163.1:2306-5140 GCA_964390205.1 uncultured Marinobacterium sp.
TTACGCAGCTGTTAAAGCAAGACCGAAAGACGATAAGAGTAAGGGCGGATGTGTATACATACCGCAATATCCTGAAGACCTTAAACATTTTTTAGAGGGCTTATCCATGCCAAGAAGACGCGTCGCTGCGAAGCGTGAAATCCTGCCGGATCCCAAATTCGGTAACATTACACTGGCAAAATTCATCAACCACCTGATGGTCCACGGCAAGAAGTCTGTTGCCGAGCGTATCGTCTACGGTGCGATGGAAAAAATTGAAGAGCGCACCAAGCAGGACCCGCTTGAGCTGTTCGAAAAAGCACTGGAAACCGTGCAGCCGCTGGTCGAGGTTAAATCCCGCCGTGTGGGTGGTGCGACCTACCAGGTGCCTGTTGAAGTCCGTCCCTCTCGTCGTATGGCTCTGTCCATGCGCTGGCTCGTAGATGCTGCTCGTAAGCGTGGTGAAAAATCCATGGCGCTGCGTCTCGCTGGTGAGCTGGTTGACGCTTCTGAAGGTCGTGGTGCTGCAGTCAAGAAACGTGAAGATGTGCATCGTATGGCTGAAGCCAACAAGGCTTTCGCTCACTATCGCTTCTAACCTTCAGAGGAATTGAGTCGTGGCTCGAACTACACCACTCGCGCGCTACCGTAACATCGGTATCTGTGCGCACGTTGACGCCGGCAAGACCACCACCACTGAACGTGTTCTGTTCTACACAGGCCGTAGCCACAAGATGGGTGAAACCCATGACGGTGCCTCTACGACTGACTGGATGGAGCAGGAGCAGGAGCGTGGTATTACCATCACTTCTGCAGCTGTAACCTGTTTCTGGAGCGGCATGCAGAAGCAGTTCGACGAGCATCGCGTCAACATCATCGATACTCCGGGACACGTTGACTTCACTATCGAAGTAGAACGTTCCCTGCGTGTACTGGACGGTGCCGTCGTGGTTCTCTGTGCTTCTTCCGGTGTGCAGCCGCAGACCGAGACTGTATGGCGTCAGGCCAACAAGTACGAAGTACCCCGCATGGTGTTCGTCAACAAGATGGACCGTGCCGGTGCCAACTTCTACATGGTAGAAGAGCAGCTGAAGAAGCGTCTGGGCGCGACTCCGGTGCCGATCAACCTGCCGATCGGTGCTGAAGACGAATTCAAGGGCGTTGTTGACCTGCTGCGCGGCAAGGCGATCCTGTGGAACGAAGACGACATGGGTATGACCTTCGAAGAAGGTGAGATCCCGGCCGACATGCAGGACAAGGTTGACCAGTACTACGAGCAGTTGGTTGAAGCCGCTGCCGAAGCCTCTGAAGAGCTGATGGACAAGTACCTTGAAGAAGGTGAGCTGACCGTCGAAGAGATCAAGGCTGGTCTGCGTGCCCGTACCCTGAACAACGAAATCATCCTGATGATGGCTGGTTCCGCGTTCAAGAACAAGGGCGTTCAGGCAGTGCTGGATGCGGTTGTCGAATACCTGCCGTCGCCGACTGAAGTTAAGGCGATCGAAGGTACTCTGGACGACAAGGCTGAAACCGTTGAGACGCGTGAAGCTGACGACAACGCACCGTTCGCGGCGCTGGCGTTCAAGATCGCAACCGACCCGTTCGTAGGCACCCTGACCTTCATCCGCGTTTACTCCGGCGTTCTGCAGTCTGGCGACAGCGTTTACAACTCTGTCAAGCAGAAGAAAGAACGTATCGGTCGTATGGTGCAGATGCACGCGAATACGCGTGAAGAGATCAAGGAAGTGCGTGCCGGCGACATCGCTGCGATGATCGGCCTGAAGGATGTTGGTACCGGCGATACCCTGTGCGACCTGGACAAGAAAATTGTTCTCGAGCGCATGGAGTTCCCGGAGCCGGTTATCTCCGTAGCGGTTGAGCCGAAGTCAAAGGCTGACCAGGAGAAAATGGGTGTTGCTCTGGGCAAACTGGCTCAGGAAGACCCCTCTTTCCGCGTTGAAACCGACGAAGAAACCGGTCAGACCATCATCTCCGGTATGGGTGAGCTTCACCTGGACATCATCGTTGACCGTATGCGTCGCGAGTTCAAGGTTGAAGCCAACATCGGTAAGCCTCAGGTTGCCTACCGTGAGAAGATCCGTTCCGCAGTTGTGGCCAACCACAAGTTTGCTCGTCAGTCCGGTGGTCGTGGTCAGTACGGTCACGTGGTGATCGAGTTCACGCCGAGTGACGAGGAAGGTCTGGAGTTCATCAACGAAGTCGTGGGTGGTGCGATTCCGAAGGAATACATCCCGGCGGTGCAGAAAGGTATCGAAGAGCAGATGAAGAACGGTGTTATCGCCGGCTATCCGCTTATCGGCCTGAAGGCACGTCTGTATGACGGTTCCTTCCACGAAGTTGACTCCAACGAGATGGCGTTTAAAATCGCCGCATCCCAGGCACTGAAGAAGTACGCTCAGCAAGCCAATCCGTGCCTGCTTGAGCCGATGATGAAAGTCGAAGTCGTGACCCCCGAAGAATACATGGGTGATGTCATGGGCGACTTGAACCGTCGTCGCGGTCTGGTACAGGGCATGGAAGACAGCACATCCGGTAAGGTAATCAACGCTGAAGTACCGCTGGGTGAGATGTTCGGTTACGCGACTGACCTGCGCTCCGCGTCTCAGGGTCGTGCGACCTATTCTATGGAGTTCAAAGGCTATGCCGAAGCTCCGCAGAATATTGCCGAAGCCGTTATTAAGCAGAACTGATAAGCCAATTACTGAATCAAGAGGATTTAATCGTGGCTAAACAATCATTTGAACGTAGCAAGCCGCACGTTAACGTAGGTACCATCGGTCACGTTGACCACGGTAAAACCACTCTGACCGCTGCACTGACTCGCGTCTGCGCAG
>CAYMHL010000164.1:0-2127 GCA_964390205.1 uncultured Marinobacterium sp.
AGCGACGCTGGCTGCGACGCGCAGCGCTGTTGCACGACATCGGCAAGCTGGGCGTCAGCAACAGTATTCTGGACAAGCCGGGCAAACTGGATGATGAAGAGTGGCGGCAAGTACAGAACCATGCCCGTTTCACCGAAGACATATTGTCACGGATAGGCGCGTTCGCCGAACTGGCACAGGTGGCCGGAGCCCATCACGAGCGTATGGATGGTCAGGGGTATCCACGCGGACTCAAGGATGAACAGATTTCACTGGAGACACGTATCATCACGACGGCGGATATCTTCGATGCGATCACGGCCGAGCGGCCCTATCGTGGTGCCATCCCGGTCCCCAAAGCATTGGAGATGATGGCCGAGAATCTGCATGTCGCCATCGATGAACGCTGTTTCGAGGCGCTTAAGCAGGCATTGGATCGGTTTGAGGCAGGGGTATTGAATGTTGAGCAGGCAAGAGTCGACTGAAGGGGCGAGAGGGTTATCCCGCCCCAGCGTCTACTCAGTGTACCAGTGCTGAAGCGCCGGCCAGGGGGCGGCGTGGCTTGAGCATGCGAGCAATGCCGCGTACCAGTGACTTGATGCCGTTCATGATGAATTCGGCGCGCTCACGGCGAGCCTGCTCAACATAGTAATCCACGTCTACCAGACCATTCTGTGTCATTACCATGCGATTGAAGTCGGACATTTTAGAGTAGAGCTCCTTGTTTGTAGTGAATTTACAAGGCTTATACTAAGGTCTTAATCGACAGGCGACAAAGGATGGATTTTCAGGCTATAGTTGAGAAAAACTAAACAGTCACAGGAGTGTCATTATCCGTCGCCTGCCACCACTCAATGCCCTGCGCAGTTTCGAGTCCGCCGCCCGTAATCAGAGCTTCAACGATGCTGCCGAAGAGCTGTGCGTGACCCCCTCGGCGATCAGCCATCAGATCAAGTCACTTGAAGAATTCTTGGGTATGAAGCTGTTTCGACGCGAGCGCCGTCAGGTCAGTCTGACCGCCGCCGGGGAGCGTTATCTGCCGTCTGTGCAATTGGCGCTGGACGAGATCGAGAGCGCAACCCGTCGCTTGATGACCTCGCCCAACCTCAGTGCCGTGAACATCACTGTGGCACCGGCTTTTCTCAGCCGCTGGCTGGTGCCGCGCATCACCCGTTTTCAGGAGCAGTATCCGGATGTGGAGCTGAGATTCAGCGCCACCACCGGCTTTATCGATTTCGAACACTCGGATACGGATATGGCGGTGTATTACGGCGAAGGCAACTGGCGGGGGGTGGATATCCATTTTCTGCGCTATCTGGTGTCGACGCCCGTCTGCAGTCCGGTGCTGGTGGACAAGGGCTTGAAGGAACCGCGGGATCTGCTCAATACCACACTGATTCATGTCAGTGGCCGCCGTCAGGAATGGCAGCAGATTCTCAAGCAGTTGGGTGTGCGCGCCACCGGTTTGACCCGCACCATGTCCTTTTCCAGTACCGCCCTGGCGGTATCCGCCGCCATCGAGGGTATAGGGGTGGCGCTGGCGGACAAGGCGCTGGTGCAACGTGAACTGGAGTCGGGACAGCTGGTCGTGCCCTTCGATATTACCCTGGATAAGCCCAAGGGCTTTTATCTGGTGTATCAGGAAAAACGCCAACTGACCTACGGCATGGAGGCGTTCAGGGACTGGATTCTGCAGGAGATGCAGCAGGATCTGACGCCGGGACAGTAATGCCGGACAGGTGTCGGGACAATGGCAGAATATTTTTGCAGCCAGCGTTGGAGCTCTGAGGGTGGACAGGGCTAGAATGGAGACCAACCCTGAACCTTGCGGTGCCCCATGTCCGACAATCCCAGCCAGCCGTTCTACCAGTTGACGCCCGATACCGTGATCGATGCGGTGGAGTCCATGGGCTATCTCAGTGACGGTCGCATCCTGGCACTGAACAGCTACGAAAACCGCGTCTATCAGGTGGGTATCGAAGACAGCGAGCCGCTGATTGCCAAGTTTTACCGTCCACTGCGTTGGAGTGATGAACAGATACAGGAAGAGCACCAGTTCTGTTTTGAGCTCGTTGAGCAGGAGCTGCCGGTAGTGGCGCCGCTGACCAACGCGGCCGGCGAGAGTCTGTTCCACTTCAACGACTACCG
>CAYMHL010000164.1:2227-5109 GCA_964390205.1 uncultured Marinobacterium sp.
CTGTGGATGCTGCTGACCGGTGATGATCGGGTGCAGCAGCAGTTACAGCTGGCGGAAGTGATCGCGGGCTACAACGAGTTTGCCGACTTCGATCCGCGTGAGCTGCATCTGGTGGAAGCGCTGCGCACCCTGCGCATGATGCACTACAGCGCCTGGCTGGCCCGGCGCTGGGAAGATCCGGCCTTTCCGCACAACTTCACCTGGTTCAACACCGAACGCTACTGGGGCGAGCACATTCTGCAATTGAGAGAACAGTTGAGTGCGTTGCAGCAGCCGCCACTGCAGCTGCTGTAAAGCCTTGCTGTTAAGGTTTAATGGGGCGGGTCGATCTGGTTATTGATACTGGTATTGACCCTGAACCAGCCGGCAATGCTGTAGCGATCGGCATGGGCCGGCAACACCTCATGCGGGAAACGCTCGCTGAGGAACACCACCAGCGTGCCCATCTGCGGCACTACCTTCTCGATCACTGTTTCACTGTCGGCCTCCGGCCAGATCAACAACTCACCGCCCAGCTCGGGTGCCCAGTCCGGGTTCAGGTAATACACCGTAGTCAGCACCCGATTGGTCTGGCCGCGAAAGGCATCCAGGTGGCGTTTGTAGAACGCGCCTTCCGGGTAGTGGGCGAAATGAGCTTCGTAATCGAACAGCCCCATGAACAGGCGCCGGTTCAGGCCTTCGCGCAGGTTCTCCATCCATTCAAGGTAGTCTGACTCAACCGGAGACTGGCGGCTCAGCCAGCGGATCTGGTCGCGGCGAATCTCACCGTGCAGCTGATGATCCTGTTCCCGACCGATCCCGGCGCGGCGAAAATGTTCGTCATCCAGCGCCTGCAGGTGTTGGCGCAGTTGATGGCCGAGCGATTCCGGCAGGGCCGATGGCAGGATGATATAGCCCTGCTCTACCAGTGCGTCAGCGATCTGGTCATACAGGCTTTGGGTCAGGTCGAGATCGAGTTCGGGGGGTGAATACACAGTGGCATCCTCCGCAACAGGGAAGATGCTATATAGCCCCGTTTGATGGTAAAGTCACGCAAAAGATTCGATCAGGGCGACAAATGCGATCTTCTTCATACAAGTGCCTGCTGCTGGCCGGCAGCCTGCTGATCTCGGCCTGTGCCGAGTCGGCACCGGAACAACACGCACTGGATGTCAGGGCATCCGCCTATAACTCGGTACCCGAGCAAACGGTGGGGAACCCGGCGATTGCCGCCTGGGGCGACCGCTTGCAGCCGGGAATGAAAGCGATTGCCGTATCCCGTGATCTGCTGGAGGAAGGGCTGGACTACAACATGGAGATCCAGATCGAGGGCCTGCCCGGTCGCTACCGCGTGCTCGACAAGATGCACCCGCGCTGGGAGCGCAAGATCGACATCTACATGGGCGAGGATGTTGAAGCCGCGCTGGACTGGGGCGTGCGCGATGTCACCATCCGCTGGAAGCCGGTTTCGGACGAGGGCTGAGGCCCGCTACTGGTTCAGGGCTGAATCAGCTGACCATCCCAGGCATACACATTGCCTGAATCCGCCGGTGTCAGACCATCGATCACCTGCAGCAGTGAGCGGGCTGAAAACTCGGGCGTGAACAGTTTGCCGTCCGGCACTCGCGCTTGAAACGGCTGCGACAGCGGTGTATCCACCGTACCCGGATGCAGCCCCGCCACCACCAGCTTGGGCCAGCGTCGTTTGGCTTCAATCGCGGTACAGCGCAGCAGCATGTTCAACGCCGCCTTGCTGGCGCGGTAGCTGTACCAGCCGCCGAGGCGATTATCGCCAATACTGCCCACCCGAGCCGACAGCGCCGCAAACACCGCTCGTTGATCCTTCGGCAGCAGCGGGATCAGATGTTTGGCCAGCAGGGCTGGTGCCAGCGCATTGATCTGCATCTGCTGCTGGAAGTAGTCACTCTCCAGGTTGCGCCAGCTTTTCTCCGGCAGACTATCCTCTGCATGCAAAAGTCCCGTGGTGATCAGCACCAGATTGGGCGTGATCCCCTTAAGCTGTTCGGCACAGGCGGCGATGGAGGCTTCCTGACTCAAGTCGATGGAGTGCAAACTGAGCCGATCCGGATGAAGGCTGGCCTGCTGTTTGAGTGAATCGGGAATCCGCCGAGCGAAGGCGTAAACCCTGCTCACCCGAGGCTCGTCCAGCAGCTGTGCCAGCATCGCCTGACCGATGCCGCCGCTGGCACCGATCAGTACGGCAGTAATGGGGGAATCGAAGGAATTCAACAGGCTCATGACAGCTCCCGATAGCGGTTGAAGATGGCATGCACATCGACGTTGGCACCGAGCTGGGAGGCAAGCATGAACAGCCCGCCCATCTTGCGGTGCAGGAACAACACATCCGCCGGTGGCGTGTGCCAGGCGTCCGGATCGCTGCTGATCGCCATGCCGCGTTGATGAATGCGCTGTGCCAGGTCAGAGTTGCCAAAATCGTAGGTCCCCGGCGTGCGCAGCGGCTCAGTGGCTTCCATGAAGATATCCAGCACCACCTGACGGTTGGCGGCATCATGGCGCTGGCTGAAAAAGCCCAGTGTTTCCAGTGCCTGTGCCAGCGCCTCGGCATTGCGATCGGTAGCCGCACAAATAGCGTGATGATACTGCTGCACAAAGTCGATCGAGAAACGGCGCACGGCGCCAAAGTCCAGTAACACCAGCCGGTCCTGTTGCAGGTTGTACTGGTAATTGGCCGGGTTGGGATCGGTCTGCACGCAGCGCAGCTGAAACAGCTCGCAGAAAAACAGCTCCAGCAGCAGGGCGGGGATATGATCCTTGAGCGCAGGCTGTTCAGCGGCCGCCTGTTTCAGGCTGACTCCCTCGATGAAATCCATGCACAGGATCTGTTCTGTGGATAACTCGGTGTCGACGCCGGGCAGTGCCAG
>CAYMHL010000165.1:0-5042 GCA_964390205.1 uncultured Marinobacterium sp.
CGCTGGTCTACGTATTCAAGGCCGCGTCCGGCATGTTTACCGGGGCCGATGCCGATACCATCGGCAATGCATTTGGTGGCATGCTCGCCAGCGCCTCCGACCTGCTGCTCTGGCACAGCGTGTTCATGGCCATCGTGATTTTCATCGTGGGTCGCGGCATTCGCTCCGGCATGGAAAAAGCAATCAACACCCTGATGCCACTGCTGTTCGTGCTGCTGTTCATCATGGTGGGCTACGCCATGACCACCGGCAAATTCGGTGAAGCGGTCAGCTTCATGTTCTCGCCCGACTTCAGCAAGCTCACCACCGAAGGTGTGCTGACAGCGCTGGGCCATGCCGCCTTTACCCTGAGTATCGGTATCGGCGTCATGATGGCCTACGGTTCCTACCTGCCACAGAAGGTCAATATTGCGCGTACCGCCATGACCATTGCGGTACTGGATACCGGTGTTGCGCTGATGGCCGGTCTGGCCATTTTCCCGCTGGTGTTTGCCAACGGACTGGAACCCGGTGCAGGCCCCGGTCTGATCTTTGTCACCCTGCCGCTGGCGTTCGGTCAGATGAGTGGTGGCGTCATTTTCGGCACCCTGTTCTTCGCCCTGCTGCTGGTGGCCGCTTTGACCTCCGCCATCTCCATGCTGGAGCCGGTGGTTGAATGGCTCGAAGAGCACAAGGGAATCAGCCGTGCCAAAAGCGCTTTGGGCGGTGGCCTGGCAATCTGGCTGGTCGGCATCGGTACCGTACTGTCATTCAACAACTGGGCCGAATTTCATCCGTTGGCGTTTATCCCCTTCTTTGAAGGTAAAACCGTCTTCGATCTGCTCGATTTTCTGGTTTCCAACCTGATGATGCCGCTGGGCGGTTTGGCGATTGCGCTGTTTGCCGGTTGGGCCATGAAGCGTCAGGGACTGGATCAGGAGATCGGCTTGAAAGGCGGTGTTTACAGCGCATTCATGTTCGTACTGCGTTTCCTGACCCCGGCGGGGATTGCGGTGGTGTTCCTGTATAACCTGCTGTGATACTCCGGATGGTGTGAATAAAAGCCGGCCGGTCGCAAGACCCGCCGGCTTTTCTGTGTCATCTCTGGTGTGCGACTCTCCGAATGTGCACAGCGGCTCAGGCTGCGCGCACCTTGCCCCTTGACCAGGAGCGCCAGGCCGCCATCAGGGCATAGCCGGCGCAGAGCATGAAGGCGATCTCCAGCAGGCGCATCAGCGCAGGATACTGCTCCGGCACCAGCTGAGCATTACCGATAAACAGATTGAACAGAAACACCACCACTGCCATACCCAGCATGTTGCCGAGTGTGCGGGAAATGTTGAGCAGTGACGAGGCAATACTCAGCTTGTCATGCGGCACTACGCTTAAGGCACCGTTGTTGTTGGGCGATGAAAACAGACCGAACCCGGTTCCCATCACCAACAAGGCAATTACCACCTGAGAAAGCCCGCTGTCCTGATCCAGCAGCGCCAGAATCACGAAACCGATGGCAAAGAATACACAGCCCAGGCTTGCCAGGATCCGTGGTTCCAAACGGTCGGAAAGGCGCCCTGCCAACGGAGCCAGAATTGCCATCATCATCGCCTGCAACAGCATCAGCTGCCCGGCATCCGCCGGCGACAGCCCTCGGATGTACTGCAGGTACAGGCTGAGCAGAAACTGCAGCGGATAGTTGGCGGCATACATCAGGAAACTGGCCTGAATCGAACGGAAGAACACCAGGTTTTGCACCATACGGCGCAGCCGGATCAACGGATAGGGACTGTGTTCCTGCTGGTAGACAAACGCGGCCAACAGCAGCAGACCGCCCAGTGCCAACATGCCGCCCAGCAGCTCGGGCAGCTCCGACAGGCCGACAAAAAACAGGCTGGACGCTGCGATGAACAGCAGACTGCCGATCCAGTCCAGATGCTGATCCTGCTGGCGTTCGGTTTCACGCACATGGATGGCAACCAGCACGGCACAGAGCACGGCCAGCGGCAGCGGTGCCAAAAACACGGCATGCCAGTCCCACCATTCGGTCAGCCAGCCACCGATGGGCGGGCCACAGGTCAGGCCCAGATATACCGAGGTGGAGGTCAGACCCAGCGCCATGCCCCTGCCATGCTGGGCAAATACCTGAGAAACAATGGCCATGCCGGTACCGAACACCATGGCGCCGGCAATCCCCTGTAACAGGCGCATCAGCAGCAGCCAGTAGATGTCATCAATGAGAATCACCGCCACCGAGCTGAGTGTGAACAGCAATAGCCCGGCCAGAAACACCTTCTTGCGTCCGATCATGTCGGCGATGCGCCCGGCAGGGAGCTGCAGTGCGATGGCACCGAGCAAGTTCATGGTCGGAATCCAGCTGATCAGGACGGCATCGACATTGAGGTCTGCCGCTATCGCCGGCAGCGCCACATTGACCGAAGACATGTTCAAGGGCATCAGGAAGGTGGCGACGCAGATGCTGATCAGTGTCAGCCAGCGTACAGATGCGGATGCGTAGGGATCATCGGATACAGCGGCTGTCATCAAGGTTACCCCGGTTATTATTGTTGGCGTGACGGAGACATTCTAATCAGTCTGAAGGGAATGTGTAATAGCTGTTACTCAAAACAAAAAAGCCGGAGCGATGGCTCCGGCAAGCACTTCCGTAGTCAAGACTGGAAAGTGAGATGATGCAGTGATCAGCCGCGGCTGATGCTGAGCAACTGTGGCTGGGTGTACTCGAGCAGTCCTTCCTCACCAAATTCAACCCCTATGCCCGACATCTTGCAGCCACCGAAGGGGCAGTGGGGCAAGACTTCGGCATGGTTGTTGATCCAGGCAGTACCGCTCTCAAGTCGCATCGCCACGGAACGCGCCTGTTCGATATCGGCTCCCCAGACGGAGCCTCCCAGGCCATTGACGTTGTCATTGGCCATGGCCACAGCCTCTTCAATATCCGAATAGACGATGATTGGCAGCACGGGGCCGAACTGCTCCTCATCCACCAGACGCACGCCATTGCTGACACCGGCCACAATGGTCGGCGGATAGAAGTAGCCCTTGCCAGGCTGAACCTTACCCCCACAGAGTATCTGCGCCCCCTGAGTTCTGGCATCGTCGACCAGTTCGGCCACCAGATCCAGCTGAGCCTGGTTCTGTACGGGACCGAAGGTTACGCCCGCCTCCAGGCCATTGCCGACCACCTGCTCATTGGCGATGGCCGTCAGTCGTCGGCATACCTCATCATATTGAGATTCATGCACATAAAGGCGTTTGAGTGCCGCGCAGGTCTGTCCCATATTGAGGAACGCCGTCTGGAAGATACCGGGCACAGTCTTATCCAGATCGGCATCCGGCAGCAGGATACCGGCATCGTTGCCGCCCAATTCCAGGGTCAGGCGTTTCAGGTTGTCGGCGGCCTTGCGCATGATGTCCTGACCGGTCGGTGTGGAACCGGTAAAAACGATCTTCTGAATGTTCGGGTGCGAAGTCATGGCACGGCCAATACCGCCCTCGCCGGTGACGATGTTGATCACGCCGGCCGGCACCACCTGGTTGATCAGCTCAATCAGTTTCAGCGTGCTGAACGGGGTGAACGAGGACGGCTTGGATATCACCGTGTTACCGGTGCGCAGCGCCGGCATAATGTGCCATACCGCAATCATCAGCGGCCAGTTCCAGGGGGTGATGGAGCCCACTACGCCCAGCGGCTTGTGATGCAGTTCCGCCAGACGGGCTTCACTGTCTTCAATGACCTTGACCGGCACTTTGAGATCCGCCGTGTAACGAGTCCAGCCGATGGCAGCACCGACTTCCATCTGCGCCAGTGCCAGCGGCTTGCCCTGCTCCAGGGTCACCAGCTGGGCCAATTCATCCGCATTGGCTTCAACCAGGTCCGCAATACGATGCAGCATCGCCTGCAGCTCGGCGTCGGGCGTGTGCTGGAACGTTTTGAAAGCGGTCCGCGCGGCGGCCACGGCAGCGTCCACCTGCTCCGCAGAGGCGGCCGGACACTGTGCAAAGGCTTCGCCGGTAGCCGGATTGATCACCGGGAAGGCTTCACGCTCACCGGCAACCGCCTGACCGTTGATAAAAAGAGTCGATACCGTCTGCATCTCGGAATCCTTACTGTCAGTTGGAGCCACCGATATCCATGGACGGCGGCTCCGGGTTAACGCCGGGTTAAATCAAAACGGGACGATGGCGATCATCTGCGCATAGACGTTGGTATCGTCGCTGCCAACCTGGGTGCCGCCGTTTGCCGCACTCTTGTCCGGCGAGTAGAAACCGATCAGTGGGCTGACAATCAGGTTGGGCGTGACCACCCATTCGGCATAAAGATCGATCTCCTGACCGTTGACACCACCGGCATCACCGGTAAACGGGTTGGCCGCATCGCTGAAATCGAAAAACAGCGCACCGATGCTCAGCATTTCGGTCGGAGAGGCCTTGATACCGATGTGGTGAACATCGGCAGCAGAGTTGAACGGACCGGCATAGTTGGCCGCCACCTCACCCTGGAACCAGGTGCCATAGCCACGGTTGAAACCAAAGAACAGCGGATCGAAGCCTTCGTCAAAAGAGGCGTAACGGTAGTTTACGCTCGGAGACCAGGGCAGATCGGCAAAGGTCCAGCCCGCTTCCACGTACCAGGCATCTGCATCCGCAACCGTGTTGTCACCCTGATCCTGAGTGACAAATTCACCGGACAGGAACAGGTTTTCGACACCGGCATTGCCCTGGTAACGCAGGCTCAGCGTCTGCTGACCGTCACGATGACCGTAGCCATAGTCTTCGTTGACATCCAAGCCTTCAATGTAGGCCAGACCCAGGGTGCCTTCCGGCATCACATACTCGGCATTGATCCCCGCCAGTTCGGTTTCGGCCTGAGCACGGTTATCGGACTCCAGCCAGAAAAGGTCGGCTCGCAACCCCTCGCTACCACCAATACGCGCAATCGCGGTGCGATCAAACGCCTTACGCGCCGCCAGCCAGTAGGCGCCGCCACGATTCAAATCATCACCCAGCGCATCGCCGAAGTTGAGCGCATCACCGTTGATCAGAAAGCC
>CAYMHL010000166.1:0-3638 GCA_964390205.1 uncultured Marinobacterium sp.
GAGGGGGCTCAGCCGGGGATGAGAATAAAGTGATGTCTTTACTTTCTTTACTTGTGTAAAGAAAGTAACAAAGAAAGCACACCCCTGATGAACGGCCCTTCGGGTACGCTGCGCTGCTCGATCTGAGGCGCGCCTGCGGAACTCCTCGCTGCGCTCGTCAGACAGTCCTCGGCGTTTATCGCCTCAGCTCTGTGCTGCTCGCCCGTTCATAAAGGGGACCAAGGGTGCCAAATCCTGTTGCAGGTTGCATTTCGCTACTTATGACTACGGAGTGGCGTTTGAAAGCCCCCTTGTGAGCAGTCGAGCATCGCAGCGGCAACAGGGAAAAATGTTTGGATTGTCTGAGCCACGCAGTGGCGAGTTTTCCAAACATCCCTGTTGACGCGAGACGCGCAGAGAAGCCGAAGGCCTGCTCTTAGGGGTGTGCTTTCTTTGTTACTTTCTTTACACAAGTAAAGAAAGTAAACACATCACTTAATTCGCATCCCCGGCTGCGCCCCTTCGTGCGGCTCCAGAATCCACAGATCCTCACCACCTGGTCCAGCCGCGAGCACCATGCCTTCCGACATGCCGAACTTCATCTTGCGGGGCGCCAGGTTGGCGACCATCACGGTCAGTTTGCCTTCCAGATCTTCCGGCTTGTAGGCGGACTTGATGCCGGCGAAGACGTTGCGGGTTTCGCCGCCCAGGTCCAGCGTCAGGCGCAGCAGCTTGTCGGCACCTTCCACGTGCTCCGCCTTGGCGATTTTGGCGACGCGCAGGTCGATCTTGGCGAAGTCCGGGAATTCGATGGTGTCGGCGATCGGTTCCTTGCTCAGCTCGTTTGAAGCAGCCGGTTTGGCCGCCTGTACCTGCGGCTGGGCTTCCAGGCTCTGCTTGGAGTCTTCGATCAGCTGCTCGATCACTTTCTCGTCCACGCGCTGCATCAGCGGCTTGAACTTGTTGATTTTGTGGCTCAGCAGCGGCTGCTCGATCGCATCCCAGGCCAGGGTGTCGATGTTGAGGAACGCACAGGCTTCTTTGGCCACTTCCGGCAGTACCGGTGCCAGGTAGCTGATGATCACGCGGAACAGGTTGATGCCCAGAGTGCAGCTGGCCTGTACTTCGGCTTCGCGGCCTTCCTGTTTGGCCAGTACCCAGGGTTCGGCGTTGTCGATGTACTGGTTGGCCTTGTCGGCGATGTGCATGATTTCGCGCATGGCACGCGAATATTCGCGCTTCTCGTAGGCCTCGGCGATGCTGTGACCGGCGGCGACCGCTTCATGGTAGAGCGACGCGTAGGTCAGCTCGGAGTCGAGCATGCCGTCGAATTTTTTCTGAATGAAACCGGCACAGCGGCTGGCGATGTTGACCACCTTGTTGACCAGGTCGGCGTTGACGCGGTAACGGAAGTCTTCAAGGCTCAGGTCGATATCGTCGATGCCGGAGCCCAGCTTGGCGGCGAAGTAGTAGCGCAGGTATTCCGGGCGCAGGTGCTTCAGGTAGGTCTCGGCCATGATGAAGGTGCCGCGGGACTTGGACATCTTCTGACCGTTGACGGTCAAAAAGCCGTGGCAGAACACGCCTGTAGGCGTGCGGAAGCCCGCGCCTTTCAGCTCGGCCGGCCAGAACAGGGTGTGGAAGTAGGCGATATCCTTGCCGATGAAATGATACAGCTCGGCATCGGAATCCTGTTTCCAGTATTCGTCGAAGTCGACACCGTTCTTGTCACACCAGTTCTTGAAGCTGGCCATGTAGCCGATCGGTGCATCCATCCAGACATAGAAGTACTTGCCCGGTGCGTCGGGGATTTCGAAGCCCCAGTAGGGTGCATCGCGGGAGATGTCCCACTCCTGCAGGCCGGACTCGAACCACTCGTTGAGCTTGTGGATCATCTGGCTCTGAACGTGCTCGTTGACCCAGGTGCGCAGGAAGTCTTCAAAGTCACCCAGTTTGAAGAAAAAGTGCTCGGATTCCTTCTCGATCGGGGTCGCACCGGAAACGGCTGAGTAGGCGTTCTTGAGCTCGGTGGGCTGATAGGTAGCGCCACAGGCTTCGCAGGAGTCGCCATACTGGTCCTTGGCACCGCATTTCGGGCAGTCGCCCTTGATGAAGCGGTCCGGCAGGAACATGTTCTTCACCGGATCGTAGGCCTGGGTGATGGTGCGGCGGGTGATATGACCGGCATCGCGCAGGCGCTCGTAGATCAGCGCGGAGAAGTGGCGGTTCTCTTCCGAGTGGGTAGAGTAGTAGTTGTCGAAGTTGACCATGAAGCCGGCGAAGTCGCGCTGGTGCTCGGCGCTGACCTGGTCGATCAGTTCCTGCGGGCTCTTGCCCAGCTGGTCGGCCTTGAGCATGATCGGCGTACCGTGGGCGTCATCGGCACAGACGTAGGTGCAGTTGTGACCACGCTGTTTCTGGAAGCGAACCCAGATATCGGTCTGGATATACTCCACCAGATGGCCCAGATGGATGGGGCCGTTGGCGTAGGGCAGGGCACTGGTGACGAGAATCTTGCGCTTGCTGTCGGACATCGTTGGCTCTGAGTCGGTTGAAAAATAAAGTGGATCATTCTACGCCTGATTGATCCTCGAATGAAGGCTGACAGCGGCTGTGCTAAAATCCGCCGCCCGTCCCGAGCAACAGAACACAGAGGTTAGCCGATGGCCCTTCCCCGCGTGGAGCCTGAACAGTACGATGCCTTGCTGGCATCCAAGAAAGCCCGTATCGAATCGCAATTTGCCGAATTCGATCTGCCCGCGATCGAGGTATTCACCTCTGAACCCGAGCATTACCGCCTGCGCGCCGAGTTCCGCACCTGGCATGAGGGCGATGACCTCTATTACGTCATGTTCGACGGTGACAAGCGCACCCCGGTGCGGCTGGACAGCTGCCCGATGGTATCCAAGCGTATCCACGACGTGATGTTCGAGCTGCTGGACGTGATCCGGCTTGATCCGGTATTGCGCTTCAAAATGTTTCAGGTGGACTTTCTCAGCACCCTGTCCGGTGAGCTGCTGGTGAGCCTGATCTACCATCGCAAACTGGATGACGAGTGGGTCGAGCGGGTCAAGCCGCTGCGTGAACAGTTCAACATCGGCATTATCGGCCGTTCACGCAAGCAGAAGATCGTGCTGGACAACGATTTCGTGGTCGAAACGCTGAACATCAACGGCCGCGCCTACCGTTACCAGCAAACCGAAAATGGCTTTACCCAGCCCAACGGTCATGTCTGCGAGAAGATGATCGAGTGGGCGATCGACGCCAGTGCTCACGCCGGCGGTGATCTGGTCGAGTTCTACTGCGGCAACGGCAACTTTACCCTGCCGCTGGCACAGAACTTCCGCCGCGTGGTGGCTACTGAAATCTCCAAGGTGTCGGTGCGCTCGGCCGAGTGGAACATCCAGGAAAACGGCATCGACAATATCGATGTGCTGCGCATGCCATCGGAAGACCTGTCGCTGATTCTCAAGGGCGAGAAAACCAGCCGCAAGGTACAGGGGCTGGCGCTGGACGAGTGCGAATTTACCACCGTGCTGGTAGACCCGCCGCGGGCCGGTCTGGATGAACATACGGTAGAGCAGATCTGCGAATATCCGCATATCCTGTATATCTCCTGCAACCCGGAGACGCTGCACGAAAATCTGCAGCAGATCAGC
>CAYMHL010000166.1:3738-5032 GCA_964390205.1 uncultured Marinobacterium sp.
TCAGCCCTTGAATCCCTTGCCGACTACATACACTTCTCGTGAACGTGCCCGTGAGGCTTCGGGCTTGCGGATCAGCACGGTATCGAAGTGCTCGCGTACCTGCTTGACGAAGTCATCATAGCCTTCGCCCTGAAACGCCTTGGCGACAAAGCTGCCCTTGGGCTTGAGTACCTGCTGCGCCATGTCCAGTGCCAGTTCGATCAGGTAGATCGAAGCCGCCTGATCGGCTGCGGCCACGCCGCTGAGGTTGGGCGCCATGTCCGAAATCACGACATCCACGGGGCGACCGTCGATCACGCGCATGATCTCGTTGAACACGCTCTCTTCGGTGAAGTCGCCCTGGATGAAGTCCACATCCGGCAAGGCATCCATCGGCAGAATGTCGGAGGCGATCAGTTTGCCCTTTTCACCCACCAGCTGGGAGGCGATCTGAGACCAGCCGCCCGGCGCCGAACCCAGGTCAATGACCAGCATGCCGGGCTTGATCAGCTTGTCCTTCTCGTTCAACGCCAGCAGTTTGTAGCTGGCACGGGAACGGTAGCCGTCCTTCTGTGCCTGTTTGACGAAGGGGTCGTTGACATGCTCTTTGAGCCAACGGGCGCTGCTTTTGGAACGGGCCATAGTTGCAAAAAACCATCATTGTGACTGAATTGCGTATTGTACGTGCTGCCTTGCCGGGGCGCCAAGGGTCGACTGACTTCAGCGGGGTGCGCCGCTATAATGCCGACCATCTCCAACTGGCGAGGCTCGGCATGAAACTGGATCTGATCAAAAAACTGCAGCAGAAGAAATATCGCACTGAAACCGGCTGTTGTCTGGTGGAAGGCGAGCATCTGGTGCTGGAGTTGCAGAAGGCTGCCAAGCAGCAGCCCAGCCTCAAGGCGGCCGAGCTCTACCTGACCGATGAGTACGCCGACTGGCAGACCGAGTTGCAGGTACATGCCGTTACCGGCAAGCAGATGAGTGCCCTCAGTGCCACCAAGAGTCCTCAGGGCATAGTGGCGGTACTGCCGATGGCGGCGATTCAGCCTCAGCCGGCCGACAATGAGGTGGCCATCTATCTGCACGAGATCCAGGACCCGGGCAACCTGGGCACCATCTTGCGTACGCTGGCCTGGTTTGGTGGCTATCGCTGCCTGCTCAGCCCCGGCAGTGTCGACCCGTACAATCCCAAGGTGATTCGCGCCAGCATGGGCGCGATCTTCCATGTACCGCTGGAGTTGGACGTTTCGCTGGACAGCCTGAGCGAGCGCTATGAACGAATCGGCTGTCTGGATATGCAGGGTGAGCCGCT
>CAYMHL010000167.1:0-1442 GCA_964390205.1 uncultured Marinobacterium sp.
TCGGGTGAAGGCGTGCAGCAGGCACTGCTGAAGCTGATCGAAGGCACCGTTGCTTCGGTTCCGCCGCAGGGTGGGCGCAAGCATCCGCAGCAGGAGTTCCTGCAAGTGGACACCTCCAACATCCTGTTCATCTGTGGTGGTGCTTTTGCGGGCCTGGAAAAGATTATCCGTGATCGCAGCGAACGCAGCTCCATCGGCTTCAGTGCCGTGGTGAAGAGCAAGGACGAGAGCCGTCTGAGCGAAGTGTTGCACGATGTTGAAGCGGAAGACCTGGTGAAGTTCGGTCTGATTCCCGAATTTGTGGGACGTCTGCCGATGATCGCCACTCTGTCCGAACTGGACGAAGACGCGCTGATCCAGATCCTGACCGAGCCGAAGAACAGTCTGGTGAAACAGTATCAGGCACTGTTCGAGATGGAAGGGGTTGAAGTCGATTTCCGTGAGGAAGCACTCAAGGCGGTGGCAACTCGCGCCCTTGAGCGTCGTACCGGTGCCCGTGGCCTGCGCTCGATCCTCGAGGCGACTCTGCTGGAGATCATGTACCAGCTGCCGTCGCTGGAGAATGTAGCCAAGGTGGTGATCGACGAAGGTGTTATCACCGGCGCATCCGAACCTATCCTGATTTACGAAAATCAGGAGCCGGCCAAAGCCTCGGCTGACAGCTAATCCGGTTCGATGCTCATAAAATCCCCGCCAAGTGCGGGGATTTTTCGTTATATGTACCAAAAGTGAAACAATTCATTTTGCAGGTCCTTCCAACACCGCCTTATAATCGGGAAGCGCCCGCTGGCTGTTCAACGTAGCCACGTTGAGGTGCGTACCCCTGTCGGATCATAACGAGAAAAGGATTGGATCATGCTCAAACGTCGTACATTCATGGCTGCAGCCGCTGCCTGCATGCTGATGAGCCCCATCGCTCACGCCGAATACAAGGCTGAATACACCGTTTCAACCGTACTGCCCTCCGCATTTCCCTGGGGTCAGGCCGCCGACAAGTGGGTCGAGCTGGTGAACGAGCGTTCGGACGGGCGCATCAACATGAAGATCTACAGCAATGCCCAGCTGGTATCCGGTGACCAGACCAAGGAATTCTCGGCCATGCGCTCGGGTCTGATCGACATGGCGGTGGGGTCCACCATCAACTGGTCGCCGCAGGTGCCGGAACTGAACCTGTTCTCGCTGCCGTTCCTGATGCCGGATCATGCCGCCATCGATGCCATCACCCAGGGTGAGGCCGGCAAGACCGTGTTCGCGGCGATCGAAAAGCGTGGCGTGACCCCACTGGCCTGGGGTGAAAACGGTTTCCGTCAGCTGTCCAACTCCAAGCTGAAAATCGATGAACCGGCTGATCTTGAAGGCCTGAAAATCCGCGTGGTCGGTTCGCCGCTGTTCCAGGATACCTTCACTGCGCTGGGCGCCAACCCGACGCAGATGAGTTGGGC
>CAYMHL010000167.1:1542-3679 GCA_964390205.1 uncultured Marinobacterium sp.
CTGACGCCGGAGCAGCACGCCGCGTTTGTAGCTGCAACCCAGTCCGTGTACGAAAAATGGACCCCGCGCATCGGTGAGGCACTGGTGAAACAGGCTCAGGATGCGGTTGCCAATCGCAACTAAGGTTTCCCTGTCGTCTGAACGCCCGCCATCCGTGCGGGCGTTGTTGTCTTGAACGGAGCTGCAATGTCTAGTCGACGCCCCAAGTTCAGGCCGGAGGCCTGGCTCGCCACCCTGGCGCTGATTGCCATCTGTCTGATCAGCCTGGGCAATGTCATCGTGCGCTATGCAACCGATGCATCCTTTGCCTTTACCGAAGAGTTCTCGGTGTTCTTCCTGGTCCTGTTGACCTTTGCCGGTGCCGCCGTCGCTGCCCGGCACAACCAGCATATTCGCATTGAGCTGATCGAACATCACCTGCCCAAGGGGATGCTGAAACTGGTGTATATCCTGCAGTGGCTGGCCGGCATGATCGTGCTGGGCATTACTGTCTGGTACGGTTCGCTGTTTGCGCTTGAGGAGTACCAGTGGGAATCCCTGTCACCCGGGTTGGGCCTGCCCAACTGGATCTATGTGATCTGGCTGCCGTTGATGGCGGCGGCCATCATGATTCGCATGACGCAAAACCTGATCGACCGCCTGAGTGGCAAGCCGGACGAGGAGGTGGTGCATGAGTCCTGATCTGCTGATGATCGGCAGCTTCCTGTTGGCACTGCTGCTGGGCGTCCCCGTTGCCATTGCGCTGGGTCTGGGGGGAGTCGTGGGTATTCTCAGTGGCCTCTCGCCGGATATGCTGGCGACGTTGGGTACCAACACTTACAACAGCGTGGCCAAGTACCCGCTGATCGCCATTCCGCTGTTTATCCTGACGGGTTTGATTTTTGAGCGCGCAGGGGTTGCGGCCAGTCTGGTGCGTTTTGCTCAGGCACTGATCGGGCCTCGCCACGGCGGGTTGGCGATAGTGGCCGTGCTGGTGTGTCTGATTATGGGCGGCATGAGCGGATCCGGCCCTGCCGATGCAGCGGCGGTCGCCATGGTGATGCTGCCGAGCATGCGCAAGGCCGGTTATCCGCAGCCGTTCTCGGCGACCTTGATCGCGGCGTCTTCATCGACAGCGATTCTGATTCCGCCCTCCATTGCGCTGATTCTGTATTCCATTGTCGTGCCTGGGGTCGACCTGCGCGCACTCTTTGCCGCAGGCCTGTTCCCCGGCATTCTGGCGGGACTGTCGTTGCTGGTACCGGCACTGCTGCTGGCGCGCAAGCATGGCTGGGAGGACCCTGAGGCATCGGAACGCCCACCCTTGTGGGAAAGCTTCAAGGCAGCGTTGCCTGCCCTGTTTGCCCCGGTGATCATTCTGGGCGGTTTGCGTTCAGGTCTGTTTACCCCGACTGAAGCCGCCGTGGTGGCGGTGGCCTATGGGGTAATCGTCGGCAGCTTGATTTATCGCAATCTGGGCTTCAGGGATCTGTTCAATCTGATCACCGAGGCAGCGGTGACCTCGGGTGTGGTGATGCTGATCATCGCATTGGCCGGGATCTTCGCCTGGGCGGGCACCACTCTTGGGACCTTCCAGCATCTGGCGGAAGCGCTGCTGTCTCTGTCCGACAACGGCTGGGTATTGCTGCTGCTGGTCATGCTGCTGGTGCTGTTGGCCGGCATGTTGCTGGATGCCGTGTCGATCTACCTGATCCTGATTCCGATCCTGCTGCCGCTGATGAACCACTTCGGCTGGAACCCGGTCTGGTTCGGCATCCTGTTGGCCATGAACATTGCGATTGGCCAGTTTACGCCACCAGTGGCCGTCAACCTGATGGTCACTACGCGGATCGCCAATATCCGGCTGGAGCATACGATGGGCTGGGCGCTGATCTTCATTGCCGCCATGGCCTGCAGTCTGTTGCTGGTGATGCTGGTACCGGGCATTGCGCTCTGGCTGCCGGACAAACTGGGTTACGTGGTCGGCAACTGGTAATCCTGCGCTGACGGGTGGTGCGCTGTCCCCACTCGTCTTTTCCCGCCCGCCGGCATTGAAAGCGGCGGACATTATTGCTATTAAGGTTGGAGGTAAATAACAACAAGAGGCCAAAAACATGATCTATGCACAGCCAGGACAGGCAGGCTCCATTGTTTCCGT
>CAYMHL010000167.1:3779-4957 GCA_964390205.1 uncultured Marinobacterium sp.
AATCTGGAACAGATCGCCGTGGCCGAAACCTGGGACAACGGCAAGGCCGTGCGTGAAACCCTGGCCGCTGACGTGCCGCTGGCCATTGATCACTTCCGCTACTTTGCCGGCTGTATCCGTGCGCAGGAAGGCTCCATCGGCGAGATCGACGAAAACACCGTGGCCTACCACTTCCATGAACCGCTGGGTGTTGTCGGCCAGATCATTCCCTGGAACTTCCCGCTGCTGATGGCGGCGTGGAAAATTGCACCGGCCCTGGCGGCAGGCAACTGCATCGTCCTCAAGCCTGCCGAGCAAACCCCCTGGTCCATTCTGAAGCTGATGGAAACCATTCAGGACCTGCTGCCGCCGGGTGTGCTGAACATCGTCAACGGCTTTGGTGCCGAAGCCGGTCAGGCGCTGGCTACCAGCAAGCGCATCGCCAAGATCGCCTTCACCGGTTCCACTCCGGTGGGTTCTCACATTCTGAAGTGTGCCGCCGAGAACATCATTCCCTCGACCGTAGAGCTGGGCGGCAAGTCCCCCAACATCTACTTCGAAGACATCCTCAATCATGAAGATGCCTTCATCGACAAGTGTGTGGAAGGTACCGTACTGGCGTTCTTCAATCAGGGTGAAGTCTGCACCTGCCCGTCGCGTCTGCTGGTGCAGGAAAGCATCTACGATGAGTTCATCGCCCGTGTAATCGATCGCATCAAGAAGATCAAACGTGGCAACCCGCTCGACACCGACACCATGGTCGGTGCTCAGGCCTCTCAGGAGCAGTTCGACAAGATCATGAGCTACTTCGAGATCGGTCGACAGGAGGGCGCTGAAGTGCTGATCGGTGGCGACAAGGAGCAGCTGGGTGCCGATCTGAACAGTGGCTATTACATCCAGCCGACCCTGCTAAAGGGTACCAACGACATGCGCGTGTTCCAGGAAGAGATCTTTGGACCGGTCGTATCCGTTACCACCTTCAAGGACGAAGCCGAAGCCCTCGCCATCGCCAACGACACCGAGTTTGGTCTGGGTGCCGGCGTCTGGAGCCGTGACATGAACCGCGCCTACCGCATGGGCCGTGGCATTCAGGCCGGTCGTGTCTGGACCAACTGCTACCACCAGTATCCGGCACATGCCGCTTTCGGCGGTTACAAGAAGTCCGGTGTCGGCCGCGAAACGCACAAGATGATGCTCGA
>CAYMHL010000168.1:0-4933 GCA_964390205.1 uncultured Marinobacterium sp.
GCCAGAATTGCCAGAACCACACCTCTCATGACCGGTGCAAAGGGGTAGCGTGCTTCCTGAACACCGGCCATTTTGCGCCCGTGCAACATCGCTTGAATCAGCTTTTCGCGCTTGAAAACCTGGTGAGTGAAAACACCCAGCAAGTGCAGTCCTATGGCGATCAACAGGCCGTCAAAGATCAGCTTGTGCCAGCGGGTGATCTCCACACTGAGGTCATAACTGACCAAGTGGACCAGCGGGCCCTCGGTAAAAATTTCGTCGTTGGCAAACAGGCCGGTGCCTGCCTGTGCGGCGCTGAGCAGCAATAAAAGCACTACCATCCAACCGCCCAGCGGGTTATGGCCGATGTAGTGCGGCTCCTTGCGCTTGGCCAGCTGCAGACCGTATTTCACAGTATGAACCGGTGAGCGAACAAACTCGCTGAAGCGGGCATAATGGCTGCCGGCAAAGCCCCAGAACAGGCGAAACAGCACCAGGCCCAATACGGTATAACCTGCGTACATGTGCCATTGCATCCAGTTGCCGCCCTGTTCACCACTCCACCAGGCAAAGAGTATGCTGGCAGCCAGCGACCAGTGAAACAGACGCACGAAAATATCCCAGACCGGCTTCCGTTCTTGGGTAAGGGGTTGTTGAGTCATGTCAGATTCCATTTAACCAAAGGTGACAAAGAAGGCTGGCGATATAACCCAGCAGAATCGCCCAGCTCCACTTGAGATGGCTGAAGAAGGTATAGGTTCCCTTGGCCTGTCCCATCAGCGCCACGCCGGCGGCGGAGCCGATCGACAGCAGGGAGCCGCCCGTACCCACGGCCAGAGTGGCCAGCAGCCACTGGTTCAGCGTCATGCCCGGATCCATGCTGAGCACGGCGAACATGATCGGAATGTTATCGACCAGTGATGACAGCAGTCCGATTGCTGCATTGGCCATGTTGATGCCCCAGCCATCATAGAGCAGCGCCGAGAGATGGGTCAGGTAGCCGAGGGAGGCGAGTCCGCCGACACAGAGCACCACACCATAGAAAAACATCAGCGTATCCCAGGATTCACGCTCGACCACCTTGAAGATATCAAAGCGACGGATGACGCCGGTATGATCACCGTGCAGCAGACTGTGTTGTGAGGTGTTCTCCGAATGGTGATGGGTGATGTGCCCCTGCTCGCGAAACACGGGATCATGGTAGCTGAGGTAGTAACCATAGATTTTCAGTACTCCCAAACCGGTCATCATGCCCAATACCGGGGGCAGGTGCAGCAGGCTGTGGACGCCAACCGAAAACGCGATGGTCAGCAGAAACAGCAGTACTATGGTCACGCCGCCTTTTTTCATCCGTTGATGGCGTGCTTCGCCACCGGCAGGTGAGCGCTCCACGGTCAGGCTCATCAACAGGGCCGGTATCAGCCAGTTGACCAGTGATGGCACCAGCAGCTTGAAGAATTCGCCAAACTCGACCACCCCCTTCTGCCAGACCATCAGTGTGGTGATGTCGCCGAAAGGGCTGAAGGCACCACCGGCGTTGGCGGCGACCACCACATTGATACAGCCCACTGAAATGAAGCGGTAGTTGTGGCCACCAACCGCCAGCACCACTGCACCCATCAACAACGCTGTGGATAGGTTGTCGGCCACGGGCGAGATGATGAAGGTCAGGCCGCCGGTGACCCAGTAAATGGTGCGGATGGAGTAACCGCGGGAAACCAGCCAGGTACGCAGAGCGACAAATACCCGCCGCTCTTCCATCAGGTTGACAAAGGTCATCGCCGCCAGCAGAAACAGGAACAGCTCGGCGTAATCGAGGATGTAATGGCGCAGGTGGATGCCTGCCGTTTCCTGATCGCCATGCAGGCGGTAGGCCAGACCGACCAGCACCCATATAAGCCCGGCGGCCAGAATCATCGGCTTGGATTTGCGCAGGCCAAGCTGGTCCTCAAGCACAACGAAGACGTAGCCCAGCAGAAAGATCAACAGTGCCAGGTAACCGTAGACGCTGGCGGTCAGGTCAAGCAGAGCCGGCTCGGATGTCATCATCAATGGCTTCCATACCGCAGCAGGGGCTCCATGCAATCAGGCTGGAGCCGGGAATTGATGAAGCAGTCAAGGCTGCAACGGAAACATTCTCGCTCAGTTGCTTCGGCAAGTCGAGCCGCAGCGGATCAGGCTGCCAAATCATTCAAACAACGGCCTTGATCGGTTAGAATGTATTCCTTTTTTCCAAGCAGCGAGTATCCAAGTACCACGATGGAAATCAATCCGATTCTCAACAGTCTGAAAGAGTTCAGTGAGCGTACCCAGGCGCTGCGCAGCTATCTGGACTACGATGGCAAACGCGAGCGCCTGGAAGAGGTCGAGCGTGAGCTGGAAGACCCCAATGTCTGGAACAATCCGGAAAATGCGCAGCAGCTGGGCAAGGAGCGTGCCGGACTGGAGAGCGTGGTCAAGACCATCGATGAGCTGGAAAGCGGCATCAGTGATGCCGGTGATCTGCTGGAGATGGCCGTCGAGGAAGATGACGAGGATACCGTCGCTGAGGTCGAAGCCGACGTGGCCCGCCTGAAAAACATGCTGGAACAGCTCGAATTCCGCCGCATGTTCTCCGGTGAAGCCGATGCCAACAACGCCTTCCTTGAAATCCAGGCGGGTTCCGGTGGTACCGAGGCTCAGGACTGGGCCAACATGATGCTGCGCATGTACCTGCGCTGGGGCGAGAGCAAGGGCTTCAAGACCGAGCTGCTGGAAGTCTCCGGCGGCGAAGTGGCCGGTATCAAATCCGCCACCATTCGTTTTGAAGGTGAGTACGCCTACGGCTGGCTGCGCACCGAAACCGGTGTTCACCGTCTGGTGCGCAAGTCGCCGTTCGACTCCGGTGGTCGTCGTCACACCTCGTTCTCGTCGGTATTCGTGTCGCCCGAGATCGACGACAACGTCGAGATCGAAATCAACCCGGCCGACCTGCGCGTGGACGTCTACCGTGCATCCGGTGCCGGTGGTCAGCACGTTAACCGAACCGAATCCGCCGTGCGTATCACCCACGAGCCGTCCGGCATTGTGGTACAGAGCCAGTCAGCCCGTTCTCAGCATCAGAACCGCGACACCTGTATGAAGCAGCTGCGGGCGAAACTGTACGAGATGGAGATGCTCAAGCGCCGCGAAGCCGCGCAGGAACTGGAAGACTCCAAGGCCGATATCGGCTGGGGCAGTCAGATCCGCTCCTACGTACTGGATGACCAGCGCATCAAGGATCTGCGCACCAACGTACAGACCTCCAACTGCGATCGTGTACTGGATGGCGATCTGGACATGTTCATCGAAGCCAGCCTCAAGGCCGGCCTGTAAAGCATTCGTTTTAAGGTAACCCCGATGTCAGACAACAACGTGCAGCAAAACGTGCAGCAAGATGAAAACCGCCTGATCGCCGAGCGTCGCGAGAAACTCGCCGTTCTGCGTCAGAGCGGTAACGCCTTCCCCAATACCTTCCGTCGCGACAGCTACGCCGAAGACCTGCAGCAGGCCCACGGCGACAAGAGCAAGGAAGAGCTGGAAGAAGCCGGTGTCCGTGTCTCCGTGGCCGGTCGTGTGATGCTCAACCGTGGCGCCTTCATGGTGCTGCAGGACATGAGCGGTCGCATCCAGCTGTACGTGAACAAGGAAGCGCGTGCCTTCGCCAAGTCAGTGGATCTGGGCGACATCATCGGCGTCAGCGGTGTGCTGCACAAGTCCGGCAAGGGTGACCTGTACGTCGACATGGCCGAGTTCGAAATGCTGACCAAGAGCCTGCGTCCGCTGCCGGACAAGTTCAAGGGTCTGCAGGACATGGAGATGCGCTACCGTCAGCGCTACGTCGACCTGATCATGAACGAGCAGTCACGCAAGGTGTTCGAGATGCGCTCGAAGATCGTCGCCGGCATTCGCAAGTATTTGATCGATCGCCGCTTCATCGAAGCGGAAACGCCGATGCTGCACCCGATTCCCGGTGGTGCCAGTGCGCGTCCGTTCGTGACCCATCACAATGCGCTGGACCTGGATATGTACCTGCGCATCGCGCCGGAACTCTACCTCAAGCGTCTGGTGGTCGGTGGCTTCGAGCGCGTGTTCGAGATCAACCGCAACTTCCGTAATGAGGGGCTTTCCACCCGTCATAACCCGGAATTCACCATGATCGAGTTCTATCAGGCCTATGCGGATTACAACGACCTGATGGACCTGACCGAGGACATGCTGCGCACCGTTGCTCAGGACGTACTGGGTACCACCGTCGTGGTCAACACCGTACGCAACGACGAAGGCGAAGTGCTGGAAACCTTCGAATACGACATGGGCAAGCCGTTCACCCGCATGAGCGTGTTCGACTCCATCCTGCACTACAACCCTGACATTACCGCCGAAGCGCTGGCCGATGAAACCGCGGCTCGCCAGATCGCCGAGCGCATGGATATCGATGTGAAAGACGGCTGGGGTCTGGGCAAGGTGCAGATCGAGATCTTCGAGAAGACCGTCGAGCACCGTCTGCAGCAGCCAACCTTCATCACCGAATACCCGACCGAAGTCAGCCCGCTGGCGCGTCGTAACGATGATAACCCGCATGTCACCGACCGCTTCGAGTTCTTTGTGGCCGGCCGTGAACTGGCCAACGGTTTCTCCGAGTTGAACGACGCCGAAGACCAGGCCGAGCGCTTCATGAAGCAGGTGGAAGAGAAGGATGCCGGTGACGACGAAGCCATGCATTACGATGCCGACTATGTCCAGGCACTGGAGTACGGCCTGCCGCCGACCGCCGGTGAAGGTATCGGTATCGACCGTCTGGTAATGCTGTTCACCGACTCGCCGTCGATCCGTGATGTGCTGCTGTTCCCGGCCATGCGTCCGCGCGGCTGATCAGAGCCCGTCATATTGAGTTATCCACAGAGGCCACTTCGAGTGGCCTCTGTTCTTTCTA
>CAYMHL010000169.1:0-4926 GCA_964390205.1 uncultured Marinobacterium sp.
CAGTCAGAAAACGGCGGACACCCTGGCGGCTGATTTCGAGCGTATCGAGATCTGACCGGCAGCATTGCACTGATCAGGCCACCTGGACATCCCGGTGGCCTTTTTTATGCCTGCTGTTTTCTGCTGGCAGACGAGGAAGCCCACATTCAGCCATTACCGGACGCAGGCAGTAAAAAGCCCGGAAAATCCGGGCTTGGGGGCGGTTCCGGTGAGGCCCCGGACAGTGCCGGGACCCTGGGGGCAGAACCTTAAAGGCGCAGTAAAGCTTACTTCTTGAAGCTGTCCATGATCTGGTTGAAGGTCGCGCTCGGACGCATAACCTTGGCAACAGCATTCAGATCGATGTGGTAGTAACCTTCCAGTTCGGCCGGTTTGCCCTGCACAGCGTTCAGCTCGTCAACGATCTTCTGTTCATTGGCGGTCAGTGCTTCAGCCAGCGGCTTGAACTCGGCAGCCAGTTCGGCGTCCTGAGTCTGAGCGGCAACTTCCTGAGCCCAGTACATGGCCAGGTAGAAGTGGCTGCCACGGTTATCCAGCTCGCCCGCCTTGCGTGACGGAGACTTGCCGTTTTCCAGCAGACGCTCGGTCGCCTTGTCCAGAGCAGCCGACAGCACCTTGGCGCGGGCGTTGTTCTGCTTGATGCCCAGCTCTTCCAGAGACACGCCCAGTGCCAGGAACTCACCCAGGGAGTCCCAACGCAGGTGGTTTTCCTGCTCAACCTGCTGCACGTGCTTCGGTGCGGAACCGCCGGCACCGGTTTCGTACATGCCACCACCGGCCAGCATCGGCACGATGGACAGCATCTTGGCAGATGTACCCAGTTCCATGATCGGGAAGAGGTCGGTCAGGTAGTCACGCAGGACGTTACCGGTAACGGAAATGGTATCCTGCCCACGAACCATGCGCTCCATGGAGAAGCGGATCGCTTCGTTGTAGGACATGATGTGGATTTCCAGACCTTCGGTGTCGTGCTCTTTCAGGTATTCCTTGACCTTCTTGGTCAGTTCCAGGTCGTGGGCACGTTCCTGATCCAGCCAGAACACAGCCGGAGTGTTGGACTGGCGTGAACGGTTAACGGCCAGCTTGACCCAGTCGCGGATCGCCGCGTCTTTGGTCTGGCAGGCGCGCCAGATATCGCCTTTCTCGACGTTGTGCTGCATCAGTACATTGCCGGACGCATCAACGACGCGCATGATGCCGTCAGCCTGAACTTCGAACGTCTTGTCGTGAGAGCCGTATTCTTCGGCCTTCATCGCCATCAGACCCACGTTGGGTACAGTACCCATGGTGGTCGGATCAAACGCGCCGTTGGTCTTACAGAAGTTGATCACTTCCTGATAGATACGGGCGTAAGTGGACTCCGGCATAACCGCCTTGGTGTCCTTGGTCTTGCCGTCGCGGCCCCACATCTGACCGGAGTTGCGGATCATGGCCGGCATGGAGGCGTCAACGATAACGTCAGACGGAATGTGCAGGTTGGTGATGCCCTTGACGGAATCAACCATGGCCATTTCCGGACGGTGCTCGTAGCAGGCGTGGATCGCTTCTTCGATCTCGTCCTGAGTGGACTGCGGCAGGGTCTTGATCTTTTCGTAGACGCTGCTCATGCCGTAGTTCGGGTTAACACCGATTTCGTCGAACAGATCACCGTACTTGTCGAACACTTCACGGTAGAACACACGTACCGCGTGGCCGAATACGATCGGGTGGGAAACCTTCATCATGGTCGCCTTGACGTGCAGGGACCACATCACGCCGCTTTCCTTGCAGTCCTGCAGCGTTTCTTCGAAGAAGGCGTCCAGCGCCTTGGCGCTCATGAACATGCCGTCCAGAACTTCACCTTTTTCCAGGCTCAGTTCTTTCTTCACTTCCGGCTTGCCGTCGTTGCCAACGAATTCGATGCGGACATCACCGGCTTCAGCCATGGTGATGGACTTTTCGCTGGAGAAGAAATCGCCGCCGCGCATGTAGTCGGCGTGTGAGCGGGAAGACTTGCTCCACTTGCCCATGGAGTGCGGGAACTTGCGTGCAAATGCCTTGACCGCGGCCGGGGCGCGACGGTCAGAGTTGCCCTGACGCAGAACCGGGTTTACCGCGCTGCCGAGGATACCGGCGTAACGCGCCTTGGCGTCTTTTTCTTCGTCAGTCTGCGGGTTGTCGAGGTATTCGGGAACATTGTAGCCCTGGCTCTGCAGTTCCTTGATGGCGGCACGCAGCTGGGGTACGGAAGCACTGATGTTCGGCAGCTTGATGATGTTGGCTTCGGGATCCTTGGCCAGTTCGCCCAGGAATGCCAGACCATCTTCAACGCGCTGCTCTTCGGTCAGGCGCTCGGGGAAGGCAGCGAGAATACGACCGGCCAACGAAATGTCGCTCAGATCAACTTCAATATCGGCTGTGGAAGCAAAGGTGCGGATGATCGGCAGCAGCGATGCAGTCGCCAAAGCCGGGGCTTCATCAGTGAGTGTGTAGATGATTTTTGATTTTGTAGGCATGTTTTTCCCCGAAATGATTTATGGCTGGATTGCCAAAGGCTCGTTTGGGCGACTGATAATCGCCCCGCGCTGTCCAAATAAGAGCCTGGCGCTTGTAAAACGGCTACAAATTATAATGCCTGAAGGGGTGATTTCATACCCGGAAGGACTCGACTTAGGGATAAGTTGAGCCGATTTCCACCGTCCATTTTGCAACGCTGTGTTGTAAAGCAATAACAGCAGCTGCTGCTGAGGGCATGCGCAAAGGCGGTATCAAGCTCGGTTATGTAGCAAAAAACCAGTATTGGAAAAGCAGGATTCCGGCCTGTACACAGTCCGGGCAGTTGTTCGGGGAATGGGGGAGGGGCAATACCGGATTCCGACTGGCGGGATCCGGTATTGCCTATGCGGTGGGCTTAGCCCTGTTCCGGCTCATAACCGAGGTTGGGCGCCAGCCAGCGTTCCGCTTCGTCCATGCTCATGCCCTTGCGCTTGGCGTAGCTTTCCACCTGGTCTTCACTGATTTTGGCGACACCGAAGTAGCGTGCTTCCGGGTGACTGAAGTACCAACCGCTGACGGCTGCCGTCGGCAGCATGGCGAAACTGTCGGTCAGGGTCATGCCGGCGTTGTGCTCCACATCCAGCAGTTCCCACAACAGTGCCTTTTCGGTGTGGTCCGGGCAGGCCGGGTAGCCCGGTGCCGGGCGAATACCCTGGTACTGTTCGCGGATCAGTGCGTCGTTGTCCAGGTTTTCATCGGCGGCATAGCCCCAGAATTCGGTACGCACACGCTGGTGCAGGCGCTCGGCGAAGGCTTCGGCCAGACGGTCTGCCAGTGCCTTGATCATGATGCTGTTGTAATCATCATGGTCCGCTTCGTACTGTTCGATCCACTTGTCGATACCGATACCGGCGGTGACTGCGAAAGCGCCGACATAATCCTGCACACCCGAGTCCTTGGGTGCCACGTAATCACTGAGGCAGTGGTTGTAACGACCTTCAACCTTCTGCGTTTGCTGACGCAGATGGTGGACGCGCATGCGCACCTTGTCCCGGTGGTTGTCGGTGTAGATCTCGATATCATCAAAGCCGACACTATTGGCCGGGAAGAGGCCGATCACGCCGCGGGCCCTGAGCTTTTTGTTGTCAATGATGTCGCGCAGCATAAGCTTGGCGTCTTCATACAGCTTGCGTGCTTCTTCACCGACGATCTCGTCATCAAGAATGCGCGGGAAGCGACCGGCCAGTTCCCAGGACTGGAAGAAGGGCGTCCAGTCGATGCACTGGGCCAGCTCTTCCAGGTCGTAGTCTTCAAATACCTGGATGCCTGGCTTGATGGGTGTCGGTGCCTGGTAACCTTCCCATTCGATCGGATGGCGATTGGCGCGCGCCGCTTCCAGAGTTACCCGGCGCTGGTCATGCTGACGGGCGGCATGACGCTCACGAACCGCCTCATATTCCTCTTTTATCTCTTTGATAAAATTGTCTTTTTTGGTTTTCGACAGGAGAGAGGAAGCGACACCAACCGAACGCGAGGCATTGGTAACATGCACCACCTGGTTGTTCTTGTAGTTGGGTTCGATCTTCACCGCCGTATGTGCCTTGGAGGTGGTGGCGCCACCGATCATCAGCGGAATGTCGAAGCCCTGGCGCTGCATCTCCTTGGCGACGTGGACCATTTCATCCAGTGACGGCGTGATCAGGCCCGAGAGGCCGATGATATCGGCGTTATGTTCACGCGCGGTCTGCAGAATCTTTTCCGCCGGGACCATCACACCCAGGTCGATGATCTCGAAGTTGTTGCACTGCAGGACCACACCGACGATGTTCTTGCCGATATCGTGCACGTCACCCTTGACGGTGGCCATCACGACTTTGCCGGCAGAGCTGCTTTCGTTGCCCTGTTTTTCCTCTTCGATGAATGGCATCAGGTAGGCCACGGCCTTTTTCATCACGCGGGCTGACTTCACCACCTGGGGCAGGAACATTTTACCGGCACCAAAGAGGTCACCGACGATGCCCATGCCGTCCATCAGCGGGCCTTCGATCACCTGCAGCGGGCGTTCATAGTGATGACGGCATTCTTCCACGTCCTCATCGACATAGTCCGCGATACCTTTTACCAACGCATGGGCCAGACGCTTGTTGACATCCCATTCACGCCATTCCAGATCCTGCTTGACGGAAGACTCCGAAGCGCCGCCACGGTATTTTTCCGCCAGTTCCAGCATCCGCTCCGTGCCGTCTTCCCGACGGTTGAGCACGATGTCTTCAACGTGCTCGCGTAGCTCTTCGGGCAGATCATCATAGATCGCCAGCTGACCGGCATTGACGATACCCATATCCATGCCTTTCTGGATGGCGTGGTAGAGGAACACACAGTGGATCGCCTCGCGCACCTTGTCGTTGCCGCGGAAGGAGAAGGAGACGTTGGAGACACCACCGGACACCT
>CAYMHL010000170.1:0-4919 GCA_964390205.1 uncultured Marinobacterium sp.
GCTACTTCATTCTGGATACCCGTGACCGGCTGGCCTACGACGAGCTCATGGCCGGTATTCTGGTGATCGGCCTGATCGGGTTCCTGCTCGACTGGTTTGCACGCTGGCTGCACCGCTGCTGGACACATGATCGCTGAGGCTGTGCAGATTTATCCCATCTGACGTCTCGCCTGCGTTACCTGCCCGCCCCGTGCGGGCAAACCCTTTAAACACGAAAATGCTATGCGTTTATTCCTATTTCTGTGCGCTTTCCGGTCGTGACACCATTCGTCTTCATTACCGCCTGATGAGGACTTTCAATTGAACATAAAAAATCGCTTTCGCTCCCTAAAACGCCACGTGATCACGACTGCAGCAGCCACGCTGCTGGCATTGTCGCCCTTTCATGCTGCCCAGGCCGCACCTGACCAGATCTCCATCGACTACGCCTACTACAACCCGGTTAGCCTGCTGTTGAAGAAGAAAGGCTGGCTGGAAGAGGAGCTGGCCAAGGACAATATCGATGTGCGCTGGACTCTGAGCTTGGGCTCTAATAAAGCGCTGGAATTTTTGCGCGGCAGCGCGATCGATTTTGGCTCCACAGCGGGCTCTGCCGCACTGGTTGCCAAGTCCAACGGGCTGCCGATCAACTCCATCTACGTCTACTCCAAGCCGGAGTGGACCGCGCTGGTAACCCGCAAAGACTCCGCCATTCGTTCCGCCGCTGATCTGAAAGGCAAATCGGTTGCCGTAACGCGCGGCACCGATCCGCATATCTTTCTGCTGCGTGTATTGGCAGAAAACAACCTGACCGAAAAGGATATCAACACCGTACTGCTGCAGCATCCGGATGGCTACACCGCTCTGGTACGCAATCAGGTGGATGCCTGGGCAGGCCTTGACCCTCACATGGCGCGTGCTGAACTGGAATCCGGTGCGGTGCTCTTCCATCGCAACGTGGATCTGAATACCTACGGCATTCTCAATGTGCGCACTGCCTTTGCCGAGGAAAATCCCGAACTGGTCAAGCGCGTGCTGGGTATCTACGAAAAGGCGCGCCACTATGCCCTGGAAAACCCGGAGGAGCTGCGTGATGCACTGGTAGAAGCAGCCGGTATCAGCGCCGATGTCGCTGCGCGCCAGCTTGAGCGTACCGACATCACCAAGGCCGCCATCGGTGACGAACATCGTGCACTGCTGATCGAAACCGGCAAGGTGCTGCAGAATATCGGCATCATCAAACCGGCCGTGGATGTCACCGCTGTCACTGATCAGCTTATTGATCGTCAGTTCAACAACTGATTTCCTTTCGGAGGTTCGGTATGAAAACCCTGACTCTGCGTTCTGGAGCCGGTTCATCCCGGCCCTCCAGCGCTTTTTTCAACCCCAGGCGATTGTTCAGTCTGCTGAGCTGGAAAAGCTGGCTGCTGCCATTGGCATTTTTATTGGTATGGACACAGCTCTCGGCCCGGGGCGTATTCCCTGCCTACGTATTGCCGCATCCACTGCAGGTCTGGTCTGAGCTGGCCGCACTATGGAGTAGCGGTGCGTTGAGTGAGCATATCCTGGTGACCACAGGTCGAGTCGCAGCCGGTTTTCTGGCTGGAACAGTCGCAGCCACCTTGTTGGGCGCGCTGACCGGCTACTCCCGCCTGGCGCGTGAGCTGCTGGACCCCGCCCTGCAGGCGATCAAGGCCGTACCGTCTCTGGCCTGGGTGCCGCTGTTCATTCTCTGGTTCGGCATTTTCGAAACATCCAAGATCATTCTGATTGCCGTCGGCGTGTTTTTCCCAGTCTATTTGAATCTGATGGCCGGTATACGTGACAGCGACCGCAAACTGTTCGAAGTTGCCCGCGTTTATCGCCTGAACACCTTTGACCGAGTATTCCGCGTGTTGCTGCCCGGCACGCTGCCAGCCTATTTCACCGGCCTGCGCTCAGGACTTGCGCTGGGATGGATGTTTGTCATCGCCGCCGAGTTGATGGGAGCCAGCCAAGGATTAGGTTTCCTGATGCTGGACGGTCAAATGACCGGCAACCCAGCCATTATCATTGGTGCACTGGTACTGTTTGCGCTGGTTGGCAAAATCACGGATGCACTGCTCACCTTCACAGCCACTCGACTGCTCTCATGGCAGGACAGCTTCGGCCGTACCCAGTAATCGAGACAAACCATGCTTGCCATCAAAGATGTTTCCAAACAGTTTATAGATGACACGGGTGTTGATCATCTGGCCATCGACAAGATCAACATTCAGGTCGACCAGCACGAGATTATCGCACTGGTTGGCACTTCCGGTTGTGGTAAATCCACCCTGCTACGCATTCTGTCGGGGCTGGATAGCCCCACAACCGGACAGGTAAAGCTGAACGGGCAGTCAGTCACAGAGCCCTCATCCGATATCGCCATGGTTTTTCAGGAGCCGCGCCTTATGCCATGGCTCAGTGTGACGGAAAACATTCGCTTGGTACTGCGTGATCTGGACCCGGATGAACAGGACGACCGTATCCGCGAAGCGCTGGAAAAGGTCAACCTGTGGAAATTCCGGGATGCATTGCCTCGCCAACTCTCCGGGGGGATGGCACAACGTGCATCCATTGCACGGGCACTGGTGCGCAAGCCCAGCATATTACTGTTGGATGAGCCTTTCAGCGCACTGGACAACTTCACCCGTGCGGCACTGCAGGATCACCTCATTGAGCTGTGGGCGGACTCCCGTTTTACCCTGATTTTTGTCACCCATGATGTCGAGGAGGCGGCGATTCTGGCCGACCGGATTCTGGTCATGCGTGGTCATCCCGGGCGGGTGTATGAGGAAATCAAAGTCGAGCTGCCTCACCCACGCGAGCGCAGCAGCAGCGAGCTGATTGCACTGAAGAAAAAAGTTGTTGCCGCATTGGATCTGTCTCATGCCTGAAAGGAGAGTGACCATTTTTATGCGACCACGCCAAACACCTTGCCAACACCCGCCGTCAGCGCCATGGCCAGGCCTCCCCAGAAAACAACTCGGACGGCGCCGAGCACAAGTGATGCGCCGCCGGCTTTTGCGGCAATAGCGCCCAGCATGGTGAGAAACACCAGTGAGCACAGTGCAACCAGCGTAATCAGATAACCGGTGGGCACCATCCAGGCCACCAGCAACGGCAAAGCTGCACCGACAGTAAAGGTGGCCGCTGACGACAGGGCTGCCTGAACGGGTTGAGCACCGCCGTTGGCCGAGATGCCGATTTCATCGCGGGCATGCGCATCAAGGGCATCGTGCGCCATCAACTGTTCCGCAACCTGACGCGCCAGTGTTGGCTCAACTCCTCGATTTTGGTAGATCTCCGCCAGTTCCTGTGTCTCGAATTCAAGATCGGTATCCAGTGATTTTTGCTCAAGCGCCAAATCGGCCTGCTCGGTATCCGACTGTGAGCTGACCGAAATATACTCCCCTGCCGCCATCGACATGGCACCCGCAACCAAACCGGCCACACCGGCCAGAATGATACTCTCATGGGACGTGTTCGCAGCGGCAACGCCGATGATGAGGCTGGCGGTCGAGACGATACCGTCGTTTGCCCCAAGTACCGCTGCACGCAACCATCCAACACGGTGCGATCGGTGAATTTCCACGTGGCTCATAGATGTACTCCAAGGAAGCAGACTGATCACAGGTTCAGCCTGTTCAAAAAGTGTAGGTCAAGGACTGAACATAGCCCTTTCCGTTGACCGGCTTTCCAGCGCCTTGCGTGGTGATGGGTACGATGATATCCGTCGGCCGATCACGCATATCTTCTACAGCTGCATCCACACGAATCTGGTAGCCACTGTCAATCAACGCATCATCCAGATTCACGCTGATCTGCAGGGTCTCGCCCCGGGTAATGCTGGCGCCGGTCAATCCGTCATACTCGGCACGGCTTCGCTTACTGCCTCGCGCCCAATCGCTCAGATGCTTGTAATACTTACTCTTTTTACCGGAAACCCAGAGCGTTTTCTGATACTCACCCCTTGCGTCCGTAAGATAAATGGCCAGATAGGCACCATCACCCCGGTACTGACTCAGTTGCGTGTCGATGGTGACCTCTCTGGCTTGAGCCACTGCAGGCAAGTTTACCAGACCGGCCAACAGCATCGCTGGCAGCCATGTTTTAAGGGCGTTCCGACGTTTCAGGTCGTGCATCTTTAATATCCTCATTTACCTGAATTCAAAGCGTTCCTGATGAAAGCGCAGCGAGACAGCCGAGTCGCTCAACCCACTGCGAAGCGCTGCTGCCAACCCCTGGGGCCCACAGAACCAGATATCCACTTTTGCTGACTGGATTTGTAACCCATCTGCTGTCAGCCTTTGTCCCTGCCTGCTGTCATGGATCTGCAGGCTGACGTCCGGCAACTGATTCACCAGCCCATGCAGATGCTCCACGTTGGGGTCATCAATCGCACTTTGCGTGCAGTAGTGTACGGTCACCGGCTGATACTGCTTGTCCGTGTTGGCCAAACGGTTTTCCAGGGCGGCGAGGAATGGGGTAATGCCGACGCCGCCGGCCACCCAGATCTGTTGGGCACTGGATCGGTTTTTCTCGGGATTGAAACAGCCATAAGGTCCTTCAATCGTGACCGCATGACCGGCATGCAATCGGCGTGGCAGAGTACGGGTATAGTCGCCCAGCGCCTTGATGTGAAAACCGAGCTGACCATTCTGCCGGTCTGCCGTTGTCAGGGTGAACGGGTGCGCCCCTTCGGCCCGGTCGAATGTCACCAATGCAAACTGCCCCGCACGATGCCCCGGCCAGTTCCGCCCCATGTCACAGACGACCTCCAGGGTGGTCTCGGATATCTGTCGCGCAGACTTCACCACACCTTTCCAGCGATGGCTTTTGCCGATCAGCCCCGCCAGCGACTGCAGGCTGGCGATGCTGCCTGCACCGATCAACAGCGCCATCAGCCAGCCGGTCGG
>CAYMHL010000171.1:0-3090 GCA_964390205.1 uncultured Marinobacterium sp.
GCCTGTCACCCAAAAATGGGGACAGCGTTAGTCGATGCCCATGCGCCGTCGAGCGCGCCGGGACACGCCGTTACGCAAGGCCCACCTCAATGTGGGTGCCAACAGCTGCATGCCCGACTGGATCAGCAGACGTTGAGGCCGGTTCAGCCGTATGCCTGCCATCTCCCGCCCCCACTCCGGCAGCAGGTCCAGTCCGGCTCTCGCCATCAGGTAGCTGACCGGTCGGGTCAGCCGGTTGGGTGCCGGCGCATGCAGCAGCAGTTGCAGTACCTCCGCCGTGCGACTGTCGAAACAGAGCTGCGGCCGTATCCGTTCGATGTAGGCATCAATCTGCCGGCGATTGCGGGGCACCTTTGTCGCCCCCAGGGCTTCGGCGACCAGAGCCACCTCATCGAAATAGCGATCCTGATCCGTCAGACTCAGCTCGGGATTGCCGTAGCGCAGGTACCCCGCCATGAAGCTTCTGACCTCGGCCACATGCACCCAGGTGAGCAGTTCGGGATCACTCGCCGCATAAGGTCGGCCATCCGGCGCATGGCCGACCACCCCCGCGTGAATGGTGCGCACCCGTTCAATCAGCCAGTGAGCATCAGCGGTAGCGGCAAACGTGGTGCCGGCAATGAACTGGCTGGTGCGGCGCAGACGACCGATCATGTCGCTGCGAAAAGTCGAATGGTCCCAGACACCGGCCAGTGCCAAAGGATGCAGCATCTGCAACATCAACGCGCCGATGCCGCCACAGAGCATGGAGGGAAAGTCGGCATGAACCTGCCAGCAGATACTGTCCGGCCCAAACAGGCCAGGATCGCCCCTGGGCTGTTCGTAATCGATCTGGTTCAGCGCCAGCCCGGTGATGCTGAACACCTGCTGCTCAATCCGCTGTCTGATACATTCCATGTGCTGCCTGACTGCTGTGTTCCACGTTGATCCCATGCCCCTACTCAGAGGCCCCAGCTCAGAGCCCCCCGCTCAGAGGCCCCCGCTCAGAGGCCCCAAACCTGCTGCCGCGAGGCCCTGATGATGCTTCAGCTGCCGGTATCCAGCTCCAGCCGTGCCTTGTCGACCAGATCGGCGGGCAGCTCCTTCTGTACCGACACGCCCAGCTCCTTGAACTCGGCGGCCTGTTTGATCAGGTTGCCGCGACCCGAGTAAAGCTGGGCAAAAGCGCGCTCGTAGCTGGTGCGGGCGCCATCCAGCTTCTTGCCCACGTCCTGCATACTGGTCAAAAAGCTGTTGAGTTTGGTGTAGAACTTCTCGGCGCGATCGGCCAGTTCGGCGGTATGACGGCTCTGGTCCTCGAAGCGCCAGAGCTGGCGCACGATGTTGAGGCTGGTCAGCAGCGTGGTCGGCGTCGCCACCAGCACGTTCTGCTCCAGTGCCCGCTGATACAGGGTTTCGTCCGCCTTCAGCGCCTCCACATAGGCCGATTCGATCGGGATGAACATGATCACGATCTCCGGCGAGTTCAGTCCCGGCAGCTTGTCATAGCGGCGTTCGGCCAGCTCCTTGATGCGGTCGGAGACGGCGCGGGCATGTTCGCGCAGGGCCTGCTGGCGTTCGCTGTCCTGCTCGGCGTTGACGTAGCGGGTGTAGGCCGCCAGCGAGGTCTTGGCGTCGATGATCAGGTGCTTGTTGCCAGGCAGGTAAACGATGGCATCCGGGCGCTGGCGCCCCTCCTCGGTGGTGATGCTGACCTCGCGCCGATAGTCCTGTCCCATGCGCAGACCGGCATTGTCGAGCACGTTTTCCAGCATCAGCTCGCCCCAGTTGCCCTGTACCTTTTTCTGCCCCTGCAGTGCGGTGGTGAGTTTATGGGCCTGATCGGTGATCGCCTGGTTGAGCTGCTGCAGATTCTGCAGCTCGGTGCGCAGCTGCACCCGCTGTTCGGTTTCGCGCAGGTGGATATGCTCCACTTTTTCGCGGAACCCCTTCATCTCGCTCTGAATCGGATTGAGCAGCTGGCTCAGGCTCTGCTGACTCATCTCGGTAAACGCCTTGCCCTTGCGCTCCAGAATTTCCGCGGCCAGATGCTCGAACTCTTTTTTCAGCAGCTCACGGCTCTGTTCCAGCTGCTGCAGCTGTTCGCGAAAATGCAGTTCCTGCTGTTCTCGACGCGACTTCAGTGCGCTGTGCTCGGATTGCAGCTGCTGATGCTCGGCCTGCAGCTGCTGATGGCGCTGCTGCTCCTGCTGCCACCAGTTCTGGTACTGCGCCAGCGTTTGATCACGTTCTTCGCCGCGAGTCTGCAGTCGGCCCAGCTCCACCTGCAGGCGGCTCTGTTCCTGCTGCAGCGACAGGCTTTGATCGCGCAGCATGTCGGCTTCGTCCTGCAGCTGTTCGGTCTGTACTTTCAGCTGTTCATTGCTGGCCTGCAGCTGCTGCAGGTCATGGGAGGCTCGCCATCGGGTCAAAGCCCAAACGGTAAGGGCAACCAGACAGGAGGCAACAAGGGCGGGGAGCAGACTTTCCAGTGTCATCGTTTCTCGGTTCACGGCAGGAATTACAAGGGATTGACCGCATGTTAGCAGACCTTGAGCGCCTGTCTCACCCGTCGTCGGTTGATTGTGGAGTACAATCGCCGTTTTGAACCGCTAAAACGAGCCCCGCGATGCAAGCCGTTATTCTGGCCGGTGGTACCGGCAGCCGTCTCTGGCCTCTCTCCCGCCAGCAGTATCCCAAGCAGTTTCTAAACCTGGATGGCGAGCAGTCGCTGCTGCAGCAGTGCCTGCAACGTGCGGCCCGACTGGGCGACCAGCCTGCTCTGCTGATCGGCCAGGAAGAACATCGCTTTCTGCTTGCCCAGCAACTGCAGGAAAGCGGCACACCGGGGCAAATCGTTCTGGAGCCGGAAGGGCGCAACACCGCCGCGTCACTGACGCTGGCTGCGCTGGCCTGCACTGAGCAGGGTGCAGCCGAGGAGCTGTTGCTGGTGCTGCCCGCCGATCAACGCATCACACCGATCGAAGCGCTGGAGCAGGCGGTAGCAGATGCGCAGACGGCCGCTCGTGAAGGTGCCTTCTGTGTCTTTGGCCTGCCGCCGAGTCATCCCGAAAGCGGCTATGGCTATATTCTGGCGCAGCCCGACGGCCA
>CAYMHL010000171.1:3190-4903 GCA_964390205.1 uncultured Marinobacterium sp.
CCCTGGGGCTGGCACGAAACCCTGACCGATGGCCCGGGGTTCAAGGTCAAAACGTTGAGCATCAAGCCCGGCGAATCCCTGTCGCTGCAGCGCCATCAACACCGTACCGAGCACTGGATCGTACTGGCCGGCACGGCACGGATCACCCGCGGCGAGGAGCGTTTCGAACTCGAAGCCAATGCTTCTACGTTCATCGCCCGTGGTGAAAAACACCGGCTGCAGAATGCTACGGACCAGCCGCTGCTGATACTGGAAGTGCAATCAGGCGAGCCACTGGATGAGGACGATATTGAACGGTTCGAGGATCGCTATGGCCGGGTGTGAAGCTTTACCTCGGCCATAGTCGTGATAATCCGGAGCGGATTGCGGTCAGCCCATCAGTAGCGATACTGCCAGGCCACGCCGACGATGTTCTGGCTCATTTTCAGATCGGCTTCGCCACCGCCAAAAGCAGTCATCGAATTCTGGCCTTTTACCTCTTTCTCCAGCGCACGGGTGTAGGAGAAGGTCAGTGACTGTTCGGGGCTCAGCTGCCAGCTGGCACCGATGCTGGCGTGGTCCTGGATCACGCCCGGGGCGAGGATATTGAGCAGGGTCTGGCTGGCCGGGATCGGCTGGTCGGCATGGCTGAAACCGGCACGCAGGGTCAGTTTGGGGCTAGCCGCATAGATCACGCCCAGCTTGTAGACATCGATATCATCCCAGCCAAAACCTGCCCCCTGAGCGGCACCCAAAGGTGCGTTGAATGCCAACGGGTTACCGATTGATTTGATCTCGCTGTACTCGATCCGCTCCCAGTCACCGGCCAGAGTCCAGCGCGGGCTGACCTGCCAGGCAAAACCGATGCCGTAGCTTTCCGGTACATCAAAGCCGCCCCGCTCGGCGAACAGGCCGCTGTACTTATCGAAGCGGTCGGTTTCGATGCGGGATGACCAGCTGGCCCCCAGTGTCAGACTGTCGGTGACCTGCCCCTGCCAGCCCAGTTTTACACCCCAACCATCGGCGCTGTCATAGCCGTTGTTACTGAGGGCGTTGGAATTCGAACTCATGCCGGCAAAGCCTCCCAAGCCTTCAGCCATAAAACGCTGATAGACATAGGTTACGCCAGCACCAATGCTGTGACGCTCGTTAACCTTGTACGCCAGCGAGCCGGTGACAAACATCTGGCTCAGATCGACACCAGCGGAGCCCGTGCCACCAGGATAAGGATTCTGGGCATAGGAGGTATTCATGCCACCGTTGGCGTACATGGCCAGGCCATAGGCCAGACGTTCGGAGTGACGGCGGGCAAAACCGGCTTCGGGGATCCAGAAGGGGCCATCTTCGTTGCCGTCGTATTGCCCATCCAACATCGGGTTGCCATTGATCTCGGCACTGCGATCCGGATCAAAGAAAGTCAGGCCGGCATCGTACTGGCTGCCCAACGCGATCAGCGAGGCCGGGTTGCTGGCCGATTTGATGCTGTCATGGGCCAGCGCCAGACTGACACCCGCCATCCCCTGAGCCTTGACGCTGCTGCCGTGCATGAAATAACCGTTGGTCGCCTGAGCGGTCAGCGGCAGAGAGGCCAGTGTCAGTACCAGTGTGGAACGCTGCGCGGGTGTCATCTCGATCTCCTGGATCTTGGTTATTAAGACACGAACACTTTATACTTTTAGGTTATATGGAATATAATATTATTTGGTTATTAAGGTATATCTAATTAACAGGCTC
>CAYMHL010000172.1:0-1414 GCA_964390205.1 uncultured Marinobacterium sp.
TCCTGATCCGGCGAGATGCGCTGACGGCGTTTGGCCGCCAGTGTCTGCGCCACGGATACGGATTCGACGAAACCAACGACACTGATCAGCAGGGCTGACACAAAAAGCTGCTGCCAGAGGTCCAGATCGAAACTGGGCAGCTGCAGGCCTGGGAGACCGCTGGGCACTTCACCGACCACTTTGACGCCGCTGCCTTGTAGCTCCAGCCCCCAGGTGGCAACCGTGGTGACGATAACTGCCAGAACCGGCCCTGCCTTGGCGATGATATCGGCCAGTCGTGCGTTAAGACCCAGGCGCATCAGCAGGGGTTTAAGCTGCTTGCGCACCCAGAACAGGAAGGCGGTGGCGCTGACGCCGATCACCAGCGTCGGCAGGTTGATCTGGTTCAGGTTGGCACCGATCGACAGCAGAATCTCCAGCAGATTGTGCCCTGAGGCCTCCACGCCAAGAATATGCTTGAGCTGACTGGCGGCAATGATGATGCCGGAGGCGGTTATGAACCCCGAAATGACCGGATGGCTAAGAAAGTTGGCCAGAATGCCCAGGCGCAGCAAACCCATCAGTATGAGAATGACCCCGGACAGGAAGGCAAGGGCGATGGCGGCGGCCAGATACTCCGCTGTCCCCTGGAGTGCCAGGTTGCCTACGGCAGCGGCCGTCATCAGCGAGATCACCGCCACCGGACCGACCGCAAGGGTACGGCTGGTGCCGAAGATCGCATAGGCAAACAGCGGCAGGATGCTGGCGTAAAGACCCACCTCCGGCGGCAGGCCGGCAAGCAGTGCATAGGCCAGCGATTGCGGAATCAGCATGATGGTAACGATCATGGCCGCAACGAGGTCGCTGGTCAGCGTGCTGCGGTCATAGACCTTCAGCCACTGCAGTATCGGGAGGTAGCGTCGCAACATCAGTTCATATCCTGTTCGGGGTGGTTCACGGTTTATTGCCTGCCGGTCGTTTTGTTGGCCGTGTTTTTAGCGGGATGTTCGGCAAAGTCACAGGCCGCGGCCGCTTCATGTTCAGTCGGGCTGTGGTGCAGGATATTGGGCTCTGCCAGCCACTCCTTGCCCTTGAGCATGGCATTCCAGTACACCCAGGGCAGCATTTTTTCCTTCAGCAGCCAGGAGAAGCGGCTGGGACGTGTGCCTTCGACCAGCCACTTCGGAAAGCTGGGCAGCAGCTTGCCACCGTAGCCGAATTCCGCCAGTACAATCTTGCCGCGCTCCACGGTCAGCGGACAGGAACCGTAGCCGTCATATATCGCCCGCGGTGCCTTGCCGGCCAGTACACTCAATACATTTTCGGCGACGACCGGCGCCTGTTTGCGTACAGCGGCTGCGGTTTTGGCATTGGGTGTGTTGCCGCCATCGCCAAGGCCGAAAATATCACCGTAGCGACTGTGCTGCAGGGTTTC
>CAYMHL010000172.1:1514-4882 GCA_964390205.1 uncultured Marinobacterium sp.
GTGCGCTGCCAGTGATCACAGGCCAGGTACATCGCTTTCTGCGGTGCCCCGGCACATTTAATCGGCATCGGTGGCTGGGTAAACAGTGCCTTGCCCTTGCGGGTGCCTTGCACCAGCTCCCAGGTATAGGGCGCAAGATCGAAGCGGTAGTTGGACGTTACGCCATTGCGACCCAGGGTGTCACGCAGGCCCGGAATGGCATCCCAGTCCAGCGTCAGGCCTGGTGCGACAACCAGGATGCGATAGCCCAGGTGCTCGCCATCTTCCAACACGACTTGCTGCTGCTCCGGCAGGAAAGTGGCCGCTGCCGCCTGATACCATTTCGCCGCTGGAAGCATGACCTCTTTCATTGGGCGTACCGTCTGTTTGCGCTCGAACACGCCGCCGCCCACCAGTGTCCAGCCCGGCTGATAGTAGTGCTCGGAGCTGGGCTCAATGATGGCGATATCCAGATCCGGTTGACGCTGGAGCAGGCTGCCACAGACCGACTGACCGGCTGCGCCGCCGCCGATGACCAATACATCGTGGCGCCTGGCGGCAACCCTGACGGTTTTTTCTGCCGGCTGATGGCGGGCGGCCAGTTGCTCGATACGCGCCCGCTGCGCACTGAGATCGTAGCCGGCCGCCGCAGTTGTATTCAGAATCGCGTCCGCATCAAGATGCGGTGCTTCGGACAGAGCCCAGAGTGTGCTGCAGCGGGTGCCGGTGCGGCAGAAGGCCAGTACCGGTCCCTTGAGTCGATTCATCAGGTCACGAAAGTGTTCAACATCCGCATCGGTAATCTGGCCCGAGATGACCGGCTGATAATGCCAGTCAAGGCCATGACGCTCGGCGGCTTCGCGGATCTGCTGCATGTCCGGCTGATCCTGGCTCTCTTTGTCCGGGCGGTTGCAGATAATCGCCTTGAAGCCCTTGGCGGCTGCAACACCGACATCGGCGGCGGTTATCTGTGGGCTGACACTGAGAAACGGCGTTAACTGATGAATCTCCACGTGGGCGGCTCCCTATTGTTATTGTTGGATCAGGCGCTTCAGAACAGGTTGATCGGGACTTTCAGGTAGACCTGACCGTTGTCCTCGGCCGGTGGCATCTGGCCCGCGCGCATGTTGACCTGAACGGACGGCAGAATCAGGCGCGGCATGTCGAGGGTGGCGTCACGCTCGGTGCGCATGCGCACAAAGTCGGCTTCGCTGATGCCGGTCTTGACGTGTATGTTCTGCGCCCGCTCTTCAGCTACGGTGGTTTCATAGGCGTACTCTTCACGCCCCGGTGCCTTGTAGTCGTGGCACATGAACAGGCGGGTGTCGTCGGGCAGGCTGAATACTTTCTGGATCGACTGATACAGGGTGCGTGCATCGCCGCCGGGGAAATCACAGCGGGCGGTGCCGTAATCCGGCATGAAAAGTGTGTCGCCGACAAAAGCCGCATCGCCGAAAACGTAGGTCATGCAGGCGGGCGTATGTCCTGGTGTGTGCAGTGCCTTGCCTTCCAGGTTACCGATGCGAATGGCGTCGCCATCATTGAACAGGGCATCGAACTGGCTGCCGTCACGGGCAAATTCGGTACCGGCGTTGAACGCCTTGCCGAAGGTGTCCTGTACGGTGGTGATATGGGCGCCGATACCGGTTCGGGCAGCGGTTTTTTGCTGCAGCCAGGGGGCCGCGGACAGGTGGTCGGCATGGACGTGGGTTTCCAGAATCCAGTCCACGGTAAGGCCCTGATCGGCGATGAAACGCAGAATGGCATCGGCGGAGTCGGTGGCGGTCTTGCCGGAGGCATAATCGAAATCCAGCACCGAATCGATGATGGCGCAGTGGTTTGAATCCGGATCCTGAATCACATAGCTGTAGGTAAAGGTCGGCTCGTCAAAGAATGCCGTAACGATCGGTTGCATAGCCCCTCCGGGATTAAATTGCTTTTTATTATAAGCTTATAACCTATTTGGATTGTGTAATCCTAATCCCAATTGCACGGCTTGCCAAATAGGGAAAGGTTATAAACGAAGGGGTTTTCATGCGGATGCAGGGCGCCGCCTGCCGGTTGGAAGGGGGGAAGCGGGCCGGTCCCTGGCCCCGGGTGACTTATTCCTGTTTCGGGCCCACCCAGACCTGTTGCACATTGACGAACTCCAGGATGCCGTGGGGGCCCAGTTCACGGCCATAGCCAGAGCGCTTGATGCCGCCACTTGGCAAACGCGGATCGGTTTTCACCAGACCGTTGACCACCACCTGGCCGGCCTCTATGTCTCGGGCCATCCTTTCGCCACGCTGCCGCTCTGTCCAGATGGACGCCGCCAGACCGTATTCGCTGTCGTTGGCCAGCTGCAGCGCCTGTTCGGCACTGTCCGCCTTGAGCACCACGGCCACCGGCCCGAAGGTTTCTTCACGGCAGGCGGTCATGTCGTTGTGTACCTCGGTGAGCAGTGTAACCGGATAGAAGAAGCCGTCACCTTCGGGTATCTGTCCCCCGAGCAGACAGTGGGCACCGGCGGCCAGTGTTTCCTCCACCTGGCGGGCCAGCTCGTCACGCAGGTCGGCACGGGCGATGGGGCCTATGTCGGTTGCCGGATCGGCCGGATCGCCCAGGCGCAGCTTCTCCAGTCGAGTTTTCAGCAGCTCGACAAAACGATCATGCACCGGGGCCTCGACGATAATTCGTTTGGCCGCGATGCAGGACTGGCCGGCATTGATGATCCGCGACAGGGTAATGGCATCGGCAGCCTGTTCTAGGTTGGCGTCCTTGAGGACGATTGCCGGGTCCGAGCCGCCCAGCTCCAGTACAGCGGGTTTGAGTTCGGCTGCGGCCAGAGCGGCGACCCGGCTGCCGGCGGCGCTGGAACCGGTAAAGGAAACAGCTCTTACCTGCGGATGACGGATGGCGTTTTCCACCGAGGAGGTGGTCAGCGGCAGGTTCTGCACTATGCCTTCGGGCGCCTTGGCCTGCAGAAACAGGTCGGCGATCGCTTCGGCGCAGGCGGGCACATGAGGGTCATGCTTCAGCAGACAGGTGTTGCCCGCCATCAGTGCCGGTGCGCAGAAACGGAACGCCAGCCAGAAGGGCGCGTTCCAGGGCAGAATACCCAGTATCGGTCCCAATGGCAGGTGCTGCACATAGCTGTGACTGGCATCGGAGGTCAGCGTCAGCGATGCCAGATAATCCTCGGCATGGGCGGCGTAATGCTCGGCACACCAGGCTGCCTTTTGCACTTCGCCGCGGGCTTCCTTGACCGGTTTGCCCATCTCCAGCGTCATCAGCCTTGCAAGATCCGTTTCCTGTTCGCGCATCAGCGTGGCTACGCGATTCAAGACGTCGGCACGCTGCGCAATCGTGTGCCTGCGCCAGTGGGCAAAGGCCTCGGTTGCCGTGCT
>CAYMHL010000173.1:0-4839 GCA_964390205.1 uncultured Marinobacterium sp.
TAGACGAACCAGCCTTCCAAAGGATACAAGACAAGTGAAAAAATTATCGTGGCTTATGGCAGCAGACCTTACCTGCCTCATCGAAGCGCACTTGGCAGTTGTGCATGATCGAGGCTTTTAATTTTTCCCGCGCTCGCCGTAGTCGTGCCTTAGCGGCGGGTAAACTCAGCCCGTTTTGCGCAGCAAAGTCCTTTTGCGGCATGCCGTGCAGATCGCACTGCTCAATGATGAGACTATCTTCTGGACTCAATTGCGCCAGGTTCCGCCAAAGGCAGGCGTCGAGTGATTCAATCGGTGCACGCTCAGGGTCATCCACCGGAAGCCCTTCTGGCAACTCGGTGAATGTTTTTTTCGTTCTTTGGCGATCAATGAGCGTATTGCGAGCGACACGATACAGCAAAGCTTTCGGCTGTGTGACCGTGCAAAAAGAACTGCCTTGTTGCAGTAGGCGGACAAACAGCTCCTGCAACAGGTCTTCCGCGTCATCCCGGCTATTCAAACGCGCTAGCAGAAAGTGCAAGAGTTCAGCTTCATGGTCCTGCCATGCCTGCATGGCACAGCCGCAGACCATGTCATTGCGGGCCATTTCTGTCGAAGTGAGCGGACTCATTTCGGAGGAATTCATTGCAGTGCCTGTATATAAAGCGCCACCGCTCATTCTGCCAGCCCTCTCCACAAGTATCAGTTCGACAAACGCGGGAGCTTGACCGATATCAGCGTTGCCAGCAGCAGGAAGCCCAGCGACACCCACAGGCAGGCTTGCAGCCCACTACTCCCTTGGCCTGCCAATTGGAATACCCAGCCCGATAGAACCGTTCCCAGCAGCCGTCCCATGGCGTTGGACATATAGTAAAAACCCACATCCAGTGAAACGCCATCACTGCCTGCGTAACTGACGATCAAGTAGCTATGTAGAGAAGAGTTGATGGCGAACACGGCCCCAAACACCATCAGACCAATAATCAGTACAGTAGCAGGGTCCAGTTCAAACATAAGACCCGCTGCAATCATGCCAGGCAGCAGGGTCAATGTAGCGGCCCAAAGGGTAGCTGCATTACCATCGGGTACCTTCCCCGAGGCCTTGCCGGTGATGCGTGGTGCCAATGCCTGAACCATCCCGTAACCGATCACCCAAAGGGCGAGAAAGCCGCCGGTCTGGCTGTGATTCCAGCCCAGACTCTGCGACAGGAACACCGGCAGCGCTACCACAAACCAGACATCACGCGCACCAAACAGGAACATGCGCGCGGCAGACAGAATGTTGATGGCAGGACTTTTGGAAAAGATATCCCGGAACTTGGGCTTGTTTTTCGCTTTGCCCAGATCCTGTTTCAACAAAATCAGGCTCAGCAGCCATACCATAGTCAGTGCGATCGCCATGGCACCAACGGCTCCGGCAAAGCCCAACCACATCAGTAAGACACCGCCAAGGAAAAAGCCCACGCCCTTCAGCGCATTCTTGGAGCCGGTCAGCACCGCAACCCACTTATAGAGCGTGCCTTGAGCGTCGGCAGGCACCAGCAACTTGATGGAGCTTTTCGCGCTCATCTTGTTGAGGTCCTTGGCTATCCCCGACAATGCCTGCGCCGCCATCACCCAAGGCACCGTCAGCCAGGTTGCCGGAACCAACAGCATCGCCAGTGCAATCACTTGCAGTGCCAGGCCAATATTCATCGTGCGGTTGAGGCCCAGGTGAGCGCCCAGCCATCCACCCACCAGATTAGTTATGACACCGAAGATTTCATAGAACAGAAACAACAGTGCAATTTCCAGCGGTGAATAACCCAGGCCATGAAAGTGCAACACCACCAACATGCGCAGTGCGCCATCGGTTAGCGTGAAAGCCCAGTAATTGCCGGTGACCACCAGATACTGGCGGATGGCGGGGGATAGCTGGCTTAGCATTTAGGAACGTCCTACCTTAAGTGCCAGTTCTGCGGTGCGGTTGGCGTAGGCCCATTCATTGTCGTACCAGGCGTAAATCTTCACCTGAGTGCCATTCACCACCATGGTAGAGAGAGCGTCGATGATGCTGGAGCGAGGATCGGTCTTGTAATCGATCGACACCAGCGGCCGTTCCTCGTAGCCGAGTATTCCTTTCAGTTCGCCCTCTGATGCTGCCTTGAGCAGATTGTTGACCTCTTCCGCCGTGGTTGCTCGCGCCACTTCGAATACACAATCGGTGATTGAGGCATTGGCCAGGGGTACACGAATAGCATGACCATTCAGCTTGCCTTTCAGTTCCGGGAAAATATGAGTGATGGCGGTGGCCGAACCGGTGGTGGTCGGGATCAAGCTCATGCCACAGGCGCGGGCACGGCGCAGGTCCTTGTGGGGGGCATCAAGGATCGTCTGGGTGTTGGTGATATCGTGGATGGTGGTCATGGAGCCGTGCTTGATGCCCAGCTGCTCGTGAATCACCTTCACCACCGGTGCAAGGCAGTTGGTGGTGCAGGACGCCGCCGTGACAATGCGGTGCTGCGCCGGATCAAACAGGTGATCGTTCACCCCCATCACCAGGTCCAGCACGCCTTCCTGCTTCACCGGTGCAGTCACCACCACCCGCTTCACGCCCTGATCCAGATAGGCCTGCAACACCTCTTTCTTTTTCATCTTGCCGGAGGCTTCGATCACCAGATCGCAGCCGGACCAGTCGGTCTCTTCAATGGCTTTGTTGCGGCTGATCGCGATCCGCTGCGTGCCAATCAACATGTGGTCAGCGTCGGCCAGCGCTTCATGCTGCCAGCGACCGTGTACGGAGTCGAAATTCATCAGGTGTGCCAGTGTGGCGGCATCTCCGGCCGGGTCATTGATCTGTACGATCTCTACATCGCTCTGCTCAAACAGTACCCGCAGGGTCAGACGCCCCATGCGTCCGAAACCGTTGATGCCGACTTTGATGGTCATTTCGTTACTCCCGATTTCAAAAACAGTTTTGATGACAAAATAAACAAACACTAACGCTCAGGTATTACGTTTTGCTGAACCAGTGCCCAGTCCGGTTGGCAATCGCCACCAGCGACAGCATCACCGGCACTTCCACCAGCACCCCGACCACCGTGGCCAGGGCCGCGCCCGAGTGCAGGCCGAACAGGGAGATCGCCACCGCCACCGCCAGCTCGAAGAAGTTGGAGGTGCCGATCATGCACGCCGGTGCCGCCACGTTATGCGGCAGGCGCAGCCAGTAGGCGGCGGCGTAGGCGATGATGAAGATGCCGTAGGTCTGGATCAGCAGCGGGATGGCAATCATGCCGATGTTCAGGGGCTGGGCGATGATGGTTTCGGCCTGAAAACCGAACAGCAGCACCACCGTAGCCAACAGGCCCAGAATCGACCAGGGTTTGAGGGTATGCAGCAAGTTGTCGAGTTTGACGCCATCACCCTTGCGCTCCAAACGGTGTCGGGTCCAGACCCCGGCCACCAGCGGCAGCACCACATAGAGCACTACCGACAACAGCAGAGTTTCCCAGGGGACATGGATATCACTGACGCCGAGCAGAAAGGCGGCGATCGGCGCAAAGGCGAAGATCATGATGATATCGTTCACCGACACCTGCACCAGGGTGTAGTTGGCATCACCCTTGGTCAGCTGGCTCCAGACAAACACCATGGCGGTGCAGGGCGCCACACCCAGCAGGATCATGCCGGCGATATACTCGCCTGCCGTTTGCGGATCGACCCAATCGGCAAAAATCACCCGGAAGAACAGCCAGCCCAGCGCGGCCATGGTAAAGGGCTTGATCAGCCAGTTGATGATCAGCGTCAGCACCAGCCCCTTTGGTTTCTTGCCCACATCCTTGATCGAGCTGAAATCGATCTGCACCATCATCGGGTAGATCATCACCCAGATGAACACCGCCACCACCAGATTGACGTGGGCAAACTCCAGCTCTGCCACCACAGCAAACAGGCCCGGCACCAGGTTGCCCAGCACCACGCCGGCGAGAATGCAAAGAGCGACCCAGAGGGTCATGTAGCGTTCGAAAATACCCATCTTGCTCTCTGACTCCCTAGATCGAGCGTTGATTGACGCGAGCGGACAGCTGCTTGGCCGTTTCAACCCGCTCTGAATAACGGTCGGTGAGATAATCACTGCAGCCGCGTGTCAGCAGAGTGAACTTCATCAGCTCCTCCATCACATCCACAATGCGGTTGTAATAGGACGAAGGCTTCATGCGGTCATTATCGTCAAACTCCATGAACGCCTTGGCCACGGAGGACTGGTTGGGGATGGTGATCATCCGCATCCAGCGCCCCAGAATGCGCATCTGGTTAACGGCGTTGAAACTCTGGGAGCCACCACACACCTGCATCACCGCCAGCGTTTTGCCCTGGGTCGGACGCACGGCGCCGATGCTGAGGGGAATCCAGTCGATCTGCGCCTTCATCACAGAGGTCATGGCGCCGTGGCGTTCCGGCGAACACCACACCATCCCTTCACACCACTGCACCAGCTCACGCAGCTCCTGCACCTTGGGGTGGTTTTCATCACTGTCATCCGGCAGCGGCAACCCACTGGGGTTAAAGGTGCGCGTTTCGGCACCCATCGCCTGCAGCAGACGGGCGGCCTCTTCCGTTGCCAGCCGACTGAACGAACGCTGGCGCAGAGAGCCATACAGCAACAGGATTCTGGGTGCATGCTCACCAACGGATGCTTTCAGCGCTTCGAGATCAGGGTGCCGAAATTGTTCGGTCGCTACATTAGGCAGGTCTTGCAGATTATTACTCATCGGTAGTTTCCTTATCGCAGGCGCTGCCCCCCTGAGAAGGGCGGGCGTTCATTTCGTGCAGGCGCGACAACGGCTGTTCGAGCAATTGTGGACAGTGGGCAGCGGTCTG
>CAYMHL010000174.1:0-4832 GCA_964390205.1 uncultured Marinobacterium sp.
ATGCCGCCCGGTGAACCCTGAGCGCCGTAGGCCAGTTCATAGGGAACGTACAGGCGCCACTTGGCACCCTTACCCATCAGCTGCAGCGCTTCGGTCCAGCCTGCAATCACGCCACCGACAGGGAACTCGGCCGGCTGGCCGCGCTCGTAGGAGCTGTCGAATACCTTGCCGTCGATAAAGGTGCCGTGATAGTGAGTGCGCACCTTGCTCTGTTTGGTCGGCTTTTCACCGTCTTCATCACCGGCCTCGATCACTTCATACTGCAGGCCCGATGCCAGGGTGATGACGCCATCACGCTTGGCGTTGTCGGCCAGGAACTGTTCACCCACTGCAGCGGCTTCCTTGGCCTGGGCTTCCTGAGCGGCACGGATACGCTGAGTGATTTCGTTGAATGCGGCCTGGATCTGTTCGCCAGGTACGCGCAGCTCGGCACCGTTGAACGCATCGCTGATGCCTGCGATTACCGCTTCGAGATCAACACCTTCGAAAGTGCCCTGAGCCAGCTGGTCGCCCATGTTGCGGCCGATGCCATAGCTGGCACGCTGTTCTGTGGTTTCAAAAACCTGTTCTGACATAGTCATTGCCTGTCTGGTTGGGTTGTTTGCTTGAATGCCGGCATGGATTTTTTACAACCTACTCGTGAAAAAAATCCGTGCGAAAAATTCATGCGAAAAATTCACGCAAAAAAGAGGGGCGTGATCCTACCACAGCTGGCGCAAGGGATCAGTCCGCATAACCCTCTACGGTACAGACCAGTGTACCCTGATGCAGCCTTGCGGTGATCACATCGCCGGGGCTGACTTGCTGCTGACGGGTGATGGCCCGACCCTTGCTGTCCTGCACAATGGCGTAGCCGCGTTCCAGTGTGGCCAGCGGACTGACACCCTGCAGCTGTCTGGCCTGAAACTGCAGCTGCTGGCGACGCTGGCTGATCAGCAGCTGCATGGCATGCTGAAGGCGCTGCCGTAGCGGACTCAGCTGTTGCTGTTTGCGCAACAGCATTCGTGCCGGTGAGCTGCGTTGCAGCCGCTGCTGCAGCATATCCAACCGGTTATGGCGCTGTTGCAGGTGCAGCATCAGTGCGCGCTGCAGCCGAAGCTCAAGCTGGTCCAGGCGCTGGGACTGTTCGCGCAGACGGTCACCGGGGTGGCGCAAACGGGCACGCAGATGTTCCAGTCGACTGCGTTGTTGTTGCAGATAACGTTGGGTTTGCCGTGCCAGACGCTGACGCAAAAGGCTCAACTGCTGCTGCAACTGGGCCTGATCGGGGCTGAGCAGTTCGGCCGCCGCCGATGGGGTGGGTGCACGCAGGTCGGCGACCAGGTCGCTGATCGAAATATCGACCTCATGGCCAACCGCCGATACCACCGGGATGCGCGAGGCGGCGATGGCGCGCGCCACGGCTTCCTCGTTGAACGGCCAAAGATCTTCCAGTGAGCCACCGCCGCGACCGACGATGAGGACATCGCAGCGACCGTCCCGGTTGGCCAGTTCAATCGCGCGTACGATCTGCCCTGCAGCTTCATTGCCCTGCACCGCAGTGGGGTAGAGTGCCACCGGCAGTGAGGGACAGCGGCGTCCCAGTACCTGCAGAATGTCGTGAATGGCCGCTCCGGTCGGTGAGGTGATGACACCGATATGACGTGCCGGGCCGGGCAGGGCACGTTTGCGTGACACATCGAACAGGCCTTCCTGGCTGAGCTGTAGCTTCAAGCGCTCGAAAGCCTGCTGTAGACGCCCCTGACCACTCTCCTGCATCTGTTCACAGATCAGCTGAAAGTCGCCGCGGCCTTCATAGAGGCTGACCTTGGCCAGCACCACCACCTGATCACCCTCCTTGGGACGAAAGCGCACCTGCAGGTTGCGGCCACGGAACATGGCGCAGCGCACCTGAGCACGGTCATCCTTGAGCGTGAAGTACCAGTGTCCGGATGAAGGTCGGGCCAGATTGCTGATTTCGCCTTCGACCTGGATTGTCATGAAGGAGTGTTCCAGCAGGGATTTGACCTGATGGTTAAGTTCGCTGACGCTGATGGCGCTGCTATTATTGGCGGGTGTAAGTCTGTTCATCTCCACATCTTAAACGAGCCCGTCGATGAAGGCATCCACCGTGATTGCACATTGTTGTGCGGGCGCTTTTGGTGTAGTATTTCTCGTTTAATTTTTCACGGAAATACAGGCTGGTTCAGTATGTTGCGAATCGTTGAAGAAGCGCTTACTTTTGATGATGTTTTGCTGGTTCCGGGATACTCGGAAGTACTCCCGAAAGACGTCTCACTGAAAACCCGCCTGACCAAGGGTATCGAACTGAATATTCCGCTGGTCTCGGCGGCGATGGATACGGTAACCGAATCCCGTCTGGCAATTGCCATGGCGCAGGAAGGTGGCATCGGTATCATCCACAAGAACCTCACCATTGAACAGCAGGCGAGCGAAGTCCGTCGGGTGAAGAAATTCGAAGCGGGTGTGGTAACCGATCCGGTTACCTGCAGCTCCGATACCACCGTGCGTGAAATCATTGACCTGTCCAGTCAGCTGAGCTTCTCCGGTTTCCCGGTTGTGGACAACGGCGAGCTGGTCGGTATCGTCACCAGCCGTGACGTGCGTTTTGAAAGCGATATGGATGCCAAGGTGTCCACCATCATGACGCCGAAGGATCGTCTGGTCACGGCGAAAGAAGGTGAAGATCCGGATGTAATCCGCGAACTGCTGCGCCTGCATCGTATCGAGAAGATTCTGCTGGTTGACGACAATTTCGCCCTGCGCGGCATGATGACCGTCAAGGACATGAACAAGGCGCAGGCTTTCCCGCACGCGGCCAAGGACAGCCGCGGTCGCCTGATCGTGGGTGCAGCCGTGGGTACCGGTGCCGAAACGCCGGATCGTGTCAAGGCGCTGGTCGATGCCGGTGTTGACCTGATCGTGGTCGATACTGCACACGGTCACTCCAAAGGTGTGATCGACCGCGTTGCCTGGGTAAAACAGAACTTCCCGCAGGTACAGGTTGTGGGTGGTAACATCGCGACTGCTGAAGCGGCCGTCGCCCTGGCTGAAGCCGGTGCGGATGGTGTCAAGGTCGGTATCGGTCCGGGTTCCATCTGTACGACTCGTATTGTTGCCGGTGTGGGTGTGCCGCAGATCTCCGCCGTGGCCAATGTGGCCGCTGCACTGCGTGAGCATGGTGTGCCGTTGATCGCCGATGGTGGTATTCGCTTCTCCGGTGACCTGGCCAAGGCAATTGCCGCCGGTGCTTCAGCCGTCATGGTGGGTTCCATGCTGGCCGGTACCGATGAGGCTCCGGGTGAAGTCGAACTGTTCCAGGGACGTGCCTTCAAGTCTTACCGTGGCATGGGCTCCCTGGGTGCCATGTCTGGCCTGACCGGTTCATCCGACCGTTACTTCCAGGACGCCAAAGAAGGTGCCGAGAAGCTGGTACCGGAAGGTATCGAAGGTCGCGTACCCTGCAAGGGTCCGATGGGCGGCGTGCTGCACCAGCTGATGGGCGGCCTGCGTGCTTCCATGGGCTACACCGGTTGTGCCACCGTTGAAGAGATGCGCAACAAGCCCAAGTTCGTTCGCATCACCAACGCCGGTATTACTGAAAGTCACGTCCATGACGTCAGTATCACCAAGGAAGCGCCCAACTACCGTGTGGGCTGAACAGATTTAACACTAACCAGTAAGTGGGGCGTAAGACTGCCCCACTTTTTGTTTGTGCCGCCTGGCGGCCAGCATTCGGTGGAGTCACTGAGTATGAGCAAAGACATTCACGCGCAACGCATCCTGATTCTGGACTTCGGTTCACAGTACACCCAGTTGATCGCACGTCGCGTACGTGAAATCGGTGTTTACTGCGAGATCCATGCTTTTGATATGGATGAAGCAGCGATTCGTGAATTTGCCCCCAAGGGTATTATTCTGGCCGGCGGTCCCGAGTCCGTGACCGAGCTGGATTCTCCGCGCGCGCCTGAGTGTGTTTTCAACCTGGGCCTGCCGGTTCTGGGTATCTGCTATGGCATGCAGACCATGGCCGAACAGCTGGGCGGCAAGGTTACCAGTTCCGATAAGCGTGAGTTCGGTTATGCACGCGTACGTCTGGCTGACAGCCCCAGCCGTCTGCTGGAGGGCATTGAAGATCACATCGCCAACAACGGCACCCTGTCGCTGGATGTGTGGATGAGCCATGGCGATAAGGTGACCGAACTGCCGGATGGCTTCCACGTCATTGCGGGTACTGACTCGGCGCCGATCGCGGCCATGTGCGATCCCAAGCGCAACCTGTACGGTGTTCAGTTCCACCCGGAAGTGACCCACACCAAGCAGGGCCTGCGTATCCTTGAGCGTTTTGTGCGCGAAATCTGTGGTACCGAAGCGCTGTGGACGGCTGCCAACATCATTCAGGACCTGATCGAGAAGGTTCAACAGCAGGTCGGTAATCAGAAGGTACTGCTGGGCCTGTCCGGCGGTGTCGACTCTTCCGTGGTGGCAGCGCTGCTGCACAAGGCGATCGGTGATAAGCTGACCTGTGTGTTCGTGGACAACGGTCTGCTGCGCAAGGGTGAGGGTGATCAGGTGATGGACATGTTCGCTCGCAACATGGGTGTCAACGTGATCCGTGCCAACGCTGAAGACCAGTTCCTGGGTCGTCTGAAAGGCGAGGCCGATCCTGAAGCCAAGCGCAAGATCATCGGCAACACCTTCATTGAAGTGTTCGATGATGAAGCTGAAAAGCTGAAGGATTGCCGCTTCCTGGCGCAGGGTACCATCTATCCGGATGTGATCGAGTCTGCTGCGTCCAAGACCGGCAAGGCACATGTGATCAAATCGCACCA
>CAYMHL010000175.1:0-3533 GCA_964390205.1 uncultured Marinobacterium sp.
TTTCGACCGAAGTCAGGCTGATTCCCAAGGCCGCCGTACCCGCTCCTGCAGCTGAGAATCCGGTGGCCACTGCTGGTCCTGAACTCTCTGCCGAGCCAACTTGCGCTGCACCGCCGAAAGTGGCTGCGCCGATCAGCGCCGCGGAACCGCTGCCTGCTCCAAAACCGCTGCCCGAGCCCAAAGCACCGAGCAAACCTGTGCCTGCACCCTTACCTGAAATCCAATCTGAACCCCAACCTGAACCTAAGCCCACACCAGCCGCAGCCACAGCACCGTCCGCCAATCAGGATGAAGTGGAAGAACAGGCACTGGAGGCCGCCGTTGAAGCCCAGCTGCCACCGGGTGTCGAAGACAGTTTTCTGCTGCACAAACAGGAGCAGGTTCGTGAAATCCTGCAGCTGCTGTCTCACATCGGCAAGGCGCTGCATTTCGCCTCAAAGTCGGAACTGCTGGAACTGATCAGCGAACTTGAACAGTTGAGCAGTGAGCTGTTTCAGCAGGAATTTCTGCATCAGCGCGAGCATGGTTATCAGGCTCTCTCGGCCCACCAGGCCGAACACGGCCTGATCCTGCAGCGCAGCCAAATGCTGGCAGGCAAACTGCAACATCATAGTCCCCGTCATCTGATCAAGGCCCATCAGCAGTTGCGTCAGGCCTGGTACCGACATCTCACCGGCAAGGACCGTCAATATGTTCACTTTCTCAATGAGCGGGGATTCTGCTAAGCCATGACGTCACTGAATACCCTGACCATGCTATTTGTGCTGCTGACCGCCACACTGCTGATCGTCGCCATTGTGGCAGGCGTTCGCAGCTGGCGGCAGCTGCGCAGCACCCTGCGCCAGCAACAGAGCAGCCATGAAATTCTGGCGGCCGTATCGCGCGTCAATACCAACTTCCTGCTCTACAAGGATCCCAGACGTCGCTTCGGCGAGCTGCTGGAAACCCTCAAGGATCTGACAGGTTCACCCATGGGCTTTATCAGCGAACGCATGGAAAAGGACGGCAAACCCTTCATGCGCTGTTATGCCATCACCAACCTGGCTTGGGATGAGGCATCCAAAGACTTTTACGACAGCAATATCGAACAGGGTATCGACTTTCACCGGCTGGATAACCTGTTCGGCCATACCCTGACCACCGGCGAAGTCACCATTGCCAACCACTGCGATCAGGGACCACGCAGCAATCGCGTCCCGGCCGGCCATCCGGACATACGTTCATTCATCGGTATCCCGCTGAAGTTTCAGGGCGAGGTGCTGGGCATGTTCGCGCTGGCCAACGGCAAGGAGGCGTACAGCGAAGCCTTTGCCGAGTGGCTGGAGCCGTTGACCAATACCATTACCGGCATTATGTATGCGTTTCGCATCGAGCGTGCACAGCGTGAAGCCAGTCATCGCATGTTGGCGGCGCGCAATGAAGCCGAACACGCCAATCTGATTAAAAGCGACTTTCTGGCCACCATGAGTCACGAAATCCGCACGCCGCTCAATGCGGTCGTGGGGATGCTCGACTCCCTCGACAATACCCCGCTGTCCGCTCAGCAACAGGAGTTTGTCCACACGGCAGAATCGGCCGCCGATACGCTGCTGAGCCTGATCAACGATGTCCTCGACTTTTCCAAGATCGAGGCCGGTCAACTCAGCCTGCAGTCGGTGCCGGTTAACCTCTGCCATCAGGCACATACGGTGCTGAGCCTGGCATCCGCTACGCCCGCGGCACAGGGAATCGACCTTTATCTCAGGGTCGCGCCGGATACACCGCTGGAGGTCAGCGGCGACCCGGTGCGCCTGCGCCAACTGCTGCACAATCTGGTCGGCAATGCGGTCAAGTTCACCCACCAGGGACATGTCTGTGTCGATATTGCCCCCCTGCGCCATGAAGAGGGTCGCGTCGATGGCGTTCGAATCAGCGTTGAAGATACCGGTATCGGCATTGAGCAGGAGGACCTGCCGATCATCTTCAATGCCTTTCGGCAGATTGACCACTCCACAACCCGTGAGTATCAGGGTACGGGACTGGGGCTGGCGATCACGCAGCGCCTGGTCAATGCCATGCAGGGCAGGATTGATGTCGTCAGCCATGTCGATCAGGGCTCTCGCTTCACCCTTGAATTACCGCTGGCACCTTTGGGCGAAGCAACGCTCACGGCTGATCTGAGCCGGTTGCCGCTGGCCCACTGTCGCGCTCTGTGCGTGACCAACTCGCACAACCTGTTTGAATATCTGTATACCCTGCTGTCACCCCACCTGGCCGCTCTTGATTGCCATTTCAAGCCCCTGATCGAGGATGAGGATGCCGGTCGCTATGACCTGCTGCTGATTGATGACCGGCGCTATCCGATCGACAATGACAGCCTGCGCTATTGGGTCCAACAGCAATCCGGTCAGGGCGAAGTCATTGTGCTGGGCAACCGCGATTTCGCCGAGCTGTTCATCCCCGTGAGCGCTCAGGTGCGCATGCCGCTGTCACCGATCGAGCTGGTGGGTGCCCTGACTCAGCTCTACCGACCCGAGCTGCTGCCTGCCAGTGAAGCCTCCGCCGTCAGCACTCAGGCCGATACGCTGATGGGTATTACCGAAGGGCTCAATATCCTGATTGCCGAAGACCACCCGGTAAACCAGAAAATGATGGAAGTGCTGATGCAGCGAGCCGGTGCCGATTTCCGCATCTGCTCCGATGGACGGGAAGCACTGCATGCACTGCAGTCAGAACAGGATTTCGATCTGGTGTTGATGGATCTGCACATGCCCAACATGGACGGCTTTGATGCGACTCGGGCGATCCGCGAACTGCCGCCGCCCCTGAATCGCACGCCGATCATCGCGGTAACCGCCGACGCCCTCGCCGGTGACCGCGAGAAGTGTTTGCAAGCCGGCATGAACGACTATGTCGCCAAGCCGGTCCGGCTGTCCGAGCTGCAACAGGTCATCGGCCGCACCCTGGCCTCCACGTTCATGCCGACAGGCCATTCAGGCCCTGCCATTGAGGCCAGACCCTCGGTGGAGTTTGACGCCGAGACACTCATTGCCGAACTCGGTGGCGCCGAAAATGCCGTCCTGCTGATCCATGATTTTGCTGATACCCTGCATGCCGAGTTGAGCTGCGTATACCAGGCTCTGGAAGATGGTGATCTGGAGCGCGCCCGCTTGGCGGCACACAGGGTCAAGGGCAGTGCACGTACCCTGCGCTGTGAGCATCTGGCCGAGCAGCTGCAGACCATTGAGCATCACTGCCGAGCCGAACAGCTGGATCAGGCACGCGAAGCCTATCAGCAGCTGGAGGCCTCGCTGCCGGCTCTGGAGATGCGTCTGCTGCAATTCTGCGCTCAACACATGCACAGTTAGCGGCATCATCCCCAAAGCGATCCGAAACGGTTAATGGATCAGTATATAAAGGGTCAAGGGTTCAGGCTGGCTGAACCCCGCCTTCGATACTTGCCCTGGTTATGCCTTCATCGCCGTTACAGCTGGTCTGGCTCAAACGTGACCTGCGTCTGTGTGATCACCCCGCCCTGACCGAAGCCGCCCGTC
>CAYMHL010000175.1:3633-4801 GCA_964390205.1 uncultured Marinobacterium sp.
TCCTGGCAGGAATTGCCGCAAAATGGCGTTGTCCGCCGCCTTGGCAACCGTGACCACTGGGCGGAGCATTGGGACCGGCGCATGCAGGCTGAGATTTTGCCTCCCCCTGCCCTGAAAGCGCCTGCCGACTGGCCTGCACTGCAGCCACTGCCCGATGTGCCCGCTGGCAGCGGCTTCACCACAATCCGCCAGCAACCGGGCGGTCGCGAAGCTGGCTTACGCTGTCTGCACGGTTTTCTCAACGAACGCGGTCGTGACTACCGCTTCGCCATGTCCAGCCCCAACACCGCCTACGCGGCCTGCTCACGCCTGTCGCCCCATCTGTGCTGGGGCACCCTGTCGATCCGCGAAGTGTATCAAGCCGCTCAATCCGCCCTGCAAAAGACTACTGATGGCGGCTGGCAGCGATCACTGCGCAGCTTTGTCAGCCGACTCTACTGGCACTGTCATTTCATGCAGAAACTGGAGGATCGCCCGGCACTGGAGTGGGAGCCCATCCATCCACTGTTTGCCGAACTGGACCGATCTCTGGATACCGAGCGACTGCAACGCTGGGCTGACGGCCATACCGGCTGGCCCTTTGTCGATGCCTGCATGCGTGCGCTCAAGGCCCGTGGCTGGATCAACTTTCGCATGCGTGCCATGCTGACTTCGGTGGCCAGCTATCACCTCTGGCTGCCCTGGCAGGCAAGTGGTGAGGTGCTGGCCCGCTGTTTCATCGACTACGAACCGGGCATCCACTGGGCGCAGATCCAGATGCAGTCCGGTACTACCGGCATCAATGCGATACGCGTCTATAACCCGCTCAAGCAGGGGTTGGACCTTGACCCGGACGGCCGCTTTATCCGGCGCTGGGTGCCGGAACTTAGCGATGCTTCCCTGTCGGCCCTGCACGAGCCGCGCTTGCTCAGGCACGCTCAATACCCGGCACCACTGGTGGACCTCAACATCGCGGCGCGCAGCGCCAAAGACAAGGTGGCGGCCATTCACCACCACCCACGTTTTGATGAGCTGAGTCGGGCTGTCTATCAACAGCTGGGCAGCCGCAAAGGTGCCAGCCGTTCACGCGGGCGCCGCCGCAGTGGACCGCGTAAAGCCACCTCGCCTGCGCCGGCCCCGCAACTCAACCTTTGGGATTGAACCCGTTTACAGCCCGGAAATCGCCATG
>CAYMHL010000176.1:0-4792 GCA_964390205.1 uncultured Marinobacterium sp.
CATACATGGGCACGCCTCTGGCGGAGGCAGCGCCTGGTGTCAGACGGTGCCAAACGTGTTCGCGGTGCAGATCGGCGATGGTTGGGTTGCACTTTACTTGGCTGTTCATGACGGTTACTTCCTTCTGATACTCAAGATTTGCGATGCACTGAGAACGGCGACCAGGCCTGGGAAACCGGCATGATCTCCAGCTGGTTAACGTTCAGGTGGGGTGGCAGACTGGCCAGCCAGTAGACGGTTTCGGCGATATCCTCCGGCTGAATCGGGTCGGCGCCCTGATACAACTGGTCGTAGGCAGCCTTGTCGCCACCGGTGCGCACCAGGGTGAACTCGCTTTCCGACAGTCCCGGTGCCAGATTGGATACCCGCACCCCGGTGCCGGACAGGTCACAGCGCAGGGCGTAGGAAAACTGCTCCACAAAGGCCTTGGTGCCGCAGTAGACGTTGCCGCCGGGATAGGGCCAGTGGCCGGCGATGGAGCCCAGGTTGATGATGCTGGCCCCGGCGCCCTTGCTGATCAGTTTCGGCAGCAGGGCGTGGGTGACGGTAGTCAGCCCCAGAATGTTGGTGTCGATCATCTGCTTCCATTCATTAAGGTCACAGGCCTGGGCCGGTTCCGTACCCAGAGCGAGACCGGCGTTGTTGAGCAGCAGATCGATCTCATCGAAGGGGGCCGGCAGGCTGTCCACACAGGCCTGCACTGCGCTGGCGTCACGTACATCCAGGGTCCGGGTCAGTACCTGGCACTGGTTGCCCAGTTCATCCTGCAGGGCATCAAGGCGCTCCTGACGGCGTCCGGTCAGAATCAGATTCCAGCCAGCCTGGCCAAGACGCAGGGCGCAGGCGCGGCCAAAGCCGGAGGTGGCACCGGTGATAAAAGCGGTTTTTGACATGGTTCAGGCTCCTGTAACCGTGGTTGAGATCAGTGTCCGGAGGCTCAGCCAGAGTCCGCTTACGGAAAGGACCGCGAGAATGGGCAGAGCCACCGGGTGGAAGGATTTGGGGCGAAAATGATGGAAGGCGATCTTGCCCAGATGGACGCCCAGCAGGGTGGGCAGTAACAGCAGCAGTATGGGGAGCACCAAGTGCAGACCCAACAATCCGCTGCCAGTCATAAGCATCAGGGCCACCAGATCCGTTGCCGCGAGAAAAATCACCATGGAGGCTCGCTGACTTCTGGCGTCCAGTGGCGTGCTCATCAGGTAGCAGACAACAGGCAGCCCCCCGATGGATGCAGCGGCGGTAAAGGCACCGGAGATGCCACCGGCGACCCGGGTCAGCCAGGGATACTCACGGGCAGCCCTGTGTGGCCGGAAAAACAGAATCAGAGTCAGTATCAGGACCCCGGTGTTGATCGCCAGTTTGAGAACCGTTTCCGGCAGCTGAATCAGCAGCGTCAGCCCCAGAGGGATACCGATCAAGGCACCGGTGGACAGGCGAGCGATCAGACCGCGATCCGATTCAGGCCAGGCGGAACGCAGCAGGCCCACTGAACCGATCAGGTCGAGCAGCAGAATCACCGGCACACTGATCTGCGGTGACCAGACCAGGTTCAGTCCGGTGATCGCAATAGCGGCAAAACCGAAACCGGTATAGCCGCGTACCACAGCCGCACCCAGTATCAGCAACATGGCCCAGCCCAGATCGGGGTTGAGATATGTGGTAAGGATGTCCACGGATTGCTGCCCTCTTCCTCGGGTGCCAGGAGCGGCACCACACGCCTTTACACGTTAGGAGGCGGGAAGGGAAAGTAGATAGATCCAGTTGCGGGAGTTTATGGAGCCAAGGGGCTCAGGAGCCGGCAAAGCGATTCAGAGTGGCCTTCAACTGGGCGATGCCCGGCTCAATCTTGTGGGCGGGAATGGCGGAAAATCCCAGGCGCAGGTAGTTGCGGGGCGGATTCTGGTTGAGGAAGTGTACGGCACCCGGCTCGATCAGCACCCCGTCCCTGGCCGCGGCCCAGGACAGCTGTTCCGTATCCACCTCTTCCGGCGCTCGCAGCCAGAAAGAGGATGCGCCGCGACTGATCTCGTGATTGCTCAGCATGTCCGGCAGGTGCTGGCGCAGGGCGCTTTCCATCCGCTCCAGTTTGGTGAAGTAGAGGGTGCGCAGCTTGCGCAGATAGGCATCGTAATAGCCCAGAGACAGAAACAGGGCGGTCTGGCGCTGGTTGTTGGTGGCCGGGTGGCGGTACATCAGCCGGCGCAGTGCCCGGGCCTCGGCAATGAGCTGCTCGTCCGCCACCATGAAGCCGATGCGCAGTCCGGGATACATGGACTTGGACAGGCTGCCCACGTAGATGATGCGCTTGTCCGGATCCTCCGATTTCAGTGCCGGTATGGGGTTGTCCTGCATGTTGATCTCGGCATCGTAGTCGTCTTCGATCACTACCGCGTCCGTATCGCGCACCAGAGCCATCAGCTCGGCCCGTCGCTGCGGACTCATCTCCACTCCGGTGGGGACCTGGTGGCTGGGGGTGACGTAGATATAGTCGCAGCGGCTGAGCCGATCATCCACCAGCATGCCCTCGGCATCAACCGGCTGCAGCAGCAGGTCTGCACTGAAGATGCGGAAAATGCTGTGGGCGTCCCGAAAGCCCGGATTCTCCAGTGCCACCCGGGTAGTGCTGTCGAACAGCAGGTTGGCCAGCAGGTAGGGGTTCTAGGGATTTTCCGTCCAAAAACGACAAAGTGCTCTGGAGGCCTTGCCGTCCGTGGCCTCCAGAGGGGTATTACTTTTCGCTGACGGGTAAATATCCCTCGATTGAGCGCATAAGCTCCTCCAGATCTGGCAATTTTTCGCTCAATTCGAAGTGGTAAGTCCCCTTGAGGTTAATGTTGTGCCAGGCCACAGGGGATGCCTGTTTGACGATATCTATTCTCTTGGTATCTCCTTGGTATTCGAAGCTGGTCAACAGCTGGCTGAGTATCCTGGAGTTGAAGTAAACGATGGCATTGGTGACCAGGCGAGCGCACTCATTCCATAGCTGGATTTCTTCGTCTGAACTGCCCCGGAACTGATCCCCATTGACGCTGCTCACGGCCCGACGCAGTTGGTGATAGGCCTCTCCCCGGTTCAGCGCGCGCTGAACATAGTTTCTTAAACTGGCATCATCGATGTAGCACAGTAGATAATTCGCTTTCACCAGGCGATTGTATTCCGTCAGGGCTTCCAGCAGCGGGTGATTGCGCTTGTACTCCGAGAGCTTTCTCACCAAGGTGGCTTGCGTTGTTTTCCGCTGCTTAAGTGATACTGCAATCCGTTGGATGGTATCCCAGTGCTGCGCAATACGATGGGTATTGATTGGCTTTTTTAAGCACAGCTGAATTCGGTGTTCTTTGTCTTCCTTGACATCAAACATGTCATTGATCACTTTGCCAACCTGGGCATAGCGTGGGGCAAACTGGTATCCGAACAGATCCAGTAACGCGAAGTTCACATGGTTCACCCCATGGGTATCGGTTGAGAGCACATCCGGAATGATGTCTGACGTATTGCTCATCAACAAATCAAAGATGTAGTGCGATTCATGTTCGTTGGCGCCGATCACTCTGGCGTTGATCGCAGCGTGATTGGCGATCAAGGTCATGGCAGAAACACCTTTTTGAGTGCCAAAGTACTTCGACGAATAACGGGTTTTGAAGGTCTCGCGCCGGGCTTCGAACTTTTGACCATCGGCACTGGCGTGGATCACATCTTCCTGGATGTTGTAGTACCGGAAGATGGGTAGCTTGGCTGTCGCGTTATTGATGTTGTCGTTAGCAGCATTCAATGTTTCCAGGCGAAGATAGTTCGCCTGGATAGTGCTGAGCTGATCATAGGTACGATCAGAGATCTGTGCCATGCCGTAAATGCCTTGATTGGTTGCATTGCCGACCAGAATTGCCAACAGGTCATATTCATGGGAACGGCTTCTGGATTGGGAACCCAGCACATGAGCGAAGCAGTCAATGAAACCGGTGTCACGATCAACCATGCGCAGTACATCCGCAACCCCCGTTGTGGGAATTTGCTGGAAGAAGGGATTGTTGACCAGATGATGTTTGCTGGCCGAAGGCAGGCGCCAGAAGCGTTTACCCTGCGGATTACGCAAGATGATATTCCGGTTGTCTTCCTGTTCAAGATATTCGCCGACTTCGTACAAACGGGTATCCAATTCCATGGCCATCTGTTTGATCAGCTTTTCAGGCTCCTCCGCTAATTTTGTAAAATGGCTCTGTTGAAGCAGCGTATATTTGTTTTTTCGCCAATGTTCCCCGTCGATCAGGTCGGCGTCGAGTGCCCGGTATTTAGTGATATCAGGCAGCGTCAGCTGGCCATTCAGGCGATCAGGAATCTGTTGATAGAGGAACCACTCATAACGATCGATCAGGATATTCCCTTCACCATCCAGCAGGAATTCACGTGATTTTTTGGAAAGGAGTCTGGTGTCGGCAGTTTGCAACTGAGCGTCCTGGCCGTTGAGTTCGTTTTGTGTTTTCGCCAAGGCGGCCGCTAAGTGCTGGGTGCCGTCGCAGCCTTCGAAGCGCAGACATAGGAACAACTCTCGCAGCAAACCTTTCCGCAGACTTTCTTTCTCGTCGCAGTACTGCCACATGGCTTCATCGACCGATCGTCGCTGCTCGTTCAGGAAGAGACATACAGATTCCAGATCCCTTTTGGTCAGCAGGCTCAGTGCTTGCTGTCTTACTGTTGCAAACGGTAGTTGCAGATCAATGCTGTCATCAATGAACAGGTGCAGTACTTCAGCTGCCTTGCTGACATTTTTAGCTGCTTTTTGCCAATCCTTAAA
>CAYMHL010000177.1:0-4771 GCA_964390205.1 uncultured Marinobacterium sp.
CCGCGACCCCCTGCGTGACAGGCAGGTATTCTAACCAACTGAACTACCGCTCCGTGCTTTGGTGGGCGAAGAGGGGTTCGAACCCCCGACCCTCTGCTTGTAAGGCAGATGCTCTCCCAACTGAGCTATTCGCCCAAAACACTGTGGCTTGGTACAACTTTATCAGCACTTCGATAAAGAGGTTGGCGGAACGGACGGGACTCGAACCCGCGACCCCCTGCGTGACAGGCAGGTATTCTAACCAACTGAACTACCGCTCCACTCGTTTTCATTCACATCTCGGCGTGTTTAAACACACCCCGTGAATGAGGTGCGCATTTTAAGGAGTTCCTGAAAGTTGTCAATCACTAAACCCAAAAAATTTCGTTTCATTACAGGGCGGTACAAAGATTAATCAATCGGTAACAAGCACTTGCGATCAGACTTCGCTTGCGCCAGAGTTCGAACCGGCCACACTAGAGAGCTCAAACCGGTCACACAGAAAGCGATGGGAATATGATAGACGCCAATACAGCAACAGCACTGGACGATTTCATGATGCGACTGGAAGCACTCCATGCATCATCGACCTGGCCCCGCCTCCCCTACGACCCGGACTGGCCCAGCACCTGCTATCTGAACACCGCCGATGCCGGTGTTGCCGTTGGCTGGCGTCCCGTGCGCAATACCGACGGCAGCGACATGTTCCAGCGTCTGGCGGAAGCCCTGGAGCAGGAGCTACACCCGGCGATCATCGAATTCTTCAGTCGCTACTGGTCCGACCCCCTCCCCGCCCGCATGGCAGATAAGCGTGAAATCTGCCTGCTGCAGGCGTGGAACCCCGAAGACCTGGAGCGACTGCGCAGCAATCTGATCGGACATGCGCTGAGCAAACAGAAGCAGAAACGTCCTCTGACCCTGTTTTTCGCCACTCTCGAACCTGACACTGACTTCTTCCTGAGTTTGGACAACCAGGATGGCAGCATCTGGCTGGAGCGACCGGGCAAAGCCCCCCAGGAAAGGCTGGCGGACAGCTTGGGTGAACTGCTGCGCAGCCTGACACCCTTGCCCATTCCGGATCAAGACTAACCGATGCTGTGCGCCAGCAGCCGGCTGATTTGGCACAAGGGCCTGCCGGACTGTGCACGCCACTCATTGAACGCTGCCTGCACCTGTTTGAGATCACGCTGAGCCGTCGGCTTCTTGTCGATCACGCCCTGAGCTTTCAGGGCGACCACCACATCATCCGTCAGCATGAACGTATCCTTGCCCAGCATGCGTAAAAAATAGGCGGCGGAGTTACCGCCCAGCTGCTTGCCACGCTTTTTCAGCAATGCCCAGAGGCCAATAATGTCCTCTTCAGGCCAATCAGCGATCATGGCTGCCGCACTGCCGTGAGACTGTGCCAGCTCAACCATCAACATGGCATTCTCGCGGGTTGCCTTGATCTTGCCGAAATGACGAATGATCCGATCGTTCTGCATCAGATCTTCCAGCATTTCGTCGCTCATCTCCTGCACCGCCTCGGGATTGAAATGATAGAAGGCCTGCTCGAATGCCGGCCACTTGGCATCCACCAGTGCATGCTTGAGTCCGGCGCGAAAGATACGCCGGGTCATCACGGAAAACACACGATCATCCGGCAACTGACGCAAGACGCTTGCCTCCCGCGGCAGAGGCCCCAGCAGATCATCCAGCTGCAGGTCAGGGTGCAGATTCAGCGCTTGGGCACAAAGATCCGTCCAGTTTTTCATTCATGTCCTCCCGATGGGCATTTCACTCCAAAAATCACACCTGTAAGTTGTCTTTCGGGGCCGGTACTGCCATTGTCACGGCCACTGCCGAGCGCGTATGATTGGGCACTTTCATTTTGCTGTCCAGTCAGAGCCACGCCCGGTCATTAAAACTGCTTCCGTCCGTCGCTCCTGGAGCCCTCAGGAACGAGAAGATGTCTGTCATTCGCAAATCCAACAAGCTGATCAACGTCTGTTACGATATTCGTGGTCCTGTCCTGCAGGAAGCCAAGCGCCTGGAAGAGGAAGGCCACCGCATCCTCAAGCTGAATATTGGCAACCCGGCCCCCTGGGGCTTTGATGCACCCGAAGAGATTGTTCAGGACGTCATTCTGAATCTCCCGGCATCCCAGGGTTATTGTGATTCCAAGGGCCTGTTTTCGGCGCGCAAGGCGGTGATGCAGGAATGCCAGCGCAAGAACATTCGCAATGTTGGCATTGAAGACATTTACATCGGCAACGGTGTATCCGAACTGATCGTGATGGCGATGCAGGGCCTGCTCAACGACAACGACGAAATGCTGATCCCGTCACCGGATTATCCGCTGTGGACCGCGGCCGTCAGTCTGGCGGGCGGCAACCCGGTGCATTACGTCTGCGATGAACAGCAAAACTGGTTCCCGGATATCGAGGATATTCGCAGCAAGATTACCCCCAACACCCGCGGCATCGTGGTGATCAACCCGAACAACCCGACCGGCGCCGTATACCCGGACTCACTGCTGCTGGAAATTCTGCAAGTCGCCCGCGAGCACAAACTGATCGTGTTTGCCGATGAGATCTACGACAAGATCCTGTATGACGGCACCGAACATACTTCGCTGGCGTCACTGGCGGATGATGTCATCTGCATCACCTTCAACGGCCTGTCCAAGACTTACCGCGCTGCGGGCTTCCGCTCCGGCTGGATGATCATCAGCGGCCCCAAGCACAAGGCCCGCGACCTGATCGAAGGCTACGAGATGCTGTCGAACATGCGCCTGTGTTCCAACGTTCCCTCGCAGCATGCCATTCAGACCGCACTGGGCGGCTACCAGAGCATCAATGAGCTGATCGTCCCCGGTGGTCGCCTGTACGAGCAGCGCACCCTTGCCTGGGAAATGCTCAATGCCATCCCCGGGGTTTCCTGCGTCAAGCCCAGGGGCGCCATGTACCTGTTCCCGAAACTGGACCCGGCGCGCTATCCGATTCGCAATGACGAAAAGTTCGCCCTGGACCTGCTGCAACAGCAAAAGGTGTTGATCGTTCAGGGCAGCGGCTTCAACCACCCGGACACTCAACATTTCCGTCTGGTCTTCCTGCCGTCCAAGGAACTGCTGCGCGACGCCATCGAGCGACTGGAAACCTTCCTGCGTACCTACGAACAATAAGGCCCATAACGGCCACAGCCCCGTTTTCCTTCGGGGCTGTCAGCAAACCGACATCACTCTGACATATACTGCCTAGAGTCGTTAACCACTGACGGAGATTCTCTCCATGTTTATCAAGATCAAGAAGAACAGCGGCATCCAGATGGAGCACAACGGCCTGGAAAAAGGTCGTCTGGTGCCGGTCACTTCCAATTTCCTGCTCAACCTTAATCAGGTCGCCGAGGTGTCCTTCTACACCATCAAGGAGCGCAAAACCCGACTGGATCTGGAAGGCCATGAACTGGAACTGCCGCTGCAGACGCGCGTCATTCATCTGCAGATGAGCTACCTGTACGCGACCTACAAGGAAACCATCAACGGCAACAAGGGACGTCTGGTCGAGCGCCAGTACTACAAGCTGTACTTCGCGCCCGAGAACGTGGACACCTATGAAGAGCTGCGCAACCTGATCGAAAACCAGGTCGGCAACCTCTGATCAGCCCTCCACCCCGCTTTGGGCCGCAGTGATGGCGGAAATCAGATCTTCCACATCCTGCAGTGCCCGGTGGCGGCGTACGGCAGCACCGGCGATAAAGTGATACTGAATTCGCTCTTCAGCGCTCAGCACGCTTTCCAGCCCTGCAAGCCGAAAGCCCTGGCGAATATCACAGGCATCAAACAACCGACGCAGCCAGAAACCGTCATATTCAACCGCATCACTGACCACATCCTTCCCTGCCAACGCCCGATTAAGACGAAAACAGGCCTGATCGGCACTGATACCTTCACGCTGCAGCATATCCGGTTCAATACCGTGCAACTCCTCGGCGCACTCATCCCAGTAGTGCCACTCCGGAACCGTATCCGGATTAATCAGAAAACAGTCACTGGCACCGCTTTTGGTGCACTTCCAGGCAATTTCAATCGGGTAGGATTCTCGTGCCAGACCGCTGGCTTCAAGGTCGATACAGATCAAGCAACCGACTCCTCTCGCTGATACACCGTCACCTTCAGCCCCTGGAATTCACCCGGCTCGGGAAAGTCCTCCCCGGCACCGAAACAGACCAAACGGCTGAAGTCCGGCAGGTTCTCTGTCATCAGGCTTTCCAGAAACTGACGCGTTTCCTTGGGGTCATTATGGCACAGAACCACTCGCGCTCCCGGGGATGTCAGCTCCGGCAGGCGACGCAACACCTTGATGTAGTCCTTCACCGCCACGAAGCTGCCCGGCTGAAAACTGGGTGGATCGATCACCACCAGATCATAGGGGCCAGGCTTGCGCACGCGACTCCAGGATTTGAGCAGATTGACCGCCAGATAACGCACATCGGCCGTATCCTGAGCATTAAGCCGGTGATTCAGACGCCCCATCGACAGCGAACGTGAACTCATGTCGACATTGACGACACGACTCGCTCCACCGGCCACCCCCGCGACTGAAAAGGCACAGGTATAGGCAAAGAGGTTGAGGACACGAGCACCCTGGGCATGATCCCGCACCCATTGCCGCCCGGGACGCATATCAAGAAACAGCCCCGAGTTCTGCGGCGCCAGTGCGTTGACCTGAAATTTCAAGCCGGCCTCGGTGACCACATGTTCATGACCCACCTGACCATAGAGCACACGCACATCCGCTTCGGGACCCTGCCC
>CAYMHL010000178.1:0-4708 GCA_964390205.1 uncultured Marinobacterium sp.
TCCATTCTAGACGTACTGACAACATCCTGACAACTTGGCAATACCCGTAAAAAAACCCCAGCCGATATCGAATGGGGTTTTTATATAGTCTCGACCCGTGTAAGAATCAGAACATGTGCAGACCGCCGTTGATGGAGAAGTCGGCACCGGTGATGTAGGCAGATTCGTCTTCCGCCAGGAAGGTCACGATGCGGCCGATTTCATCCGGCTCGCCCAGGCGACCCACCGGAATGGACTTGGCGATTTTTTCCAGAATGGCGTCGTCGATTTTGGCGACCATCGGCGTCATGACATAGCCCGGTGATACGGTGTTCACGGTCACACCCTTGGCAGCCACTTCCTGAGCCAGTGCCTTGGTGAAGCCGTGGATACCGGCCTTGGCAGCCGAGTAGTTGGTCTGACCGAACTGGCCTTTCTGTGCGTTGACGGAGGAGATGTTGATGATGCGGCCAAAGCCCTGTTCGATCATCGGGTTGATCACCAGACGGGTCATGTGGAACATGGAGTCCAGGTTGGCAGTCAGCACTTCGTTCCACTGATCCCAGCTCATCTTCTTGAACTGACCATCACGGGTAATACCGGCGTTGTTGACCAGCACATCGACATCACGACCGGTCAGCTCCTTGACAGTGGCGATACAGGCAGCGCAGGAGTCGGTATCGGTCACGTCACCATAGGCCACGTCGATTTCGTATCCGGCCTTGCGCTGCTCTTCCTGCCAGGCTTTGGCCTTGTCGTGGTTGCCGCCGCTGTTGTATCCGGCCACAACATGAAAACCGGAATCTGCCAGCTTGCGGCAGATTGCTTCACCCAAACCACCGGTACCGCCGGTGACCAATGCTACACGTTTACTCATTTTTGCTTCCCTTTCCATCTCATTAGAGCCTGTATCGCCCGCAGTGAGGTTAAACACTGTGTTGATCGAGCAGTACCGTCAGGCCGAGTTTGCGATTCGTTATTGTGGTTGTATGCAGTGCAACTACGATGATCATAGTCTATTTAAACTATGTCAGAAGTATGACCAAGGTACATAAGGACATACCCGTATTATCAGCAAGCAGGCACGACACCCGGTTCGGTTTCGAGCGTTTTGAGATAGCGACGGACCCAGAGACTGGCGACGATGGCAGTGATGGCATTGGCAATGACCAGCGCCGAGAACATGCCGGTCAGACCAAAGAAGTGGTTGCCCAGCCAGCCCAGGGGAACGTACATCAGGAACAGCCGGAACAGGCTGATCCGCATGGCACGCATCGGCTGATGCAGGGCATTGAAGGATGAGGCACTGAGGAAGGTGATCGCCTGAAAGCCGAAACCCGCCGGTACGATCAGCATCCACATCTGCAACCAGCGCGCCACTTCAGGATCGGCGCTGAACAGCTGGGCAATGGCACCCGAGGACAGAACCAACAGGGCAAAGATCAACAACTGCCAGACCAGTGCAAAACGGATGGCGCCCCGATAGGCCGCCTTGACCCGCTCGACCTGAAGCGCACCATAGTTCTGGCTAATGAACGGCGGCAGTGTCATCGACAACGCCAGACAGACCAGCAGCGACAGGGATTCAATACGGGCACCGGCGCCGAACGCCGCCACCGCCTCGGCACCGTGAACGGCGACCAGCGCGGTCAAAATGCCGTTGGCCAGCGGTGTCATCATGTTCGACAGTGCCGCCGGCAGGCTGATCGACAGCAGCTTGCGCCAGTGCGCCAGCATCAGCCGCAGGTCCGGGACTGCCAGCACTAACATGCCTTTACGGTGATACAACAGGTGCAGCGCCAGCAGCGTGGTGATGAACCAGGCCAGCACACTGGCAATGGCGGCACCGCGAATGCCCATGGCGGGTACCGGCCCCCAGCCGAAGATCAGCAGCGGATCGAGGATGATATTGAGCAGGGCCGAAATCAGCATCACCGCAGCCGACAGCCGGGTATCCCCCGAGGCACGGAAGGTGCTGTTGCATACCATGTTCAACACCAGAAACACCGAGCCTGCGAACCAGACTTCCATGTAGGCATCGATCAGCGGCATCAGCTCGGGATCCGCCCCCATCAGCCTGAAAATCGGATCGGCAAAGTGCTGTCCGGCAAAGCCGACAACGGTCATCAACAGCACCGTCAATAACAAATTATCAGTGGCCAGCCGCGCCGCCTGCTCGCCCCCGCCGTTACCGCTGCCAATCAGCCGCGCCAGTGTCGCCGAGGTACCGATGCCCAAGCCGATCGCCAGGCTGACCACGGAAAAAGATACCGGAAAGGTAAAGGCCAGCGCCGCCATCGGCTGGGTACCCAGCTGGGCGACGAACCAGATATCGGCCAGGTTGAACAGCATCAGGCTGACGATGCCAAACATCATCGGAATCGTCATGCGCACCAGCGTCTGACGAATGGGTGCGTTAAGCAGATCGGGCCGCCGGGACATGCTGTTCCTTTGGTTGATAAAAAGGTTTGAAGGAAAGGGTTGAAGAAAAAGGTAGAAAGTGTAACAAAAATCGATCCCCTGCGCGCGCTGGGGAACGCCCTCTCCCTCACACGGCAGGCTGAATCAGCCCAGCGCGGTATCCAGCACCAGCATGGCCGCAAAGCCGCCCATCAGGCCAAGGGTTGCCGGGGTTTGATGGCCGTTGCGGTGGGTTTCGGGGATAACCTCATGGGAGACCACAAAGATCATGGCACCGGCGGCCAGCCCCAGCCCCACGGGATAGGCCAGTGGCAGGCCACCGCCGATCCCGATGCCGATAAAGGACCCCAGCAGCTCCATCAAGCCGGTCCCGGAGGCCACAACGGCGGCCATGACCGGACTGAGCATGGCGGCTCTGAGCGCCAGCGCCACCGCCAGTCCCTCAGGGATATTCTGGAACAGGATAGCGGTCGTCAGCGGCATGCCCACGGTCATATCGTTATTGGCAAAACTGACCCCGATCGCCATCCCTTCAGGCAGGTTATGCAGTGCTATGGCGAGGAAAAACAGCCAGACCCGGCCGATGCGCTCACAGCCGGGTCCGCAGGGGCCTTCGTTTTCATGTTCGTGGGGCGTAAACCGGTCCAACCCCAACATCAGCAGCACGCCCAGCCCCATGCCGGTGATCACGACGGCAACGGCGACCATGCCGACACTGACCAGTGCTTCTGCTGCCTCGATACCCGGCAAGATCAACGAAAAGGCGCTGGCGGCCAGCATCATGCCGGCGGCGAAACCCAGCATGGTGTCCTGGGTTTTAGCCTTGATGTCGCGCAGCAACAGCGCCATGAAAGCCCCGACTGCGGTTGAAACAAAACCGCCGAAACCGCCCAGCAATGCATTGCGCAGCTTTTCACCACCGCCGTTGCTCACTTCGACGATGCTGTTCTGCAGCAGCAACAGCAGTACGACGCTGAGGGCAACCGCCATGCCGATGGCGGCAAAACGGTGCTTCTGCAGCTCGCGCTTGAGCGCATCGCGAAAGGAATATTCAAGTGACTGAGATTGATTCATGTGCCGTCTCCAATGCGTCGGCTGTTTGGCTGAATGTTAAGCCTGCCGCAGCGGCCAGTCCAATGACATTGCGCTATACGGGTGATTAACCAAAACAAAAAAACCCCGCCAAATGGCGGGGCAAGGAGACAGACAACGAGAGTACAACTGTGAATCGAGAAACCCGGGGCTAGCGCCCCAGTTTCTTGGCCGACTGACCACCGATGCCGAAGTGCTGTTTCGGCATTTCGGTGATCAGCACACGGACGCTCTCTTGAGGTGCGTCCAGTGAACTGGCCAGAGCCTTGGTCACTTCTTCGATCAGCTTTTCCTTCTGATCGTCCGAGCGGCCTTCCATGATGTGAACATATGCGATGGGCATGGCAACCTCCTCAGACGAACTTGCCGCTGATGCTGCCCAGACCCTGATAACGCACGGTGAAGGCATCACCCTTGTTGACCTGCACTGCAGCCGTGATGGCACCGATCATGATGAAGGTACCCGCCGGCAGGCTTTCGCCGCGCTCGCCCATCATGTTGGCCAGCATGGCGACGGATGAAGCCGGGTGACCCAGTACGGCTGCGCCGGCACCGGTCTGCACCACTTCACCGTTGATCTCCATGACCACACCGATGTTTTTCAGGTCCACATCAGCGATGTCGGCCATGTTGCCGCCGGTCATGAATCGGCTGGAGGAAGAGTTGTCGGCAATAACGCTCTTGAGATCGAATTTGAAGTCCTTGTAGCGGGAATCGATGACTTCAACCGCCGGCATGACAAAATCGGTGGCACGCAGCACATCACCAATATGCACGCCCGGACCTTTCAGTTCTTCCTTCAGCACGAACGCCAGCTCGGCTTCGATTTTCGGGTGGATCAGCTCATCATGCTTGATCTCGCCACCTTCGGGCACGCTGAAGTAGTCGGCCAGGAAGCCGTAGCACGGCTGCTCAACCCCCATCTGTGCCATTTTGGCCCAGGAGGTCAGACCCATTTTCATGCCAACGATCTTGTGACCGCGCTCTTCCTTGCGACGACGGATTTCCCACTGGATGTCGAAGGCATCCTTGTAGGTCATCTGCGGGAAGTCGTCGGTGATCTTGGTGATCTCGTAGGCTTCCAGTTCAGCGTTTTCGCAGTGAATCGCCAGTTCGGCAATCTGGGACTCGGTCAGTTTGTTTTCGTATGCTTCAGCCATTAGATCAACCCCTTCTCTTTCGCCATGGTCAGTGCCAGGTCTTCAATCATGTCTTC
>CAYMHL010000179.1:0-4705 GCA_964390205.1 uncultured Marinobacterium sp.
ATTGTACTATAGGTGGACACTGGGTTGTTACCCCTACCGTAAAGATCTCCCTCAGACATGGCGGCGCCCTGAATAATGGAACCGTTGCGCACAGATACGTCGTGCAGGCTGTAAGGCCCAATGGTCACACCCTCACCAGGATTCACCTGATTGTAGGTAATGGTGTGGCCATTTAAATCGATGATCACATAACTCGCCCCAATGACAATTCCAGTGGAGTCTGCTGTTATGTCGCCTTGCAGAACGTATCTCGTGTTTGCTTGGTTCGCCTGGTATGGTGTTGCATAGGCACCCCCAGGAATATTGATCGTTTTGGTGACCGAGGATTGAAACGGCACAGGGGCCAACTCGCACTTCCCCCAATTTGGGGTAGAAGGGTTGCAGGTCGCACCGCTGCCGCCAATGGCGAAAGCCGAACCATGCACCAACAGGATTGCCGCCACAGCGAAAAGAGCAGGGAATATTTTCATCGCTTTTTCTTGCCTTGTCATTGAGTTTATATCGGCATGCAAAATTCTGCCTTTCAATTGCCCACCAGGTTGTCCACCGTGATTGGGGCTGCATCGATCCCGGCTCTCAACCGAACACCCGCATGGGTGCCATTGGCAAATGTGCCGTCGGTTTTTGTCAGCACCACTGCGCCGTTCACGGCGGCGGTGATAGTGTTGTCGGTTACGACCACGCTGAGCCGGTAGGTGCCGGCGGGATATTTTCCGTCGTACATTGCCAGATACTTTATCGTTCCATTGTTATAGGTGTTGAGGAGGACTCGTCCAGATTCGAAGTAGACAACATACCCGGTTTTCTGCTGGGAGTCACACCGAACCATCAGACCGCCGCCATATTCCGGTGCATAGACCACATCGGCTTCTATAGAGTGGTCGTTACTCTCGAGGCTTGTGTTGTGGAAGGCAACGGTCGTGCTCCATGATCCGGTGTGCAACGCGTCATCGTAGACGCTCAATGCCTTGCCGCTCATCACTGTGTAGTTGGCGGTGGTGTCTGTCGAGAAATCATCGTGTATCTTTTGGGTCACTGCAGCAACAGTCTGTTGCTGAAGGGCCACACCCTTGTCGTTATCCTCCACCGTCAGGGTGACCTTGCGCTTTGTTCCTTCCGGCAGTGTCTTGGTTGCGGTCATACCTTCAGCCAGGCTGCCATCGTCAAAAGACCACTTGTATTTAAGGATGCTGCCATCCGGGTCAGAAGAACCACTGGCGTCAAAGGTGACGGTGTCACCGGTGATCGCGTGGGTAAAGGAGGCAACAGGTGGTTGGTTGGTGGTCTGCGCGTCGCTGATTGTTGCGCCTTTGAGGTTGCCTGGGAAGTCAGCGGCGGTTGCCGGGGTAATGAAGGCCAGGGAGAGGAGGCCTGCCAAGGCAACATCACGGAAAGCCCGGCAGGTGGATTTGGTTGGTGGGGGGGGCGCGACACATTTCATGTTGTTTGGCTCTTTCGTTGTTGGGTTTGAGCTTGGAACGGCGTTGTTTTTTTTCAGATTGGGATTGCTTCGCTTCGCTCGCAATGACGGAAGCAATGGGGCACGTTGCCGAGATGAAGTGCTCACAATGACGCGGTGTAAGGGCCGATCTGGGAAAGGGCAAGGGGGCAGGCTGAAAATTGAGGGCTGTGTGCTGTGCATTGCACACCCTCTCGGATCGTTGCCTTTTGGGTGGTCAGTGTTGGTGTGGGTAGCGTTTCGGTTCATTGGGTCTCGGTAATGTTACTTTTCTGTGCATCTTTCTTCTGCCCCGGCCGTCTGTTGATGGGGGGTCGGTGCAGTTTTGATTTTGTTCTACTGGAGTTGTCTTTTTGTGGCCAGGCGGCTCATCTCGAGCCGGACAATTCTCGTCTTTCAGTGTTTTCAGGCCGGCTGTTCCTTTGCGTGTCAACGAAGTTTCGCTTCCGCGCAGTAAACACCTTTTATTCCTCTTGGTCGAGCGCCAGGTAGCCCACCGTTTCCTCGGGATGGATGGTTTCCGTATCCTTGGACTGCTCCTCCTCCACCTTCAGCTCGACGCCGGTCGGGGCAACCGCTTGGGTCCGCAGCGCGGCGGTGTCCGAGTTGTTATTGGTCTGCATGTCCGCCAGGAAGACCGGCGCCTGCGCGAAGTCCTGCTGGAAGGGGACGGTGCTCCAGGCGTCGGTCAGGTCGTTGGCGGCCTGGGCCACCTCGTAGCGCAGCGTGCCGATGGTGCCCTGGCCCGGTTCCCAGGCGATGTAGTGGACCGTTTCCTTCACGTGCTGGTTTTTGTTCTTCTCCTGCTCCTTGAAGGAGTAGGCGAAGCTCGCGGTGGTGATTTTCGAGGTCCGGCTGCTGATGGTGTCGATCTCGTTCTCCGAGGCGATCGTGGTCAGCACCACCGGGATGGTGTTGAACAGGCCGCTGAAGCGCACGTTCTGGTTGGTGGGCGTGCCGGCAAAGCTGCCCGCCTCGACGATGGTCCCGTCCGGCAGGGTGGTGCGGCCCTTGTCCATGACCAGGTAGGACACGGTCTCCATCGGGTGCGTGCCGTCCAGGTAGTCCCACTCGGCCAGGCGGATGTCGAAGCCGGTCGGGGTGACGTTGCGCACGCGGATGACGCAGGGCTGGGTGTCGTTGGTGCTCGGCGGCCCGGCGATGACCACCGGTTCCGTGAAGGTGCCGGTCAGTTCCACGCGCACCCAGGTGCTGCCCACGCTGATCTCGCCGGTTTCGATGTTCAGGCCGGCCAGGGCCTTGGCGGCCTCGGCCTTGATGGTGATGTTGGTGCTGCCGGTGGCGCCCTGGTCGTCGGTTACCTGCAGGATGGCGGTGTAATCGCCGGCGCCGGTGTAGGTGTGGCTGGCCGTTTTGCCGGTGGCCGTGCTGCCGTCGCCGAAGGTCCACAGGTAGGTGGCGATGGAGCCGTCGCTGTCCGCCGACGCGGAGCCGTCGAAGCTGACCGTGAGCGGCGCCGTGCCGCTGGTCGGCGTGGCCGTGGCCGCGGCCGTGGGCGGTTTGTTCTCGATGACCACCGGTGCGGTGACCACGATGGGCGTGCTCGCCGAGTTGGTCAGCCCCTGGGTGTCCGTGACCGTGAGCGTGGCGGTGTAGGTACCGGCCGCGGTGTAGCTGTGTGCGGCCGTGGCGCCGGTGGCTGAGGTGCCGTCGCCGAAGCTCCAACTGTAGCCCGCGATGCTGGCGCCGCTGGCGGCCTTGGATCCGGAACCGTCGAACGTGACCTGCAGCGGGGCTGGGCCCGCGCCAGTGGTTGAACTGATGACCGCGCTCGGCGGGGCGGCCGGAACGGGTTCGGACACGGGGTCGGGCGCAGGTTCAGTGACCGGGGCGGAAGCGACCGACACCGCCACGTTGGCTGTGCTGGTCAGGCCGTGGCTGTCGGCTACGTTCAGGGTGACGGTATAATTGCCGGCTGTGTTGAACACATGGCTGGTTGTGGTGCCGGTACCGGTGGTGCCGTCGCCGAAGTCCCACTGGGTAGAGGTGATGCTGCCGGTGGACGAACCGGCGTTGAAGGAGACCGTCAGCGGCGCTGTGCCGTTGAGCGGTGCGGCAGCGATAGCTGCGCTGAGCGCGGTGGTGTCGGTGGGTGCGGTCGGGTCGATTGTGCTGGTCGCGTCGCTGGGCGTGTAGGTAAGCAGGTTGGACAGGCTGCTTTCCGTGCCGTCGAGATACACCGAGGTCAGGCCGAAGCTCATGGTCCCGTCGACCAGGTCCGCCATGCAGGCGAGCGTGGTGGCTGTCGGGTCATCGGTTTCGCAGAGCAGGGTGCTGTTCAGGTAGATGCGATAGCCGGCGAGGGTGGCCGGGTCGGCGGTGGATTCCCAGGTGAAGGTGAACAGGTGGCTGCCGGTGCCGACAGGTTCGCTCGGTGTGGTGGTGTCACCGGTTGCGGGATCGATAGTGGTGTCACCGCTGGTGGGGTCGGAACTGGTATCGTCGCCTGCGGGGTCGGCGGCTGGATCGTCGGTGCTCGGGTCGGGGGTGGTGGTATCAGGGTCCGTGCTGTCGGGCGGCGTTGTCGTGTCGGTGGAGGAGTCAGCGGGTGGCGTAAAGGGGAAGGGCGCGGAGTGCGGGCTCTCCGTGCCGTCGCTGAAGGTGGCGGTCAGGGTGAAATTGGTGGTGTCGGCGATCAGCGTCACCGTGCAGTCCATGGCGGTAGCACCAGGCTCTTGGGTCTGGCAAACATGCGCGCCTTCCTGGTAGAGCTTAAAGCCGGTCACTGCCGGTGTGCTGGGCAGCGTGTAGCCCCATTCCACGTGGATGGTTCGGGTCGTGGCCGCTGCGGCGAATGTCGGCAGCAGGCAGCAGAGGAGGGTCAGGAGGAAACGGGTGGCCAGGGTACGCATCGAGTTTACCGTTGTAAGAGGAATCGGAACAGGGGACGACGGTGCGTACATTGCAGGATGCGTGCCACGAGAATGATTGCTGTTTTTTCTTTTGTTTTCAAGGCGTGCGGCGGTGACGCGGGGTGGGTTTGCGGTGGCAATTACAGTTTGGAAACGGGAGTGGCGGCGTGGTCGTGACCGTAATGGTCGGTCAGCTGCGCCTGGCCACGGCAAACTGCAGCCATTCGTAGTGCTCGTTCGACAGGTCGGTTTTCTTCTGGTCCGCGAACTTCGCCAGGGCCGCGGGCGAATCGATTGAGATGGCCCGGCGGATGTCGGCCTGCAGCGCCAGGCAGGGCTGCACCGCCTTGTTGTCCGGGAACATCGGGGAAAA
>CAYMHL010000180.1:0-1098 GCA_964390205.1 uncultured Marinobacterium sp.
CCTTCAATCTGCTCGAACAGCTTCTGGCCCGAGTCGGTGGAGGCGATGCGGTTGTCCGGTCCGATCTGGATATAGCGCTGGCCGCTGTCGCCCTGATACGCATACTGACGTGTGTCTTCGTCGTACACGTAAGCCGCTTCACCCCCTTTAAAACCGGCAAACAGGTATTCGCCCTGGGCATCCTTGGTGTTCATCAAGCCCAGCATTTGCTGGGTCATTTCATCCACTTCGGTGGCTAAAGATTCACGGTCAGCCGCTGACAAGACCCCATTACCGGCCTGGATGGTGATTTCACGCAGGCGGATATTGATGTTGTTGAGCTGATCCAGCGCGATCTCTTCCAGCTCCAGGCGCCGACGGGATACATCAATGTTGCCCTGAAACTGGTCGTTGCGCGCCACTTCCTTTTTCAGCTTGATGATCTGGGCCGCGGCCAACGGATCATCAGATGGCTGCAGCACCTTTTTGGCGGTGGACAGCTGCTGCTGGGTTTTGAACAGCTCGGTGTTGGTGCGGGTCAGGTTGTCCAGGTTGGATAAAAATACCTGGGAGGTCGAAATACGCATGACTGACTCCTTATACGGCGCTGATCAAAGCGTCAAAAATGGTCTGCGATGCACGAATCAGCTGGGCCGATGCCTGATAGGCCTGCTGAAACTGGATCAGCTTGGTCGCTTCTTCGTCCAGGTTGACACCACTGATACTGGAGCGTGCATTCAGGTTGGAATCCAACACCGACTTGCTGGCTTGAGCATTGATCTGCGCCACGGCGGTTTGGGTGCCGACACGCTCGATCAACTGACCATAACGATCTTGATAGGACGCTTTATCCACAGTGGTTTTGTCAAACTGCAGATCCGACATGGCCAGCGCATTGCGGTTATCCGATACGCCACCTTCATTGTAGCCGAGGGTAAAGGTGTCACCGGCCTTGGGCTGGTTCTTGATCACCACTTCGTAGCCGTAATCCGGCAGGCTCAGCGGTTCACCGGCCACAAAGGGCGTCGGTTCAATGGGTGGCGTAGCTGCATCACTGAGGTCGATTTCCACCGGGTTGTTCGGGTCCGTGACATCATAGATTCGATAAACGGTTTGCAG
>CAYMHL010000180.1:1198-4701 GCA_964390205.1 uncultured Marinobacterium sp.
CAGCTTCGATTTTGACCGGACTGGCCAGCGCCAGGTCGCGCGGGTCCTGCAGCACCATATCAATATCGGACGCTGCGGTACGGGCCGGACGGATCACGTACTGATCACCGGCGGTAAAGGCGTTGCCGGAGGGGTCCATGCTCAGGGTGAAGCCATCGATGCGCAGGGTCATTTCCCCTGAACCGGCGTCAAAGTGAATCTGCTTGTCGCCATCCACATCTTCAGCGCTGGCTTGGGCCGCGAAGTCGTCGGCATCCCACTGCTTGCCATCACTTTCACGTACCAGGGTGAAGCTGTTGTCGCCATCGAAGACAAGTTTGTATTCACTCGCTTTCAGCTCACTGGTGTTATCGATGTGAACACTGGAACTCGTCAGGTTGGAGCCATTACGGCCGTCGCTGAGAATACGGTTGGCCATGGCCGTAGGCGAGTTGATATCGGTGAACACGGGACCACCCAGCTCGCCATCCAGATCCATGCCTTTCATGTGCTGCTGGTTCATGGTGTCGGCAAACGCCAGGGTGATGATGCCGATCTGGTCACGCGCCGTATCCAGCATGTTGTCACGATAGTCGAGCAAACCGCCGATTTCGCCGCCACTGATCTGGTCGGTGATGTTGTTGACGTTGTTGCCGATCTGCAGCGACACATTAAGCTTGCTGGCATCAGCCGGGTCAACGGTGGTCAGCAGACGGTTGGCGTCTTTGCCCATCACCAGAGGTTCGCCCTTGCCGACAAACACGTTCACGCCACCGGTATTCTTGTCATCCACCGTGGTGAAGTTAACGAACTTTGCCAGTTGATCAAGCTGGGCGTCACGCTTGTCCAGCAACTCATTCACCTCGCTGCCGGCGGCAGTGGCAATGCGCAGCTTGTCGTTCAGTTCGGCGATGTTGCGCGCTATGGCATTAACCTGAGAGGTGGTGCTTTCCAGCCGCGAGTTCAGGTTGTTGTTTTGCCGTTCCAGATTGGCGTCCATGCCATTCAGACGCTGCACCAGTGCATCGGCCTCGGCGACAAAGAGTTCACGGTTGGGCAGACTGGTCGGGTCATCAACGGCGGTTTGCAGAGCACCAAAATAGTTATCCATGGCACTGGAGATACTGGTGGCCTCGGACGCCAACAGGTTGTCCAGCTCGTTGGCAAACGCCTGGTAAATCTCGGAGTTGCTGTAGGAGGACGTATCCGACCAGATCTGGCGGCTCAAGAACTGGTCGGCGATGCGGGTGATGTCATATATTTCGACACCGGCAATGCCCTCACGGGACGCAAACTCCGGACGCTGACGGCTGTAGCCGTCGGTGTTGACGTTGGCAATGTTCTGGCCAACAACCGACAGCGCCGACTGGTTGCTCGTCAGGGCCTGTTTACCGATATTCAGCAAACCGTAACTCATGGTATTCCTCCGCTGGCCCGCTTCAGTGCGTGCCCACTTGCATTCTGTCTATGTCGGCCGCGGCCCAGGTTTCTTAAATACTGGTCTTCTTGAGCGCCAGGCCTTGTTGAGCGTTAGCCTTCTGAAGCCCTGTGGCCCAGTCCCGCCAGCAGTTCGCCGTTGAAAATCCGCTCGATCTTGCTGGCGTATTCCGGGTCGGTGGCGTAACCGGCGTTGTGCAGTTCACGCACGAAGCGGCTCGGGTCGGTGCCGCTTTCAAGTGCCTGCTGATAGCGCGGGTTGCTGCGCAGGAAATCGACGTAATCGTTGAAGCTGTCGGCATAACTGTCGTAGGCACGAAAACGCGCCTGTTCCTTTTCCGGCACGCCGCCGCGGTATTCCAGCGTCTGTACCTGCACTGCCTCACCCTGCCAGCTGCGATCGGCCTTGATGTTGAACAGGTTGCGGCTGCTCTGGCCGCTGGCGGCATCACGGGTGATGAACTTGCCCCAGCCGGTTTCCAGCGCCGCCTGCGCCAGCAGTACAGCAGGGTTTACGCCCAGGGTTTTGGCCGCTTTTTCGGCCAGCGGCATCAGCTGTTCGATGAACTGGGCCGGGCTGTCAAAGCGCGCCGGCAGGCTGTCGTCAGGTTCTGCAGCAGCCGTTGCAGGGATGCTGTCATCAGCTTCAGGCTTGGGTTCAATCGCAAGCTCAGCGTCTGTGCTGTCAATAGAGGGCGCACGGTAAGGCATGCCCGCCGGTTGACTGACCGGGCCGCTGGCCAAGGCACGATTGAGCATCTGTTCGGTCAGGGAGCGGGCATCCTGATCGTCGTCATCAGACTCGGCGCGGGCGACGGCATCCACCTTCTGGCTCAGCTGTTTGACGATGATATCGGCCAGACCGATGCTGCCCTTTTTCGACAGGTCCAGCGTCATCTGCTGGTCATACATCTCCTGGTAGAACTTGACGTCACCGGAGTTGAACGGGCTGTCGGTGGCCAGCACATCGCTGGCCTGACGCATGCTTTTGAGCATCATGTTCATGAACAGCTGCTCGAACTCCTGGGCCACGCCCTTGAGCGCCGCTTGCTGGTCGGTTTTCGCCTGCCCTTTCAGCTGCTGCAGCTGGTTCAGGTCGGTAAACAGGCCGGCCGAGTTGGCATCGAAGCCGCTTTTGATCGCCATCAGATCACCACCAGTTCCGCTTTCAGTGCGCCGGCCTGCTTGAGCGCTTCCAGAATCGCCATCAGATCACCGGGAGCCGCGCCCACCTGGTTGACCGCTTCGACGATGTCGCTGAGGGTCGCGCCGGGGGAAAACTCGAACATACGACCTGAGCCTTCATCGATTTCGATCTCGGTACGTGGCGTCACCACGGTGTTGCCGCCACCCAGCACGTTGGGCTGGTTGACGTCGAGGTTCTCATTGATCGCCACGGTGAGGCCGCCGTGAGTGATCGCCACCGGCGAGACGCGCACGTTCTGGCCGATGATGATGGTGCCGGTACGCGAGTTGATGATCACCTTGGCCACTTCCTGACCGGGGTCCACTTCCAGGTTTTCCAGCACGGACAGGAAGGACACACGCTGGGAGGCATCACGCGGCGCGCGCACGCGAATGGACGCAGCATCCAGCGCCATCGCCATGTCCGGTCCCAGCAGGCCGTTGATCTGTTCGGCAACGCGACGGGCAGTGGTGAAATCCGGCTGGTTGAGGTTGAACATCAGGCTGTCGCCCTGGGCAAAGGCGTTGGGCACGGTGCGCTCCACGCTGGCACCGTTGGGGATGCGGCCCACGCTGGGCACGTTGAGCGACAGCCGCGAGCCGTCGTTGCCCTCAACACCAAAACCGGACACCACCAGATTGCCCTGGGCGATGGCGTAGACATTACCGTCCGCCCCTTTCAGCGGCGCCATCAGCAGGCTACCACCGCGCAGGCTTTTGGCATCGCCGATGGTGGATACGGTGATATCGATGGTCTGGCCCGGCTTGGCAAAGGGCGGCAGTTCGGCATGAATGGCGACTGCGGCGATGTTCTTGGATTTGGGGTCCACGTTCGGCGGAATTGCCACACCGAAGTTGTTGAGCATGTTGCGGAAGGTCTGCGAGGTGAAGCTGGTCTTGTC
>CAYMHL010000181.1:0-4634 GCA_964390205.1 uncultured Marinobacterium sp.
CTGGCAGTGATCGGCGCACCCTTGCTGGCGGCCCTGTTCGCGCCGGGTTTCTACATGGCCGGTGGCGAAAAGTTTGATCTCGCCGCCGACATGCTCAGAATTACCTTTCCCTATCTGCTGCTGATCTCGCTGACCGCTTTCTGTGGTGCCATTCTCAACAGTTATGAGCGTTTCGCCGTACCGGCTTTCACGCCGGTGCTGCTCAATCTGTGTCTGATCGGTGCGGCGGTCTGGCTCAGTCCGCTGCTGGAAACACCGATCATGGCCCTGGCCTGGGGGGTACTCATGGCCGGTGCGGTGCAGCTGCTGTTCCAGCTGCCTTTCCTGGCACGACTGCGTCTGTTGCCGCAGCCGCAGCCGAATTTCCGTGACGAAGGCGTGCGTCGCATTCTCAAACTGATGCTGCCGGCGCTGTTTGGGGTTTCGGTGGCGCAGATCAACCTGCTGCTGGATACGGTGCTGGCGTCCTTTCTGCAGACTGGCAGCGTGTCCTGGCTGTACTACTCCGATCGTCTGTCCGAGTTGCCCTTGGGGGTATTCGGCATCGCCATTGCCACGGTGATTCTGCCCAGCCTGTCGCGCACCCATGCCGAAAAAAGCCCCGAGCGCTTTGCGCAGATGCTCGATTGGGGCATCCGCATGATCCTGCTGATTGGCCTGCCGGCGGCGCTGGCGCTGGCGCTGTTGGCTGAGCCGCTGATCGCAACCCTGTTCCACTACGGCCAGATGACCGATCGCGATGTGATGATGGCGGCCATGAGTCTGAGAGCCTACGCCTTCGGTCTGCTGGCGTTCATGCTGATCAAGGTGCTGGCACCGGGGTACTTTGCCCGTCAGGACACCCGCACGCCGGTGAAAATTGCGGTCAAGGCGATGATCGCCAACATGGTCCTCAACCTGATCCTGATCTGGCCGCTGGATCATGCCGGGCTGGCACTGGCGACGTCGATCTCCGCGTTCATGAATGCGGGCTGGCTGCTCCACGGGCTGTTGAAGGAAGGCGTATTCCGCTGGCAGCCGGGCTGGGGAGTGATGCTGTTCCGTCTGCTCAGTGCGTCCGCCGTGCTGGTGGCCACGCTGGTGCTGATTCAGCAGGTGCAGGGCGACTGGCTGCAGGCCGATCTCTGGACGCGCGTGCAGTGGATGACGCTGCTGGTGCTGGCGGGCGTTGGTGCCTATGTTCTGGCGCTGTTGGCAACGGGTCTGCGCATGCGTCACCTGCGTGGCTGAACACTTTCTGAGCGGTACTCGCAGTGGCCAGAGTACGATATACTGCGCAGTCCCTATTTCCGGCGCTGGTTCAGCAACTGCATGGAACTGATACGAGGCTTACACAATCTGCGAGACCGACACCGTGGCTGCGTGGCCACGATCGGCAATTTCGATGGCGTTCACCTGGGGCACCGCAAGGTGCTGGCGCAGGTCAAAGCCAAGGCGGCCGAACTCGGGCTGCCCAGTGTGGCGATCATCTTCGAACCCCAGCCGCGCGAGTTTTTCGGTGGCGATGCGGTACCGCCGCGTCTGACCCGGTTTGACGAAAAGGTGCGTCTGCTGGCGGCTGAGGGCGTAGACCGAGTGCTCTGTCTGACTTTCAACGCCCGGCTGCGACAGATGTGCGCCACCGATTTCATCGATGAACTGCTGCTCAAGGGGTTGGCGGTGCGTCACTTCGTGGTCGGCGATGATTTCCGTTTCGGCTGCGACCGGCGCGGCGATTTCACCATGCTGACTGAAGCCGGCAAGCGCCATGGCTTCAGTGTTGAACATACAGCGACCTTCGCCATCGATGACGAGCGTGTGAGCAGCACCCGGGTGCGTCAGGCGCTGGTGCAGCATGATTTCGACCTGGCTGCCCGCCTGCTGGGCTGGCGCTATGCCGTGACCGGTCGCGTGATGCATGGCCAGAAACTGGGCCGTCAGCTGGGCGTGCCGACGGCCAATGTGCGCATGCACAAGTATGCCTGTCCGCTGCGCGGCGTCTTTGCCGTGCATGCACATTTCGATGGCCGTCGTTTGCCCGGTGTCTGCAACGTAGGCATGCGCCCGACCGTAAACGGTCGCCAGCCGGTGCTGGAAGTCCATTTGCTGGATTACAGCGGAGAGGAAATTTACGGTCGCCTGATGCGCGTCGAATTTCTTCATTTCATCCGCGAGGAGCGCGCCTTCGATGGCCTGGACGCGCTCAAGACACAGATAGAAGCCGATATTGAACATGTCCGCGCCTGGTTTGCCCAGGCGGGCCGAGACTGACCTTACCTCTGGAAGCGACCTGTTATGACCGATTACAAAGCGACACTCAACCTGCCGGAAACGGCATTCCCGATGCGCGGCAACCTGCCGCAGCGTGAACCGGCTCGTCTGGCGCGCTGGGATGAAATCGACCTGTATCGTCAGTTGCGTGAAGTGGGCAAGGGACGCAAGACCTTCATCCTCCACGATGGTCCTCCCTACGCCAACGGTAATATTCATATCGGTCATGCGGTCAACAAGGTGATCAAGGACATGATCATCAAGTCCAAGACCCTGAGCGGCTTTGACGCGCCCTACGTGCCGGGCTGGGACTGCCACGGTCTGCCGATCGAGCACAAGGTGGAAACCCTGATCGGCAAGGCCGGCGACAAGGTGCCCTACCGTGAATTCCGTCAGAAGTGTCGCGAGTACGCCGCCGAGCAGGTCGCCGGGCAGAAAGCGGACTTCATTCGTCTGGGCGTACTGGGCGACTGGGACAACCCCTACCTGACGATGAACTTCGACACCGAAGCCAACATCGTGCGCGCGCTGGGCAAGATCATCGACAACGGCCATCTGGTGAAGGGCTACAAGCCGGTCTACTGGAGTGTGGTCGGTCAGTCCGCACTGGCCGAAGCCGAAGTGGAATATCAGGACAAGACCTCCACCGCCATCGATGTGCGTTTCACCTTCATCGATCAGGACAAGGTGCTGGCACTGTTCGGCGCCACTGCCGGTGAGGCGCCGGTGTCGGTGGTGATCTGGACCACCACGCCCTGGACCATCCCCGCCAACCAGGCGGTGTCGATCAACGGCACGCTGGATTACGCACTGGTGGAAGCGCACACCGAGCAGGGTGTGGATCGCATGGTGCTGGCCGCCGAGATGGTCGATGACATCATGGCGCGCTGGGGTGTGGACAAGTTTGAAGTGCTGGCGACCTGCAACGGCGCAGCGCTGGAGCTGCTGCAGCTCCAGCATCCGATCTATGACCGTCAGGTGCCGGTGATTTTGGGTGATCACGTCACCACCGATGCCGGTACCGGTGCCGTACACACCGCGCCCGATCACGGCATGGAAGACTTTGTCGTTGGTCAGGCCTACGGTCTGGGCACACTGAATCTGGTGCAGGCCGATGGTACCTATACCGATGCGGCCGGCGAATTTGCCGGTGTTCACGTCTACAAGGCCGATGGTCCGGTGTGCGAGGCGCTGGAACGCGAAGGTACTCTGGTGCACCTGAAGCGCTTCCAGCACAGCTACCCGCACTGCTGGCGCACCAAAACGCCGCTGATCTACCGTGCCACGCCGCAGTGGTTTGTCTCCATGGAGGCGAAGCAGCTGAAGAGCCAGGCACTGGATGCGATCAAGGGCGTGCAGTGGTTCCCCGAGTGGGGCCAGAACCGCATCGAAGCCATGGTCGAGCAGAGCCCGGACTGGTGTGTCTCGCGTCAGCGTACCTGGGGTGTGCCAATCACTGTGTTTACCCACAAGCAGACCGGTGAGCTGCACCCGCGTACCGCCGAACTGATCGAGCAGGTGGCGCAAAAAATCGAACAGGGCGGCATCGATGCCTGGTTTGAACTGGACGCGACCGAACTGCTGGGTGATGAAGCGGCTGACTATGACAAGGTCACTGATACTCTGGATGTCTGGTTCGACTCCGGTGTGACCCACCATGCGGTCCTGCGCGAGCGCGAAGGCCTCAGCTTCCCGGCCGACATGTATCTGGAAGGTTCCGACCAGCACCGCGGCTGGTTCCAGTCGTCGCTGAAAACCTCCATCGCCATCAACGGCTGCGCGCCCTACAAGCAGGTGCTGACCCACGGCTTCACCGTCGACGAGAAGGGCTACAAGATGTCCAAGTCGCTCGGCAACGTGATCGCACCGCAGGAAGTGACCGACAGCCTGGGTGCCGACATTCTGCGCCTGTGGGTTGCGTCCACCGACTACTCCGGCGAGATGGCCGTGTCCAAGCAGATTCTGCAGCGCACCGCCGACTCCTACCGCCGCATCCGCAACACCGCGCGCTTCCTGCTGGCCAACCTGAACGGTTTTGATCCCGCGACTCATATGGTCGCAGCAGCCGACATGCTGGCACTGGATCGCTGGGCCGTAGACGCCACTGCGCGGCTGCAGCAGAAGGTGATTGCGGCCTACGACAGCTACCGTTTCCTCGATGTCTACCAGCAGGTGCACCACTTCTGCGTACAGGAGCTGGGCGGCTTCTATCTGGATATCATCAAGGACCGTCAGTACACCACCCAGCCGGACTCGCTGGCACGCCGTTCCTGCCAGACCGCGCTGTTCCACATCGCTCAGGCGCTGGTACGCTGGATCGCGCCGATCCTCAGCTTCACCGCAGACGAGATCTACGAAGTGCTGCCGGGCGAACACCAGGACTC
>CAYMHL010000182.1:0-4634 GCA_964390205.1 uncultured Marinobacterium sp.
GCAAGCCTCGCTGCGGCGCCTGCATCATCGAAGATCTGTGTGAATACAAAGCCAAAACCGAGGACTGAAAACGCTCTCGGTTACTCACAGAATCTGTGGATAAAATAGTGGATAGAGTTGGGAAGAATGGCCCCAGCCAGCGTATTTCAAGGCCTTCAGCAAATTGGTAATAAAATCGTCAGTTTTTGTTTAATTCTTTTAAAAACAATAACTTATTAATGTCAATACTGTTTCGATTTGTTTACAACCGCGGTTATGCACCGCTGAAATCGACATCACGCACGGCATGTGCACAAGTTCAAAAAAAAAGCGCCCTGTCAAGGCGCTTTTTTTATATTTTGTCCGTGTTTCACGAACCTCTTTCATGACCGGATTCAATCATCCGGCAGGGCGATTTCGATATGCTCGCGCGGCCTGCAGCAGCAGGTCAGAATCTCGTCTTCCTTGAGGTCAACCAGACTGTCCTGCACATAATCCACGCTGCCCTCGATCAACTTCACCTTGCAGCAGCCACAGTAGCCTCCCCGGCAGTTGTAGGGCGCCGGAATGTTCTGTGCTTCCAGCGCGTCCAGCAGGGAAAACTCGTACTGGTAATAGAAGGTATGGTAGTTGTCGACCTTGATGCGTGGAATACCGGACATGGTCACCTCAATTACAGATCAAAACCGTCAAAATCATCCGTGCCGACTTCATTGTCGATCTGACCCACCAGGTAAGAGCTGATTTCCGCTTCCTGAGGGGCGACCTGCACATTGTCGCTGACCAGCCAGCCGTTCATCCACGGCAGCGGATTCTGGCGTGACGGGAAGATCTCGTTCAGGCCCAGCGCCTTCATGCGCACGTTGGTGATGTATTCGACATAATCACCGAGGATGCGCGCATTCAGACCGATCATGGAACCTTCACTGAACAGGTATTCCGCCCAGTCCTTCTCCTGCTGTGCCGCTTCGCGGAAGATGGCGTAGACCTGCTCCTCGCATTCGGCCGCAATCTGTTTGAAGTCAGCATCATCCGCACCTGAGGCCATCAGGTTGAGCATGTGCTGGGTGCCGGTCAGGTGCAGCGCCTCATCACGGGCGATCAGCTTGATGATCTTGGCGTTGCCCTCCATCAGCGCACGTTCGGCGAAGGCGAAGGAGCAGGCAAAGCTGACGTAGAAGCGAATCGCTTCCAGCACGTTGACCGAGACCAGGGTCAGGTACAGCTTCTTCTTCAGGTTATACAGGCTGGCATCGAAACGCTCACCGTCGATCAGATGCACGCCGGCACCATGCACGGTGTATACATTGACCAGCTGAATGAACTCGTCATACAGACGGGTCACGGTCTCGGCACGTCTGATGATCTCCGGGTTGGTCACGATGGTGTCGAACACCTCGGACGGCTCGGTGACGATGTTACGGATGATATGGGTGTAGGAACGGCTGTGAATGGTTTCACTGAACGCCCAGGTTTCAAACCAGGTTTCCAGCTCCGGCAGGGACACCACCGGCAGGAAAGCCACGTTGGGCGAGCGTCCCTGTACCGAGTCCAGCAGGGTCTGATATTTCAGGTTGCTCAGGAAGATATGCTTTTCATGATCCGGCATATCCATGAAGTCCTTGCGATCATTGGTCAGATCGACCTCTTCCGGACGCCAGAAGAACGACAGCTGCTTCTCGATCAGTTTTTCGAAGATCGGATACTTCTGCTTGTCATAACGGGCCACGTTCACCGAACGGCCGAAGAACATCGGCTCGCGGGTTGCATCGTGGTTACTCGGGCTGAAAGTGGAGTATGACATGAGTCCCTTTTTCCTGAACAAAACATGGCAGCGCTTCCCGGCACGTACCGGGAAGCCGCATTAACAGAAGACGAACGGCTCGGATCAGAGCTTGCAGGCACCGCCTTCACAGCCGTCATCGCCCTTGTCGGACGCACCGGCACCATCACGGGTGTTGTGGTAGTAGAGCGTCTTCACGCCGTACTTATACGCCGTCAGCAGATCCTGGAGCAGCTGCTTCATCGGAACTTTGTCACCCGGGAACTTGGACGGGTCATAGTTGGTATTGGCCGAAATCGACTGGTCAACGAACTTCTGCATGATACCGACCAGCTGCAGATAACCGGTGTTGTTCGGAATATTCCACAGCAGTTCGTACTGACTCTTGAGCTCGAGGAATTCCGGCACCACCTGCTTCATGATGCCGTCCTTGCTTGCCTTCACCGATACAAAACCACGCGGCGGCTCGATGCCGTTGGTGGAGTTGGTGATCTGCGAGGAGGTTTCGCAGGGCATGAGCGCGGTCAGCGTACTGTTGCGCAGGCCGAACTCGCGGATATCTTCGCGCAGCGTCTCCCAGAAATAGTGCAGCGGCTCTTCGCAGTAGCTGTCCACGTCACGCTTGTAGGTGTCGATCGGCAGCAGACCCTTGGCGTAGGTGGTCTCGTTGAATTTCGGACAGGCCCCCATCTCCTTGGCCAGCTGATTGGAGGCCTTGAGCAGATAGTACTGAATCGCCTCGAAGGTACGGTGTACCAGACCGTTGGCGCTGCCGTCGGAGTAACGCACGCCGTTCTTGGCCAGGTAGTAGGCAAAGTTGGTGACACCCACGCCCAGGGTACGACGTGACATGGTGGCGTTGCGTGCCGCCGGAATCGGGTAGTCCTGATAATCCAGCAGGCTGTCCAGCGCACGCACAATCAGGTCAGCCAGGTCTTCCAGCTCATCCAGATTGGCCAGCGCACCCAGGTTGAAGGCCGACAGCGTACAGAGGGCAATCTCGCCTTCAGGATCGTTGACATCGTTCAGCGGCTTGGTCGGCAGCGCAATCTCCAGACAGAGGTTGGACTGTTTGACCGGCGCCACTGCCGGATCGAACGGGCTGTGGGTGTTGCAGTGGTCCACGTTCTGGATGTAGATACGCCCGGTAGAGGCACGCTCGGACATCAGCAGACCAAAGAGTTCAACCGCCTTGATGGTCTTCTTGCGAATCGATTCATCCTGTTCGTACTGCTCGTACAGGCGCTCGAACTCCTCCTGATCGGCAAAGAAGGCGTCGTACAGACCGGGAACTTCGTGCGGACTGAACAGGGTGATGTTGCCGCCCTTGATCAGGCGCTGATACATCAGCTTGTTGATCTGCACACCGTAGTCGATATGACGCACGCGGTTTTCTTCAACGCCGCGGTTGTTCTTCAGTACCAGCAGGGACTCCACTTCCAGGTGCCACATCGGGTAGAACAGCGTGGCTGCACCACCGCGCACACCACCCTGGGAGCAGGATTTTACCGCGGTCTGGAAATGCTTGTAGAACGGGATACAGCCGGTGTGGAAGGCTTCACCGTTGCGGATCGGGCTGCCGATGGCACGAATGCGACCCGCATTGATGCCGATACCGGCACGCTGGGACACGTATTTGACGATGGCCGATGCCGTGGCGTTGATGGAATCCAGGCTGTCACCGGTCTCGATCAGTACACAGGAGCTGAACTGGCGCGTCGGCGTGCGCACACCGGCCATGATCGGCGTCGGCAGCGACAGCTTGAACAGCGACGTGGCGTCGTAGAAACGCTTGACGTAGCCCAGACGGGTGTCACGCGGATAGTTGGCGAACAGGCAGGCTGCCACCAGCATATACAGCTGCTGCGGGCTTTCGAAGATAGCGCCGGTGACGCGGTTCTGAACCAGATACTTGCCTTCCAGCTGCTTCACCGCCGCGTAGCTGAAGTTCATGTCACGGCCGTGGTCCAGGTAGTCGTTCAGTTCGTTGAACTCGTCCTGGGTATAGTCGGTGAGCAGATGCTGGTCGTAGCGTTTGTCCTCAACCATGCGCACAACATGGTCGTACAGGTGCGGCGGTTCGAAATCATTGAACGCACGCTTGCGCAGATGGAACACCGCCAGACGCGCCGCCAGGTACTGGTAGTCCGGCGCCTCTTCGGAGATCAGGTCGGCTGCGGACTTGATCAGCGTCTCATGAATGTCGGACGTCTTGATGCCATCGTAGAATTGCAGATGTGCACTGAGTTCAACCTGTGATACCGATACATTTTCCAGCCCTTCGGCGGCCCAGATAATTACACGATGGATTTTTTCCAGATCGATCTGTTCACGCCGACCATCGCGCTTGGTAACCATCAGATCTTGCTGCATTGTGCACGCTCTTCCAGTTGTCATTGATGAAACTTGAGGCCCCTGCAAACCAGCCTCCCTACTGCGGTCCATATCCTTTCAAACGCCAATAGCCAAGATGCCGGCAAGCACCACGAGGGCACACCAGGCAAAAGATCATTTTTGGGCAGAAACACAAGATATGGTACAGCACCGCTTACAGGGCACTAAATATAGAGGTTAGCTCGGGGATTTCAATATTGATTTATCCGCCTATCGGGTGTAATCCGACCCGACCCGATCGCTGAAAGCCGCGCATTATGAGGGCTTGGGACCGCTTTTACCATCCCCGTTTTCGGAAGACTTTTTTTCATGAATCGAATCCATTCCGAGAAAATCCGGCATATCAAAAAACTGCCCGCTCGCGGCCCCCTGCCCCTTTACAACCCTCGCCTGCATCTCTATCATGCGCATCCGCTGGTGGGATTCCCGAGTGGCCAAAGGGATCAGACTGTAAATCTGACGCGCAAGCTTCGGTGGT
>CAYMHL010000183.1:0-4622 GCA_964390205.1 uncultured Marinobacterium sp.
AATGGTCCGTCCCACGAACTGGTAGCCGCCGGGGCCCTCCATGCCGTAGACGCAGAGGTAGGAGCCGCCGATGCCGACGGAGTTTTCTGCCGTCCAGGTGCGAGCCGGGTTGTACTTGGTGGTCACCAGGCGGTGGCGCGGGTCGATCGGTGTGGCCACCGGTGCGCCCAGATAGACATCACCAAGCCCCATTACCAGATAGGAGGCGTCGAACACTACCTGCTTGACCGCTTCGATGCTGTCGAGGCCGTTGATGCGGCGGATGAATTCCAGGTTGTTCGGGCACCAGGGCGCGTTCTTGCGTACCGACTGGTCGTATTTCTCGATCGCCAGCTGGCAGGCCACGTCATCCCAGGACAGCGGGATATGCACGATGCGGGAGGGTACGCTCAGCTCCGCAAGCTGTTCGGACAGCTCCCGCTCGCCGTGTTCGATATGGGCAAGCAGGGCGGTATGGCTCAGAACCTGGCTGTCGAAGTGGATTTGCAGCGAGCGTATGCCCGGCGTCAGCTCGCGCAGTCCGTCCAACGTGTGCTGCTGCAGCCACTGCATCAGTGCGTGAGCTCGGAAACGCAGGCGAATATCCAGCTCCTGCTCGCCGTACTCCACCAGCAGGAAGTGGTCGCCGGCGGCGCGGCAGATGATCTCGTCACCGAAGGTATCGGCATCGAAACGGGTCAGAATCGGCGACTGGGGGGCCACGGCCTGCCAGTTGCAGGGGATCTCATCAAGCGCTTCGATACCGGCGCTTTGCGCAGCTTCCAGCGCCACTGCCTGCTCCAAAGTTACCGGCAGGAAGCGCACCTTGTCACCGGCACGCAGCTGACCCAGTTTCCACAGGTCGGCTGTAATCACCGTGGCTGGGCAGACGAAACCGCCCAGAGAGGGGCCGTCGGGACCGAGGATCACCGGCATGTCACCGGTGAAGTCCACGGTACCGAACGCGTAAGCGTTGTCGTGGATGTTTGACGGGTGCAGTCCCGCCTCGCCACCGTCACGCCGTGCCCATTGCGGCTTAGGACCGATCAGGCGAACGCCGGTGCGGCTGGAGTTGTAGTGGATCTCCCAGTCGGTGTCGAAGAAGGTAGCGATATCCTCGTCGGTGAAAAAGTCCGGTGCACCGTGCGGGCCGTAAATGACGCGCAGCTGCCAGTGGTTGCCGATCTCGGGCTGCAGAGACTCGGGCAGCTGGCGCTCGGCAACCGGCAGGGCTCCAGGGTCGAGCTTGAGCACGTCACCGGCGCGCAGGGCGCGACCGTTGTGGCCGCCGAACTGGCCCAGGGTGAAAGTGGCGCGAGAGCCCAGATAGGTCGGGCACTGGAAGCCGCCGCGCACGGCCAGGTAGGCCCGGCTGCCAGCGTCCCGAATCCGTCCCAGCTGCAGCGTCTGGCCGGCGGCAACGTTGATCACCTGCCACCGGGGCAGCGGCTGATCATCCAGTTTGGCATCGATTTCGGCACCAGTGATGACGATCTGGGTGACGCTGGCAAAGCTCAGCGTCGGTCCCTGCAGGGTGATCTCCAGCGCGGCGGCGTCTTCCGCGTTATCCAGCAGGCGGTTGGCTAGGCGGAAGGAGTGGCTATCGAAGGGGCCGGATGGCGGTACGCCCACATCCCAGTAGCCCTGACGGCCCGGGAAATCCTGCAGGGTGGTCTGGGTGCCGCCCTGAATCACGTCTACGCGGGCTGGCTGAAAGGCCAAGTGGTTGAGGTAGCGCGTAGTGACTTCGCCCTTGCGCAGCGTCTCGTCACGGCTGAGAGCGCGCAGATAGTCCAGGTTGGTCTCGCTGCCGTAGAGTTCGGTGGAATCCAGCGTCTGCTGCAGCTTGCTCAGCGCCGCGTCCCGGTCCTCGGCATGGACGATCACTTTGGCCAGCATGGGGTCGAAGAACGGCGGCACTTCGATGCCGGACTCGACCCAGTGGTCGATACGGATGCCGTCACCCGCGGGAAACTCGACCTGGCTCAGCAGACCGGCACAGGGCTGGAAGTCGCGCCAGGGGTCTTCGGCGTAGAGACGGACCTGGATCGCATGGCCTTCCGGCTTCAGCTGGGCGCGCGCGGCGTCCAGGTCCGGGGCGTCATCCGCGGCGATGCGCAGCATCCACTCCACCAGATCGACACCGAACACCTCTTCGGTCACGCCGTGCTCGACCTGCAGCCGGGTGTTCACCTCAAGGAAATAGAATTCGGCAGTGTCGGCGTCGTAGATGAATTCCACGGTGCCAGCGTTGCGGTAACCGATGCTGGTCAGCAGGCGCTCGGCAGTCTGGTGCAGGTCTGTACGCAGTTCGTCGGCCAGGTTAGGCGCCGGGCACTCTTCGACCACCTTCTGGTTACGGCGCTGGCTGGAGCAGTCACGTTCGCCCAATGCCAACGCCTGGCCCTTGCCGTCACCGATCACCTGTACCTCGATATGGCGGGCGCGGGCGATGAATTTTTCCAGGAACACGCCGTCATCGGCAAAGTTGTTGGCGCCAAGGCGTTTCACCGAGTCGAAGGCGCCTTCGAGTTCCGCCTCATCATGGCACAACTGCATGCCGATACCGCCACCGCCGGCGGTGCTCTTCAGCATCACCGGGTAGCCGATGCGTTCGGCTTCGGTTTTGGCTTCGACCAGGTCGGTGAGCAGCTCCGAGCCAGGCAGAAGGGGGACGCCAGCCGCCTGTGCCAGTTCACGGGCGCGGTGTTTGAGGCCAAAGGCCTGCATCTGGTCCGGTCGCGGGCCGATAAAGGCGATACCGGCGGCTTCGCAACGCTCGACGAAGGCGGCGTTCTCGCTGAGAAAACCATAGCCCGGATGGATCGCCTGGGCGCCGCTCTCGGCAGCAATCTCCAGCAGGCGCTCCATGTTCAGATAGGTGTCGGCGGCACCGCCTTCGCCGAGGCAGTAGGCCTCGTCGGCGTGGCGCACATGCAGGCTGTCGGCATCGCAGTCGGCGTAGACGGCGACTGAGCCGATCCCGAGGCGTTTGAGGGTGCGGATGATGCGGGTGGCGATGGCACCCCGGTTGGCAATGAGGACTTTGTTGAACATTGCAGAATCCTGGCACGGGCCGTCCCGTGGTGTTTCATACGACAGCGGCCGTCCGCTGAAGAGTCAAATCGAGTTTTAGGCGTGACGTCCGAGCGTGATCAGTTATCCCAGACCAGCAGCTCCACCGGTGTCGGGTTGTAGCCGTTGCAGGGGTTGTTCAGCTGCGGGCAGTTGGAGATCAGCACCACCACGTCCATCTTGGCGGTCAGCTCAACGTACTTGCCCGGTGCCGAGATGCCGTCTTCGAAGGTCAGGCCGCCGGCTTCGGTTACCGGTACGTTCATGAAAAAGTTGATGTTGTGGCTGATATCGCGCTTGCCGATGCCGTATTCCGGATGTTCGGCGATCGCCAGCATCCAGCTGTCTCGGCAGGCGTGCATGCAGCGTTTTTCAAGGTCGTAGCGCACGGTGTTGCTTTCGGTGGCGCAGGCGCCGCCCAGGGTATCGTGACGGCCACAGGTATCGGCGACGATCTCCAGCATTGGCGTGTTGGCGTTGGATCTCAGGACCGAGCCGGTAGTCAGGTAGACATTGCCCTGCTCGCGGATGGTGTCCATGGCGCTGTAGCGCTCGCTCGGGTCCTGAGCGTTGTAGAACAAGGTGTCGGCGGCCTGATTGCCTTCCAGGTCGAGAATGCGCAGCGTCTGGCCCGCTTTCACGGTGCCGATGTAGTAGTCGCCGGCGTCGATTAGGTCACGGGAGATAGCCAGTTCCGGCTGACGTGTGCTTTCGGTCAACATAATTTTCTCCTTAGCTGCCAAGGTAATACAGGGCGTTATTTTCGAAACCGCGACGGTTTTCCTGACAGAGGTTGAGGCATTCATCCTCTTCCCAGACCGGCTCGGCGATGCCCAGCTCGATGCGCACCGGCTTGCGCGGATATTCGGCGGCCTGGCTGAGCGGATGTGGGCAGGTGTGCATCAGCACCAGGGTATCCATCTCGAATCTCAGTGACAGGCTGCTGCCCGCCGGGCTGTGGTCTTCCACCAGTGTCAGGTTGCCGTTGGCATCGGTGGCGACCTTGCTGAACCAGTTGATGTTGGCTGCCATGTCGGCCGGGCCAAGACCGTATTTGGCCAGTTCGACCAAGAAGGCATCATGACCGTTCTGGTGCCAGTCGTTGCGGTCGTGCTGGTAATCGCGCTTGCCCCAGCGTGCGGCAACGTGCTCGGCGTGGCTGTTGCCGCAGACGGTCTCGTGCCAGCCCAGCGAGTCTTCGACGATGGAGGCGAAGATGCGGCCCATGTCGGAGTAGAGGCAGTTGCCGCGCGTCAGCTTGAACGTGTGCTGGCACTTGAGGCTGTCCGGCGCGTTGTAGCGTTCGAGCATGTTTTCCGGGTTGTAGAACAGCATGCCCAGATTAGCGCCGCCTTCCAGGTCGGTCAGGCGCATCAGCGTGCCCTTGCGCAGGCGCAGCGACCAGTGCGCGCCTGGGGCGATCTCGGTGGTGTATTCGGTGATTTTCATACGTGCTTTTCCGTTTCTTTTGCGGTTAGGGTCAGGTCACGGTCGATGTTGTTCAGGGTGCCGTTATCGATGCGCCCCACAGGCAGGTCCTAGGTGATGCTGGCCCCATATGCGTCGGG
>CAYMHL010000184.1:0-4604 GCA_964390205.1 uncultured Marinobacterium sp.
CCCATGGTTCTTTTGCACTTCATCGACTGACGTCCACCGTGTTCAGTTGAGGCAGCGTTCACGTCCAGGCTCTCTGTCCGGTATCGACACTATAATAAGGCCTATGCTCTACTCTTGAGCATTCAGCGCCAGTGTTCAGGGAGAACCCGATGACCCGCAAAAACACGCTTGTCCTTGCTGCCGCCCTGATTCTTGGGGTGGTGTTTATCATGGTAATGGTCAAGCTGAAACAGCCACCGCAGCGCATTGAAGCCGAAGCCCTGGTGGTTCCGGTGCGCATTGTGGACATTGTCCCTCAGGTATTGATGACGCGGGCGCGCGGTTATGGTCAGGTGATGCCGGCACAGAGCTGGAAAGCGGTGGCGAATGTGGCCGGGCGGGTGGTCTGGAAGCATCCCGAGCTGGAAAGCGGCAACCTGATTGCAGCGGGCACCCACCTGCTGCAGATCGATCCCAGTCGCTATGAACTGGCAAAGGCGGCTGCACAGGCCGACCTGGCAGGGCTGGAAGCCGAGCGACGGCAGCTGGCACAGGAAGAGGAAAATACTCAGGCGTTGCTGGCGCTGGAGCAGCGTCGTCTGGCCTTGGCGCAGCGCGAGCTTGAGCGCGCTCAAACGCTGGCTCTGCGTGGTGCACTCTCGGCCACCCGTCTGGACGAGCAGCAGCGGGCAACGCTGCAGCAGGAGCAGGCAGTGCAGAGTCTGAGCAACCAGCTCAGTCTGATTCCTGTCAGGCGTGATGCTCTGGCTGCACGTCAGGCACGGACCGAGGCCAACCTGGCCAATGCCATCAAGGATCTGCAAGACACCCGCTTTGAAGCTCCCTGGACACTGCGTGTCCATCAGATCGACGTCGAGGTTGGTCAACATGTGGCTCCGGGCCAACCCCTGTTCATCGTCGATGATATTGCCAATGCCGAAGCCCGGGTACAGGTCAAACTGGCCGAGTTGCGCCGGGTGTTGTCGCAACTGCCGGTCAAATCTGACCAGGAAAGCGACCGGTCGCCGCAGGACTTTATCGATTTTCACCGTCAGTTGCCATTGGCACAGCTGGATGTATGGGTGAGCCCCACCAGTGTGCCGGATGCCCGCTGGGTCGGGCGCCTCAGCCGGGTGACCAGCAGTCTCGATGCCGGTACGCGCACGGTTCAGGCCGTGATTGGGGTGGATGAGCCCTATCGCAACGCGCGGCCACCGGCGCGACCGCCACTGGTGCGCAACATGTTTGTCGAAGCGGATATTGCCGCTGTTACGCCCGAGCCGGTCATTGTTGTCCCGGCAAGTGCCGTACATCAGGGGCAAGTGTATCTGGCGGACGAGCAGGATCGACTCCAGCGCCGCGATATCAGTATTGGCTGGCAGCAGGGTGATCTGGTGGTGATTGCCGAAGGTCTGGCTGCGGGGGACAGGCTGGTGCTGGATGATCTGGTGCCGGCCATTGAGGGCACTCTGCTCAGTGTGCAACCGGACGAGCAAACCCGTCAGTGGCTGCAGCAGGCGGCAAAAGGGGATCTGCCATGATCCGCTGGTTTGCCGGTCATCCCACGGCCGGTAACTTGCTGTTGATACTCATATTGGCAGCCGGGATTTTTGTTGCCCCCAGTCTGACCCGTGAAACCTTTCCGGCCTACCTGCCACCTGAAGTCAGCATCAACATGGAGTATCGCGGCGCGACGGCCGCGGATGTGGAGGAAGCCATCTGTCAGCGCCTGGGTGAAGCCCTGCAGCGGGTGGATCACATGCGCGAGATCACCTGTACGGCGCGAGACAATCAGGCGCTTACCGTCGTCGGCATGCATCCTCAGGGTGATATGGGACGCTTTCTGGACGATATCCGCACCGAACTGGATGCCCTGACCGATCTGCCCGAGGCGGCTGAAAAGCCTGTCATACGTGAGCTCTATCGTACCGATCTGGTCGCTGCTGTAGCGCTGTCAGGGCCGATGAGTTTTGCCCATCTGGAAAGCTACGCCAACACGCTGGAAGACCGGCTGTTTGCCATGGACGGCATCGCCGATGTTGTGACGATGGGGCTGTCGCAACGCCAGTGGCAGGTGGAAGTCTCACGCGATCAGCTGCGCCAGTATGGACTCGGTGCCGGTGATATCGTCCGCGCCATCAGCCGTCAAAATCTGGACATGCCATTGGGAACGCTGGAAACCGAAAGCCAGGATATTCAGCTGCGTTTCGTTGACGAGCGCCGCACGCTGGAGGCTCTGTCCCGTTTGCCGGTGGTGGCCAGCGCCGGTGGGGCAGTGCTGACACTGGGCGATATTGCCAGCCTGTCGGAAACCCATGAGCGCGACGAAGAGCGCGTGGAGTTCAACGGCAGGCGCGCCATCATTCTCGAAATACACAAGAACCGTAACGATGACGCTCTGCGGGTGATGGCCGCGCTGGAAGCCTTTGTGGCCGAGGAGCGGGCGCGACATGAGGGACGGGTCAGTCTGGAGATTACTCAGGATATGACCTCCATCGTCAAGGATCGTCTGCAGATGCTGGTGAGCAACGGCATCACCGGTCTGATTCTGGTAGGCCTGGTGATGGCGCTGTTTTTCCGCCCCCGGCTGGCGTTCTGGGCGCTCTTTGGCCTGCCCACCGCGTTTGCCGGCGCCTTTGTGGTGATGGCGCTGAGCGGGCTGTCGCTCAACATGATCACCCTGGTGGCGCTGTTGATGGCGATCGGCATCGTTATGGATGATTCAGTGGTGATCACCGAGAATATCGCGCGCCATGCCGCTCAGGGCGCAAGCCCGCTGCAGGCGGCGGCCAGAGGTACGCTGGAGATCATGCCGGGGGTGATCTCCTCGTTTTTGACCACGGCCGCGGTGTTTGTCCCGCTGGCATTTTTGGCCGGTGAGCTGGGGGCGGTGCTTGAAGTACTGCCGGTGGTGTTGATTGCGGCACTGGCGGCATCGTTGATCGAGGCCTTCTGGATTCTGCCGCACCACCTGAAGAGCGGTATGGCCGAAAGCAGGGCGAAAGAGCGAACGCCATCCCGCTGGCGTCAGGGTTTTGAGCGTGGTTTTGAACGTTTCCGGGATGCAACAGGTCGAGTGGCAGATGGCGCCGTTCGCCGCCGCTATGCGGTGCTGGCCGCCATGATCCTGATTCTGTTGGGGTCGGTGGGCCTGATGGCCGGGGGACATGTGCGTATGGAAGCCATGCCGGAGATCGACGGCGATGTGCTTGAAGCACGGCTGCTGATGCCGCAGGGAACCCCTCTGCATGAGACTCGGGCGATCACCCGTCGGATCACCGAGGCGATGCTGCGGTTGAACGAGGAGTTCAGTCCGCAGCAACCGGATGGGCAGCCGCTGGTGCGCAACATTCAGACCCGTTTCAATCAGCACGCGGGTGCCGGTGAAAAGGGACCCCATGTGGCCACGGTGATGACCGACCTGCTGACCGCCGAGCTGCGCACGGTGGATCTGGCCGGTCTGACGCGACGCTGGTACGAGGAGATCGGCAACATTCCGGGGCTGATTGCATTGAATATTCAGGAACCGGGTTTTGGGCCGGCGGGCACACCGATCGAAATCCGCCTGCAGGGCAGTGATCTGGATAACCTCAAAGCCGCCGCCGATTACCTGAGTCGGCACCTGTCCGCCTATGCAGGCACCTTCAATGTGCTGGATGATCTGCGCCCCGGCAAACCTCAGCGCACCCTCAAACTGAAGGAAAGTGCTCTGGCACTGGGTCTGACCGCTGCCGATGTGGCCGCTCAGATTCGAACCGGTCTGCTGGGTGACATTGTCGATACGGTGCAGATCGGTGATCAACATATCGAACTGCTGCTGCGACAGAGCAGTGCCGAGCGTTCCACGCGCGCCTTTTTGCAGGATACGGTGATCCTTGCCGGTGATGGGCGGATGGTGCCCCTGGGTGAAGTGGTCGACATTATCGAAGAGCGCCACTGGGCGCAGGTTACGCGCATTGATGGCCGACGCACGTTGACCCTTTCAGCGGATGTGGACAGCCGCATTGCCAATGCCGCCAATATCGTCGCGGATCTGCAGCGGCGCCTGTTTCCGGTGCTGCAGCAACAGTGGCCCGATATCGATCTGCAGGTGGAAGGTCAAACCGCCCGTTCCAGGGAAACCGGCCAGTCCATCGCCCGCGGCCTGCTGATCGGCCTCCTGGGCATCTTCGTGATTTTGTCATTCCAGTTTCGCAGCTATCTGGAGCCGTTCATCGTCATGCTGTCGATTCCGGTGGCGTTCATGGGTGCCATCTGGGGGCACCTGATCATGGGGTACAACCTGTCCATGCCATCGCTGATCGGTGCCGCTTCACTGGCGGGCATAGTGGTCAACAACGCCATCCTGCTGGTGCAGTTCATCAAGGCCTATCGTGCTCAGGGCATGACCACGGCGGAGGCTGCCGGTGCCGCCAGTCGCAACCGTTTTCAGGCCATTCTGATCACAACCGGCACCACGGTCGCGGGTATGCTGCCGCTGCTGGCCGAGACCAGCACTCAGGCCATGGCCGTTATCCCGCTGGTGATTTCGGTGGTGTTTGGCTTGCTGGTTTCAACGGTACTGGTGCTGCTGGCGCTGCCCGCACTCTATACCATTCTGGATGATCTGGGCTGGAATACCGAAG
>CAYMHL010000185.1:0-4547 GCA_964390205.1 uncultured Marinobacterium sp.
CGATGGTTTGCCGCAGGATCAACTGATTCTCGATGTTCACTCCCGCCACCTGACTTCGGTGCCGAGCGGGCACGGGTTGGTATTTGAAGGCTTGCTGAAAAGTCTGGGCCTGTCTCCTGAGCAGATCATTCTGCGTCTGACCCCGCCGACAACTGCCGACCAGGATAGCTTTGGCCAAGCGATCGAAAACTTTTGTGCCAGAGGCTACCGCCTTTTACTTGAGCTCGATCGGCCTGACAGTGAATGGCTGCTGCATGCTGTGCGCCTTGGGATTAGTTACATCGCAGTGAATGGCACACGGGAACAGCTAAGCGATTTCAGCAATCTTGTACGCTGGAATGATCAGGCTCGACGCCTGGGGCTGCAGACATTGCTGACGGATGTGGCCGACACGCAAACCTTGAATGCGGCCATCTCACAGGGCTACGAACTGGTAGAGGGGCCTGTCCTGATGGCGCTCTCGAAAGGTGACCCGGTCGCGGCTCGGCGAGTGGGGCGACTGCCTTTGCAAGCCCATGACATCCCGCTATCGGACTGGATGCTCTGACCGCTTTTCTTATTTAGTAATAAGTAATCCGTTTTTTAATGTTTTTGTGGAATAAAGGGCGGCGGTAAACTGCGAGCAGCACGATAACGATAAGGAGTAAATCGCAGATGTTACGCGCCAAATCATTCAGCGTGTTGCCGGGCTTCAATCTGGCTCTGGGTTACACGCTGCTCTATCTCTCGATCATCGTGTTGATTCCGCTGGCAGCGGTGTTTGTCAAAGCCAGCGAGTTCAGTCTGGCCGAGTTCTGGGCAGTGGTAACGGCAGACCGGGTTGTGGCGTCTTACAAGCTCTCATTCGGCGCATCTTTGCTTGCCGCCATCATTAACATGGTGTTTGGCCTGATGTTGGCCTGGGCGCTGGTGCGTTACACCTTTCCCGGCAAGAAGATTGTTGATGCACTGGTAGACCTGCCATTTGCACTGCCCACGGCAGTCGCGGGGATTGCGCTGACGGCGCTCTACGCCAAAAACGGTTGGCTGGGTCAGTTCATAGAGGGTGAGCTGGGGATCAAGGTGGCGTTTGCGCCATTGGGTATCCTGATTGCGCTGGTCTTTATTGGCCTGCCCTTTGTGGTGCGCACGGTGCAGCCGATTCTTGAGGATCTGGAAACCGAGCTGGAAGAGGCGGCGGCGAGTCTGGGGGCAAACCGCTGGCAAACCTTTCGCCATGTGGTATTGCCGATCCTGCTGCCCGCGTTGCTCACCGGCTTTGCCTTGGCCTTTGCCCGGGCGGTAGGCGAATACGGCTCGGTCATCTTCATTGCGGGCAATATTCCGATGGTATCGGAGATCACGCCGCTGATGATCATCACCAAACTGGAACAGTATGACTACACCGGTGCAACCGCCATTGCTGTGGTGATGCTGATCTTCTCCTTCATCATGCTGCTGGCGATCAATGGCTTGCAGGCATGGACTGCCAAGCGCACCGGGAGGGACCGTTAATGGGCACTATTGCCGTACCGACTGTATCGACTGCCGGCGCGTCTCGGCAGACCAAGTTTGAAAACAACCGTGCCACTCGTGAGCCAGTCTGGGTTAAGCGGCTGGTGTTGGGGCTATCACTCAGCTTCTTCGCCTGTTTTCTGCTGATGCCTCTGATCGCGGTGTTTGTGGAAGCCCTGCGCAAAGGGGTGGATGTCTACTGGCAGGCGCTGATTGACCCGGATGCACTTTCGGCCATCAAGCTGACGTTTATTGCGGCGTTTATTTCCGTGCCACTGAATCTGATTTTTGGTGTATCAGCCGCTTGGGCGATCGCCAAGTTTGAATTCAGGGGCAAACAGTTGCTGATCACCTTTATTGACCTGCCGTTTTCAGTTTCGCCCGTGATCGTGGGCCTGATGTACGTGCTGGTATTTGGTGTCAACGGCTGGTTCGGCGGGCTGCTGCAGGCCTGGGATCTGAAGATCATCTTCGCCATCCCGGGGATTGTGCTGGCGACCGTGTTTGTCACCTTCCCCTTTGTAGCGCGTGAGCTGATTCCGCTGATGCAGGCGCAGGGCAAGGAGGAAGAGGAGGCCGCCATTGTACTCGGTGCCAACGGCTGGCAGACCTTCTGGTATGTGACCCTGCCCAACGTGAAGTGGGGACTGATTTACGGCGTGATTCTGTGTAATGCCCGTGCCATGGGTGAGTTCGGTGCGGTATCGGTGGTCTCCGGTCATATTCGTGGCCTGACCAACACCATGCCGCTGCACGTCGAGATTCTATACAACGAATACAATTTTGCTGCCGCATTTGCTGTGGCCTCCCTGCTGGCACTGCTGGCACTGGTTACGCTGGCGATTAAAACCTGGGTTGAACACCGTGCCCAGGTGGCAACAAGCGGTCATTGAGGATAAAGATCCATGAGCATTCAGGTCAGAGGCATTCATAAACAGTTCGGCGACTTTACCGCGCTGGACAACATCGATCTTGATTTCCCCAGTGGTGAGCTGGTCGCCCTGCTGGGGCCGTCCGGCTGTGGTAAAACCACCCTGCTGCGGATTATCGCAGGGCTGGAGCAGTCCGATAACGGACAGGTGTTGCTGGAAGGAGAGGATGCATCAGATACCCATGTGCGTGAACGCCAGGTTGGTTTTGTGTTTCAGCATTACGCCCTGTTCAAGCATATGACCGTGTTCGATAACGTCGCTTTTGGCATGCGGATGAAACCGCGCAAGCAGCGTCCCTCTGAAGCACAGATCCGCGATAAAGTGCACCAGTTGCTGAATCTGGTTCAGCTGGACTGGCTGGCAGATCGCTTTCCTTCCCAGCTGTCTGGTGGTCAGCGCCAACGTATTGCACTGGCACGAGCGCTGGCCGTGGAGCCACGGGTGCTGTTACTGGATGAGCCCTTCGGTGCGCTGGATGCCAAGGTGCGCAAGGAGTTGCGCCGCTGGCTACGTCAACTGCACGATGAGCTGCATATCACCTCCATCTTCGTGACTCACGATCAGGAAGAAGCGCTGGAAGTGGCGGATAAAGTCGTACTGATGAACCAGGGACGGGTAGAACAGGTCGGTTCACCGGAAGAAGTCTATCGCCATCCGGCAACGCCTTTTGTGTACGGTTTTCTCGGTTCTGTGAACCTCTTCCATGGACGTGTGGAAGAAGATGGTCTGAGCGTGGGCGGCGAATCGGTGCCCCACAGTACGCCGGATTTTGGTCAGGGCTCGGAAGTCTTTGCCTTTGCCCGGCCACATGAACTGGAGATCATCACCGATCCGGCGGTGAAAGAGGGTGTTTCCGCCCGTGTTAACCGCGTACTTTCCTTTGGACTCAGCTCTCGGGTTGAGCTGGATGGCGTTAATGGTGCAACGGGTCAGCACTTTGAAGTGGAAATCAGCAGTGAGCAGGTGTCTGCATTGAATCTGCAGCGCGGCCAACTGGTAAGGCTGAAACCCTCTGCTCTCAGGTTATTTGAGCGCAATGATAACGGCTCGCGGGCCTGATGAGGTAAACGGATGAACTTTCAGCAACTGCGCATTGTTCGGGAAACGGTACGCCACAATTTCAATCTGACGGACGTATCCAACGCGCTGTTTACGTCCCAGTCCGGCGTATCCAAGCACATCAAGGATCTGGAAGAAGAGCTGGGGGTTGACCTCTATATTCGTAAGGGGAAGCGGCTTTTGGGTCTTACCGAGCCGGGCAAGGAACTGGTCAAGGCAGTCGAAAGAATCCTGCAGGAAACCGCTAACCTGAAATCCATCGCGGATAACTATACCTCACAGGGGGTAGGTGAGCTGGCCATCGCCACGACCCATACTCAGGCACGCTATTCACTGCCATCCATCATTTCCGAGTTTCGCAAACTCTACCCGGGTGTACACCTGAAGCTCTATCAATCCAGCCCGGAAGAAATTGTGCAACTGCTCAGGCGTGGTGAGGTCGATGTGGGGATTGCCACTGAGGGCCTTGAGGGTGTTGCCGAGTTTGCAGCTTTCCCGTTTTACAGCTGGCGGCATGCCGTAGTGGTGCCCAAGGGGCATCCTCTGGGCCAGACTCAATCACCTGGTCTTGCGCAAATCAGCCAGTATCCGATCATTACTTACCATGAGGGATTTACCGGTCGCTCAAAGATCGAAAAAGCCTTCAGTGAGGTTGGTATCGTGCCCGATATTGTCATGTCTGCACTGGATGCGGATGTGATCAAATCCTACGTGGAACTCGGGTTGGGGATTGGCATCATTGCACCGATGGCCTTTGATATGGATCGGGATGAGGCGCTGGAAGTCGTTAATGCATCACATCTTTTTGAAGAGAATGTGACTCATCTTGCACTGAAGCGAGGGCGGGTTTTGCGGGACTATGTTTTTCGATTTATACAGCTTTGTTGTGCCGATTTAAGCCGTGATCACCTTAGAAACGTGCTGGAGCGCTGAAAGATAAAAAATATAACAAGGATCAGCCTCAGTGGCTGATGATGAAGCATCTTAGAGCTCAGTAGGTTGCTGATTTCCCAACCATCATGCTTATAGGATCTGGTTGGGGCCGCCACTTAACATAGGGGT
>CAYMHL010000186.1:0-4491 GCA_964390205.1 uncultured Marinobacterium sp.
CACGGCGGTGACTTCGCCCTGAAACTTCATGCTGTCGCCGGGATAGTTCGGCGCGCCCAAACGGATCTTCAGATCCTGGAAGCGACCTTCAGGCCCACACCACTGCTCGACAAAACGTTGCACCAGACCACTTGTAGTCAGGATGTTCATGAACACATGGGGCGAGCCCAGTTCCTGAGCGGCATCCTTGTCATGATGACCCGGAAAGTAGTCACGGGTCGCGATGGCGCCACCGGTGATCAGCGCCACGGTGACCGGGATCTCCAGCGACGGCAACTGATCACCGAGGCTGACATCTTCAAATCGCATTGTTTTCTTCGAGGTCATATTTCCATCCCAAGGTATCGTGAGTTGCCAACCAGTCGCCAAGACGTTCCAGAGTGGCCCGGCTGCCGCCCAGGCCCAGACTCAGAGCGCGGCTCCAGTAGAGAAAACGGTGAATCGGATAGGTCAGATCGACGCCGATACCGCCATGCACGTGCTGTGCGGTGTGGCCGATCTTGTGTCCGGCCTCACAGGCCAGCCAGGCCGTTGCCAGCGCTTCGGACGGAGCGGGCAGACCGGCATCGATGCGATAGCACAGCTGCCACAGGGAGGAGCGCAGGGCTTCCAGCGCCACCTTGCAGTCGGCCATGCTCATCTGAACCGCCTGGAACTGACCAATGGTGCGACCGAACTGAACACGCTCGTTGACGTACTCTACGGTACGGCGGATCTGCTCCTCGCTGACACCCAGCTGCAATGCCGCCTGAGCGGCGATGGCACGGGTTTCCAGCCAATCGGTGGCCGCAACCGGCAGTACCGCAGCCGCTGCCAGCTTGACATTATTGCACTCGATATCGGCCACGCTCTCGCCCTGGGTCAGTACACCGGCAATCAGATTGACCCCAGCCGCATCAAACTCGACACAGGCCACGCGAGCACCTTCGGCCGTCTCGACCAGCACCAGCGCCACGGCAGCTTCACCAGCACCCGAGACAGCATGAGCAGTACCGTTCAGTACCCAACCTCCATCGACCTGTTCCGCTTTCAGCGCCAGACCGGTGGCACGGCTGCGATCACCGGCACTCAGCGTCAGTACCTTCTCGGCACCGGCTGCGGCTTCCAGCAGACTCGCGAACTCATCGGCGGCAAACTGTGCCAAAGTGGCAGCCGCAACCTGATGACGCCAGAGCGGCACCAGCCCCAGACCGCGCCCCTGAGCTTCCAGCACCAACATCAGCTCGGTCATGCCCAAACCGCTGCCACCCACTGCTTCCGGGATGTACAGCGAGTGCAGGCCGGTTTCGATGCAGGTCTGCCACAGGTCCTGCATGAGGGTGGCACCGCTTTCATCGAAGTCACGCATGCGCTCGTCGGTGCAAAAGTCGGTGAACAGCCCGCCTGCCATTTCGGCGATAGCACGCTGGTCTTCAGTGAGATTAAAATCCATACATCCTCCTCAGGCCGTTACCGGCCGGAACAGCGGCAGCGTGAGTTCATCGTCAAAGGTCTGAAACTCGACCTCCACGCGCTGGCCGATCTCCAGATCTGCCGGGTTAACGCCGACCAGCCCGGCCGGAATGCGAACGCCTTCATCCAGCTGAATCAGGCCGATCGGGTTGGGATAATCAAACGGCGGCACTTCCGGGTAGTGCATCACAACGAACGAGTACAGTTCGCCCTTGCCCTTGCTAATCTGGTAGTCCAGCTCAAAGCTCTGGCAGTGGCTGCACACGGGTGCCGGCGGATGCTGCAGCTTGTTGCAGCTCTTGCAGTGCTGAATGCGCAGCTCACCCGCTTCGCAGCCTTCCCAGAAGAAACGGGTGTCATCACTGATGCCCGGCTTGGGACGCTTGATCTTGTGAACAGCGGATTCGCTCTTCTCGACCGGTTTGGGCTGCTGAGCCGGCTTGAACTTGATCACGCGGAACAGCAGCTCACCGACTTTCTCGTCGCCTTCCGGCTTTTCGGAGAAGAAGGACATCACCTGCGTCACGAAGAAACCGGTACCCAGGGCGGTGGTTTTCTCTTCGCTCACTTCCTTGATCAAGGTGGTGTAGTAGAGCTTTTCACCCATGCGCACGTAGCGGTCAAAGGTCAGCTCTGAGTTCACCGCCACCACTGCCGGATAGCCCTGGGCTTCGATCAGGCCCAGTACTTCATAGGGATTTTCGTCGGTCGAGCCCGGCGGGTAGTTGTTCATGTGCAGCCCTTCCAGACACCAGGCCTGCAGCATCGCCGGGGGCGCTACAATTTCGCCAAACTCGGTGGTCGCGGCATAGTCAGGGTCTGTATAGAGCGGATTATCCACCCCCATCACTTCGCACCATTGCCGAACCATCGCCGGGTTCACTTCGTCCCATGCATAGATGCGGCCATATTCCCGCCCCACCATGGAACGTACTTCCGATAACCATTCGTAATCAGCCAAGATACGTCTCCTTAACGATATGGGGCCACCCGGTCACGGGCGGCGCCGGGTTGTTTCAGTTGTTGGCCTTACCGGCCTGAAGAAATGCAGGCTTCTCGCCACCGCCGTTGAGCAGCAGATTGCTGCCACTGGCATAGGACGCGAGCGGTGAAGCCATATAAAGACAGGCATTGCCGATATCGTCCGGCGTCGCAAGACGACCGGCCGGAATAGTGGCTGCTACCGCCGCGATGCCGGCTTCGTCACCGTAGTGCAGGTGAGACTGCTCGGTTTGCACCAGCCCCGGACTGACCGCCGACACACGCACTTTGGGTGCCCACTCCACCGCCAGCGAAGATGCCAGCGAAAGAATCCCTGCCTTGGCGGCACCGTAAGCGGCAGTGCCGGGCGAAGCACGCAGGGCACTGATGCTGCCAATAAAAATGATATTGCCGCCCTGCTCCTGCTGCTGCATCTGACGATTGGCGAGCTGTGCCAGGTTCAGGGGCGCAATCAGGTTCAGACGCAAAATACCTTCATGGAAGCGAGGTGACGCATCCGCGGCCAGCGCATGGGGTGCACCACCGGCGTTGTTGATCAGCACGTCCAGACGGCCATATTCGTTGGCAATGGTCTGCACCAGCGCGTCGGACGCCTCGTAATCGCGCACATCCAGCGGCATGAACACGGCCTCACGACCGTTTTCAGTCGGCAATTGTTCGGGGGCGTTGCGACCACATACAATGACCGTGGCACCCGCTGCCAGAAACGCGCGCGCAATACCGGCACCGATCCCCTTGGTACCACCGGTCACCAGAACCACCTGGCCGCTGTAATCAAAGTGTGCTGACTGCGTCATAAACGCCTCCTTATTCTTCTTGATGCTTGCAGTCTAATAAGGGGCCCGAACTTCACTCTTCGTCTGAACGGACGATGTTAATCTGGCGCCAGCTGACAGAATCGCCGTCAATATCCAATCTCAGTGAGGCGATGGCTGTGACTGATCAACAATCTCCCGAAGACACACTGCTGCTGGAGCACCCGGAACCGGGTATTGCCGTGCTGCGCCTGAACCGCCCGCACGCCACCAACGCCCTGAGTCTGGAGCTGCAACAGCAACTCAACCGCCGCTTCACTGAGCTGGCTGCTGACGACAGTGTTCGCTGCATTGTGTTAACGGGTGGGGAAAAGGTGTTTGCCGCCGGAGGCGATATCACCGGCCTGATCGATGCCGATCCCATCGAAATTTACAAACGTCATACCGAACGGGTCTGGGCGCCGATTCAGCACTGCCCCAAACCGATCGTGGCGGCCATTTGCGGCTATGCCTTTGGCGGTGGCTGTGAATTGGCGATGCATGCCGACATTCTGATCGCCGGTGAAGGCGCCAGCTTCTGCCAGCCCGAAATACGTATTGGCATCATGCCGGGAATCGGCGGCACCCAGCGCCTTGTCCGCGCCGTGGGCAAAACCAAGGCGATGAGCATGGCACTGACCGGCCGTCCGATCAGTGCACATGAGGCCTGGATCAGCGGCCTAGTGAGTGAGGTGTTCCCGGACGATCAGGTGATGGAAACGGCGCTGAAAACAGCCCGCACCATCGCCCGCATGCCGCCGCTGGCAGTTGAGCAGATCAAGGAGTGCATTTTGCACGGCATGGATGCATCGCTGGAAAGCGCCCTGTCACTTGAGCGCAAGGCCAACGCCATGTTGTTCGCCTCACGGGATCAGCAGGAAGGGATGCAGGCGTTTCTGGAGAAACGGCACCCGAACTTTACCGGTGAATAAACCCGCCAGGCTGACAGTTTCAGTAACACTGCATGCGTTACCACCAATAAGATCAATAAGGAGACGTGACAAATGGAACCGCTGTTTTCACTCAAGGGCAAAAACGCTCTGGTTACCGGTGCCGGTCGCGGCATGGGACTGGGCGTCGCCCGCGCTTTGGCCCGCCAGGGTGCCCGCGTGGCGATCAATGATTTCTACCAGGATCGTGCCGATGCCGCCGCCGAGCAGCTGCGCAGCGAAGGCTTCGATGTGATCGGCGTCGCCGCCGACATTACCGATCCGGCCCAGCTGAAACAGATGGTTACCGCCGT
>CAYMHL010000187.1:0-4470 GCA_964390205.1 uncultured Marinobacterium sp.
CCGGAAACGGCGGATGCTTGTAATAGCCCCACTGCCATTCCTGCCCCCAGTAAACGCCTTCCACCACATCCAGCGGCAGGCTTTCAACCAACAATCCCGGCAGTAGTGCCCAGCAAACCAGATGCAGTGCCAAAAACCACAGCAGTCGCTGCTTACTGATCGAGGGCAGCCCGCTCATCCCTGTTACTTCGTATCGGTCTGCAGTATATGAAACTTGGAGTAGGCGCCCTGCTGCTCCAGCAGCTCGGAGTGCGAACCCTGCTCAACAATACGGCCATTTTCCATCACCACAATGATGTCCGCTTTTTCGATGGTCGACAGTCGATGCGCAATCACCAGCGTGGTGCGGCCACGCATTACCTCTTCCAACGCATCCTGAATGTGGCGCTCGGACTCAGTATCCAGTGCCGAGGTGGCTTCATCCAGAATCAGAATCGGCGCATCCTTGAGAATAGCGCGGGCGATGGCGATGCGCTGCCGTTGACCACCGGAAAGCATCATGCCGTCTTCACCGACCAGGGTATGAATACCGTCCGGCATGTTATCCACAAACTCGTTAACATGTGCCGCCTCTGCAGCCGCCAGGATAGCTTCATCACTGGCATCCATCATTGACCCGTAAGCGATGTTCTCGGCAATGGTTCCGTTGAACAACACCACGTTCTGGTTAACAAGTGCGATCTGCTCCCTGAGACTATCAATACGAAATTCCTGCAGAGGGACATCGTTCAACAACAACTCACCCTGCCAGCCATCATTGAAGCGTGAAAGCAGGCTTGCCAGTGTTGACTTACCACTACCGGACCTGCCGACCAACGCAACAGCCTTGCCTTTGGGCAACACCAATGAAACATCCTTGAGGATAGGCGTATCTGTTCGTGGATAGGTAAAGCTGAGATGCTTGAACTCAATATCCCCTACCTGTTCAACCTGACGGGTGCCTGTATCCCGCTCTGCAGGCTCATCCAAAACCTCAAACAGGCTCTCTGCCGCAGCTACGCCCTTTTGCACAATGGATATCACATTGGTCAACTGGCGCAGCGGTTTAGTGATCATGCCCGCCGCGGTCAGAAAAGCAACAAAGCCACCTGTCGTCAGGGTTCCCATCACATCAGGGTGCATGGCCAGAAACAACAGTGCAGACAACGCCAGTGCGACCAACAGCTGGATAACCGGCGTATTGAGCGACTGAGTCACCACCAGTTTCATGAACTGCCGCTTGTTCTTAAGACTTGCCTGCTGAAAGCGTTCCTTCTCCGCTTCTTCACCGCCAAAAATGCGTACAACCTGATAGCCTTTAATCGATTCGGAGGCTGACTCGGTGATATCTCCCACGGACTGTTGGATATGGCGACTTAATCGGCGCATCCGCTTTGCGGCCACAGAAACCACCAAAGCAATCAGAGGGCCCGCTGCGATAAAAATAAGCGTCAACTTCCAATTGAGATAGAGCATATAACCCAACAGTCCGATGACGGTCAGCCCCTCACGGAACAGAGTTTTCAATGCGTTGGTGACAGCACCCGTGACCTGTTCAACGTTATAGGTCAGTTTGGCCAGCAGTTCGCCGCTGGAATGGCGCGTGTAGTAATGAGAAGGCAGCTTTAGCAAGCGCTCAAACACATCAGTACGCAGCGTATGAATCACCTCCCGCCCCACATAGGCGATGCAGTAATTACCAATGAAGGCCCCAACACCGCGCAACAGAAAAATGCCAAGCACCGCCAGCGCAAGAAACCAGCGCCGATCGTATTCATTAGCCTGAACGGTATCAACTACCATCTCCAGCCATTTTGCAGACAGCGCCTGACCGAAGCCATAAATGGCAAAACCGATAAAGCTGAGCAGAAAAGCCAGCCACAGAGGGCGAGCATAGGTGAGTAGGCGGCGGTATAAAGCCCAAACATTTTCAGGCTCATAGCCTTGCTTACCCTGCCCAGAAACAGGGACTTTAGGTGCGTTAGCTTGCATCGTTACCATCCGGCTTTTCAGTCAAACTGCAATTATGTTTACGAGTCCACTCCAAAGAGGTCGCGGGTGTAGACCTTATCGCGACAGTCGGTAATCTCTTCTGTTAACCGGTTGGCAAGAATTACATCGCAACGCTGCTTGAATTCATCCAGATCACGAATCACCTTTGAATTAAAAAAGCTATCGTCTTCAAGCATGGGTTCATACACAACCACTTCGACGCCTCTGGCCTTGATGCGTTTCATTACCCCCTGTATGGCCGAGGCTCGGAAATTATCGGAACCTGCCTTCATGACCAAGCGGTAAATACCGACCACTTTCGGGTTACGAGCCAGCACTGCATTGGCTATGAAATCCTTGCGCGTGGTGTTCGAGTCGACAATTGCGCGAATTAGGTTGTTGGGTACCTGATCGTAATTGGCCAGCAGTTGTCGGGTATCCTTGGGCAAACAATACCCGCCGTAGCCGAAAGAGGGATTGTTGTAGTGAGTACCGATACGTGGATCCAGGCCTACACCTTCAATAATTTGCCGGGTATCCAGGCCATGGGTTTCAGCGTAAGTATCAAGCTCATTGAAATAGGCCACCCGCATGGCCAGATAGGTGTTGGCAAAGAGTTTGATTGCCTCGGCCTCTGTGGGGTTGGTGAACAAAACTGGCACATCTTTTTTCAGCGCCCCCTGCTGCAACAAGCTGGCAAAGCGCTGCGCTCGTTCAGATTGCTCACCAACGATAATACGCGAAGGATATAGATTGTCGTACAGCGCCTTGCCTTCACGTAGAAACTCCGGCGAGAACAAAATGTTATCTACTTCCATCCGTTCCTTAAGCGCCTGAGTAAAACCGACCGGCACAGTGGACTTAATCACCATAATTGCATCCGGATTAAGCGCTGTCACATCCTTGACCACTGCCTCCACGCTGCTGGTATTGAAGTAGTTGGTATCGGGATCGTAATCGGTGGGAGTCGCAATGACGATGAAGTCTGCATCCTGGTAGGCATCTTCCTTATCCAGCGTAGCCCTGAGGCTCAACTTACCCGAGGTTAGGTAATCACTGAGCTCGATATCCTCGATCGGTGATTCGGACCGATTCAGCTGTGCCACTTTCTCAGGCACTATATCAAGGGCGACCACTTCATTGTGCTGTGCCAGCAAAACGGCATTGGAAAGACCGACATATCCGGTCCCGACGACGGCTATTTTCATTGTGGCTCTCTTTCACGACTATCGTGTCAGGATTGTACGGCTATCATATCACAAGGCTAATCACTGAAAGCGGCTTGCATAACTACCTCACTGGCTGTCAGATGGTGCTCAATCTGTGCCTGCCGTTTGCCCGCACTCAGGCAGGGCCTTACAATGACCCCATTTGATCTCGCAGACTCTTCATCGTGACCATAAACAGTAGTATTACATTAAAATTTCTGGCTCCTCGTTACTGGCCCATTTGGCTAGGTACAGGCCTGCTCTGGCTATTGAACCGGCTGCCATTGAGCATGCAGCTGGCACTGGGACGAGTCTTGGGCCGACTACTGCATCTGTTCAACCGCAAGCGGCGCCATATTACCGAAGTCAATGTACGCCTTTGTTTTCCCGAGCTGAATCAAGCAGAGCAGACACAGCTGATCGGTCGAATTTTCGAGAACAACGGTATAGGCGTATTCGAAACGGCAATGGCCTGGTGGAGCCCCGAACGCTTGTTCAACAACCGCGTGCACTTTAAAGGTCGGGAGCATCTGGAGGCGGCGCTGGCCGAAGGCAAGGGTGTGCTGCTGCTGGGCGCACACTTTTCCACTCTGGATCTCGGCGGCTTGCTGTTCTCCCGTTTTTATCCGGTCGACGCCATGTACCGGCGTCACAACAATGATCTGATGGAAGAGATCATCACCCGTGGCCGCCGCCGCTATTTCGGCCAGCCGATCGAGCGTTCCGATATCCGCTCGGTGATCAAGGCGCTGCGCAAGAACCACATCATCTGGTACGCCCCGGATCAGGACTTCGGCCGCAAGCAGTCCGTGTTTGCCCGCTTTTTCAATGTTCCGGCCGCAACGATCACCGCCACCTCACGCCTGGCCAAGCTGAACGGCTCGCCCATTTTGATGCTGGCTCAGCACCGCCTGCCCGACGGCAGTTACGAGCTGGAGCTGTTCCCGGTAGTGGATGGTTTCCCTTCCGGCGATGATGAAGCCGACGCCCAGCGCATCAACGATGAACTGGAACGTGCGATCCGCAAGGACCCCAGCCAGTACATGTGGGTGCATCGTCGCTTCAAGACCCAGCCGGACGGTAAGGGACACCTGTACAAGTGACCGCCCGGCCTGCCAGCCGCCTGACAGAGGGCAACAGCAACTGGCGAGGTCGTCTGCTGCTGGCCGCTTATCTGTTGTTTATCGCTCTGCTTTTGGGTGCAGACAACACCAAGCTGACCAATAATGTTTTTTACCTGTTCCTGATGCTGCCGGCCGGGGTATTGATTGCCCACCGCCAGGTGCGCCCA
>CAYMHL010000188.1:0-4446 GCA_964390205.1 uncultured Marinobacterium sp.
AAATGTCCAAGTCACTGGGCAACTTTTTTACCATCCGCGAAGTGCTCAAGCACTACAACCCGGAGGTGGTACGCTACTTCCTCTCCAGCGTGCATTACCGCAGCTACATCGATTACTCCGAAGAGGGGCTGAAGGAAGCACAGAGCGCGCTGGAGCGTTTCTATCAGGCATTGGCTTTGGTGGATGCCAGCGATACGAACGAACTGGATAACGATTTCGAGGCTCGCTTCTGTGAGGCCATGGATGATGACTTCAATACGCCGCGTGCACTGGCCGTGCTGTTTGAACTGACCAGCGAGCTCAATAAGGCCATTCGTGAAGGTGATGACCAGGCACCAGCACTGGCGGCGCAGCTGAAGCGGCTTGCGGGCATGATCGGTCTATTGGAACAGTCGCCCAAGGCGTTCCTGCAGGGGGAGGCCGCAGAAGGTGAACTGAATGCGGAGCAGATCGAAGCACTGATTGAGCAACGCAATCAGGCACGTAAGGACAAGGACTTTGCGGAAGCCGACCGTGTGCGTGATGTGCTGACGGCAAACGGCATAGTGCTGAAGGACAGTCGCGAAGGTACCAGTTGGTACCGGGAGCAATAAACCCAAGGTTGTCGTTGAGTTACCCGACGCCGCTTGTTCGAAGCGGCGTTTTTGTTTTGATTGAGGGCGCGCGTGATGCGCGACGTTTCCCGGTCATTACGAGAAAGGTGGCGGCTCAGTGTCCGCCAGCTGGTCGTATATTTGCTCAAAACCATTGCGTTGGTCAGTAACGTCACGCATCAAGCAGACAAAGTGGATAATCTCCTGATTTTCATTGCGCAGGGCGTGAATATCCGTTTCCTGGATGTAGATTCGACCCTCCTTGCTGCGATTGATGATATCGCCACGCCATAGCCCGCTGCCTTTGAGCGCGTTCCAGAGCTGATAGAAGAAGTCGCTGTCATGATGTCCGGCGTTCAGCAGATCAGGTGTGCGACCAATCACATTTTTGGCTGTGTAGCCGGTCAGACGCTGAAAGGCGGGATTGACCAGTTCAATCCGACCCTCATTATCGGTCACCATCAGTGCATCCTGACCCTGCTCGATGAGAATGTTGGCAATGCGAGCTTCCAGGCGTTGCAGTCTTTCGGCACTGATGTCCCTGAAAACCACCTGAATGCCTTTCTGGCCCTGATAGTTGATCAATGAGCTGGAGACTTCGGCCATGAATGGCTGGCCATCGATTCGAACCAGTCGTTGTTCTGCCGGTTCCAGAGGTGAGTTTTGATTGAGCAGGGCGCGTCGGCGCTCAACCTGTTCCAGGCTGCCGGGGTGAATCAACTCGGTGATCGGACGTTGGTAAAGCTCTGTCGGTGAATCGCAGCCAAACAGGCGGGCCGCATGGTCGTTTGCCAGTTCGACCCTGCCATTCACATGTACCACTATGGCTTCGGGAGACTGAGCAAACAGGGACTTGTAACGGTGATGCATCTCGTCGGCGCGGGCTGCCATTTTCCGACTCAGCAGCAGTGCCTGCTGACGTGTAATAATGAAAAACATTGCGACCAGCGTCAGCATCAGCGTGAGTGACACTCCCGATGTCAGGATGGCGGCATCATAGCGACGCTGAAAGGCTGCAGCGGCGCCGGGATCCAGACTGGTTACCTGCAGAGTCAATGAGTGTTTGCCGATTTTGAGCACTCGGGTCAGCGTCAGCGGCTGGGCTGTTTTGTCCAATTTGGGGTGGGTATCAAACAGTGGTCTTGTCAATGATTCGCGGGTATCGACCAGTTGGACACGCATGGGGGTGGCCAGATCTTCGAGGCTCGAGTTGATCAGCAGGCTCATGCTGAAGCCGATGGTGACGACACCCAGAAATCGCCCTGTGGCAGTCTCTTCAGTACGCACCGGCAGCATCTGCAGGTAGTCCAGAGAGTTGATATCGGTGGGCAGCAATGAAAGGGGGCGGCTGAGTACCATCTGGCCGGTACGCATGGCCTCCAGTACCGCCTGGCGCCGCCGCTCTTCACCCATTAAGTCATAGCCTAACATGCGGCCCTCAATGTCTTTGGGCACCAGATGCAGCACTGCAAGGCTCGGCTGATTGTCAGCCGGGGGCGGGAAAATATTCAGTGTACGCTTGGTTTGGGTGTTGAAATCATCGACAAATGCATCGCGTTCGTGGGGGGCGATATAGCGGGTAAAGCTCAGGCCAACCACCCCAAGATCAGCGTAGTCCACCTGATAAGAATCGAACATGCGGTGCCAACGGGTATTGATCTCGGATGAGGAGGCTGATGTGTTGTTCAGAATCAGGCCTCGTCCGGCCATCATCAGCAGGGAAAAGCGATCGATTTTTTCCTGAATGACACGTGTGGTTTGTTGCACGGTGGATTGAAAGCGGTCCTGACTACGGTCACGGGCTTGCTGGGCTGCATTGGAGGCCAGCATAAAGCTTAGACTGAGGCCCGAGACAAGAATGAGCAGGGCCAGTAAGGGGCTTTGCCAGATTCGATGGCGCCTGATCGCATCCGTTGCGCCGGTGTCGGGTGTGGCGTCTAATTGCATCCTGCATCATCCTGTTGGTAAGAGCGGCAGCTCTTATCGGTATCGGCGGTTGTTGCTTTTCGGTCAGTTCAGAGAATAGACCCGATTCGCATGCTTGCGAATCGGGCCTTGTCATCAAGCGTCGAGGCGGTTGGCAGCTTCCAGCGTGTTTTCCATCAGGCTGGCGACTGTCATCGGGCCTACGCCACCTGGAACCGGGGTAATCCATCCGGCGCGCTCGGCGGCGGGTGCGTATTCAACGTCACCTACCAGGCGGCCGTCTTCAAGGCGGTTGATGCCCACGTCGATGACGATGGCGCCCGGCTTGATCCAGTCGCCCTTGACCAGTCCCGGAATGCCAACACCCACGACGACGATGTCGGCACGGCGTACATGAGCTTCCAGATCGCGGGTAAAGCGGTGTGTAGTGGTGGTGGTGCAGCCGGCCAGCAGCAGTTCCAGCGTCATGGGACGGCCGACGATGTTGGATGCACCCACAATGACCGCTTCCTGCCCGTGCAGATCAACACCGGTAGACGCCAGCAATGTCATTACGCCCTTTGGAGTACAGGGGCGCAGAGCCGGAATTCGCTGTGCCAAACGACCCAGGTTGAAGGCATGGAAACCATCCACGTCCTTGTCGGGACGGATGCGTTCCAGTACCTCAGTCGCATCCAGATGTGCCGGTAACGGCAGCTGTACCAGAATGCCATCGACTTCGTTGTCTTCGTTCAGCGTGTCGACCAGCTGCAGCAGTTCGTCTCGAGATGTGTCGGCCGGCAGATCGTAGGCCCGAGAGGTAATACCCACTTCCGCGCAGGCATTCTTCTTGTTGCGGACATACACCTGGGAGGCAGGGTCGCTGCCCACTAAAACGACAGCGAGAGCAGGGGCGCGCTTGCCTGCCGCCAGGCGGGCGTCGATCCCGGCGCGAACCTGTTGGCGGACGTCAGCAGCAATCTGTTTGCCATCAATGATCTGAGCGCTCATAAGTGAGGTCTTTTCCTTTAAGTACTGTGTAGATGCAATGAATGGGCTGATTTTCTCATCTTTGCCCCCTTCTAGCCAATGGACTTTTATTGCGTCGGTGGGTACAGGGCGTTGTTTCTGTTAAATAAAAATGAAAAAAAGGTGTTGACGTGGCGGGGAAGGGTGCCTAATATACGCACCTCCTCGACACGGGGTGTTACTCAAGGCGAGGCGGCGTGTTATGCGCTCGTAGCTCAACCGGATAGAGCAACGGCCTTCTAAGCCGTAGGTTGCAGGTTCGAGTCCTGCCGGGCGTGCCAGGTCGTCAGGATGGTTGAGTAAGAAAGAGGTTATGGTGGGCGTAGCTCAGTTGGTAGAGCCCCGGATTGTGATTCCGGTGGTCGTGGGTTCGAGCCCCATCGTCCACCCCATTACCTCAAGATCTTCGGCATTCGCTGATGCGGACGTGGTGGAATTGGTAGACACGCTGGATTTAGGTTCCAGTGCCGCAAGGTGTGAGAGTTCGAGTCTCTCCGTCCGCACCATTTACTTTGTTTATATCCCCTCAATTTCATCATAAGTGCTTGTTTTTAAGCATTCATGTGTTCTCTGTTTAATCTATTAGATTCCCGTAAACCCTATTCATACTAGTTGTTTTGTACAAAGCTCGTTCCATCCAGTCAGGCTTGTACAAAGAGAAAAGGGTATGCGACGAATTGACATCAAGCGTTACCCTCTTGCGCATTCTGTTATCGCATTTCTGGATTTTGCGGCTTGTTTCAGACCAATCAACCAATTTTCAGCACGGGTTTGATGGTCACGCCGCTGGCTGAGTCTTCGAACGCTTGGTTAATTGCATCAAACTCATAGAACTTGACCAGTTTGTCAAAGGGGAACTGCCCCGCCTTGTAGTAGGCAACCAGCTGAGGAATGAAAACGCGCGGCACCGAATCACCTT
>CAYMHL010000189.1:0-4433 GCA_964390205.1 uncultured Marinobacterium sp.
CGATGTGAACAACAATACAGGGGCGTCAGATCAGGCCTTTTATTGCGTATCCGAAGCGATGAAGGACTTCTGTGAGGAAACGACTGTACCCGAGGTCATCGATGCCTCGGACCAGACTATGGCCACCACCTCCGCTTACGGCGGCTTCCCGGCTCAGTTGATCGATTCCGGCGTGGTTGGGCAACTTGGTGTGGATGTGCCCCTGCTGGTGATGAAGGGGTACGCGCTGCAGACCGAGGCGCCCCAGGGCGTGCTCCAGCGCAACGTCGAGGATCTGCGCATCGGCGCCATGGCCTTCAACAAGGTCGGCGCCAGCTACGAGTGCAGCCAGGCTATCGCCACCAACTCCAACATCGAGAAGTACTGCCTGGCGGACAACCGCGACGGCGCCCGGGTGATCGCCCCGATCCGCGCCGGCAAGTGGCTGGTCGACGACCGGACCACCGACGACACGGCCGACGACCGGCTGCACATCCACGACGTGGTCGCGGCGGTCAACCATGTCCAGGCCACGGCCTGGACCCCGCTGGCCGAGGCCATGTACAACGCCATCGGCTACTACACCCAGGACATTTCCAAGCGACTGCATGATGACGACTTTCCCACCGACGCCGACTCGATCGACGGGCGCACGGCCGGGGTCAGCTACAGCCCGGGCGCCTATGCCTGGGAGGGGGACGCGCTGTATTACACCGCACTCGGCGGCACCTCGTCCGGTGCCACGGTCGCAGGGGACGCGGTCGTTTGGACGAAGATCGGCACGGTCAAGGGAACCTGGGCCGCCGGCACCACCTACGCGGCCAAGGATATGGTCCGCGCCGGCGACAAGCTGTACATCACCGCCAAGGGCGGCACGGCGCGACTGAAGTCCGGTGCCGGCAGTTCAGGACCGTTATATGATAGTACCGTGGTGTGGGAACCGGTGTTCGACCCGGTCGCCTATTACTGCCAGGAGAACCACGTGCTGGTGATCACCGAGGGTTCCTCCACCGCCGACATCGAGGCAACCGTGGCCAATTTTGCCGGGGGCATCGCCGACCCGACCCCGCAGACCAAGGAGCAATGCACCGCCACCGGCCTGGAGGGCAGCGCCTACCTCGACAACCTGACCCACTGGGCGCGGAACGCGGACGCGACCGACCTGTACCCGACCGGCAACGATACCCTGCCCGAGGCGGACGCGCCCTTCACCCCGAAGGACAAGCAGCCGCTGACCACCCATGTGGTGGTCACCGGCAATGCGCTCAAGGACGCCGAAAAGCTCGGCACCGACGAATGCGACCCGGCGGTGCTCATGCACAACGCCGCCAAGCAGGGAGGAACGAATGCGCCATACAGTGCGGAGAACCCGGAGGAGATGGAAAAGCAGCTCACGGCGATCTTCAACGAACTGCGCCAGCGGGCCTCGGCGGGTTCGGCCGCCTCGGTCATCTCCTCGGCGCGCGGCGGCGAGGGTGCCATCTACCAGGCGATCTTCTGGCCGGAAAAGACCCACCACGAGGTCGATGCCCAGAACCAGACCCAGGAATACAAGATCACCTGGGTGGGCGACGTGCATGGTCTATTCATCGACGACAAGGGCTACATGTACGAGGACACCAACCAGGACCGCACCATGGATGCGGGTGACAGACGGGTGGTGCTCTATTTCGACGAGGAACTGAAGCGCACCCGGGCCTGCTACGGTGATTCCATCCTGGCCTGTTTGGCTGAGGGCTCCACCAACGAGAAGGTCGACCTGGAAAAGGTGAAGTTCCTCTGGTCGGCCAATGACTGGCTGTCCGGTCTGGATCTGGCCGAGGTCAACAGGATCTCATCGCCCACCACTGAGACCGGTTACATCTCCGATGCGAACAGGCGGCACATCTTCACCTGGAAAGGTCCGGACGACAGCAACCTGGGCGTGGTTCAGGCAGGGGACCTGATCAACCTGGTGGCCCTGGGCAACTCGGACGAACCGGGTGATTGGGGTGATTTGGCGCATACTTTCCTCGGCGCCGATTTCGACAAAATCGCCGAACCCGACGCCGAGGTCAACCGGATCGTCAACTGGATCCGGGGCGAGGATCAGGAGGGCATGCGCAGCCGCACCCTCGGTGCGACCGCCAAACCCTGGCGGCTCGGCGACATCATCAACTCGACCCCGCAGTTGGTGGCCGCGCCGGCGGAGGGCTACCACCTGCTTTACAATGATCAGTCCTACGGCAAGTTCGTTGCCAAGTACAAGAACCGGCGGCAGGTCGTCTACTTCGGCGCCAACGACGGCATGCTCCACGCGGTCAACGCCGGCTTTTACAGTGAGCAGGACAAGGGTTTCTGCCTCAAGCCGCTGGTGAGCGGCTCCTGTCCGGTGGCGGACGACTCGGGCAGTGTGCCCCAGCTGGGCGCCGAACTCTGGGCCTACGTGCCGTACAACCTGCAGCCGCACCTCAGGTGCCTGACCGACCCGCTATACGCCCACAAGTACTACGTGGACCTGAAACCGCGGGTGTTCGACGCCCAGATATTCGCCGACGATGGCGACCACCCGGAGGGGTGGGGCACGATCCTGGTCGGCGGGCTGCGCTTCGGCGGCGCGCCGGTGCAGGTGCCCTACCCGGTGGAAGGCGGCGGCAGGAACGCCCGGCCTTTTGTGTCGTCCTATTTCATCCTCGACATCACCAACCCGGAAAAGCCGCCGGTGCTGCTGGCGGAACTCACCCAGGAGTTCGACAATTCGTTCGTGGCGGCGAACGAGACCTTTGACACGGCCGTGCAGCACATGACGACGAAATGGGCCGACCTGGGATATTCCACGGTCATCCCGACCATGGTCATCGCCAAGAAGGGCAATGACAACCATTGGTACCTGGTCTTCGGCAGCGGCCCGCGAGGCACCTACGGGCTGCGCGGCGAGAGCGACCAGCCGGCGCGGGTGAGCGTGTTCCCGCTCCACGACCTGGTGGATCGCAGCCTCAAGGACACGGTGAAACCGGTCAAGGCCCTGCGGATTCCCGTGGATGAACCGACCGCATCGTCCGACTATGCGGGGACCTGGTCGGTGGCCCCGGCAGTCGATCGGCTGGGCTTCGTTTCCGACCCGGTCACCATCGATGTCGACATCAACCCGAGCGCAAGCGGCCAGTTCGTCTCCGACGCGGTCTATTTCGGCACGGTCGAGGAGAACCCGAAGACCGACGGTCTCTGGCAGGGTGGCGGCGGCGGCATGTATCGGCTGGTCATGAATGAGAACGGCCACCAGGTCGGCACCGATGAGGTGTTCAGGCCGGATGTGTGGAAGATCAAACCACTGCTGGACCTGAGCGGCACTACGGTTGGGACCATCCCGCAACCGGTCACCGCCGCGGCCTCGCTCGGAACGGACAGGTACAACTATTGGGTGTATTTCGGCACGGGCCGGTTCTTCGACGCCCTGGACAAGGCCGACATCGCCCAGCAGAGTTTCTACGGCATCAAGGAGCCGATGGATGCCTCGTCCGTCGATGGCAAACTCTACCGCAAACTTACCTGGGGCGAGGTCGCGAGAAGCTCGTCGACGGGCCCCGGCCGGGGGCTGCTCAAGGTCGACCCGATCATGGTCGAGGAGAAGACCGCCAAACTGGCCTGCCGGGACGATGAAACCGGCGAGCCGGGGACCGGCAAATCCTGTCTGCCCGGTACGCTTGCAACCAAGAGCGCGCCGACCCTGAATGACCTGGAAACCTACATCGCCGGCCGGGGCAGCTGCACCGCCTCGACCGACGACACGACCGCCAGCGCCGGGGCGGACAACTGCGTCGACGGCTGGTACCGGGATTTCTTCCCCTACGAGAACAGGGAGCGGAACGTCGGCCAGGCCACCCTGCTCGGCGGCTTGGTGACCTTCACCACCTACCAGCCCTACAACGACGTGTGCAAGGCGGAGGGCGAATCGTCCCTGTACGCCGTGTACTACAAGACCGGCACCTCCTGGTCCAAGCGGGTGTTCGGCAACCAGGGCATCGAATTCGAAACCTATGTCCGCAATAAACTCACCTTGGGGCGCGGCCTGACCACCACCCCGAGCCTGTTCGTGGGCAAGGGGGAGTCAGGGGTCAAGGCCTTTGTCCAGACCAGCACGGGTGAGATCATCGAGATCACCCAGGAGAACTTGCCGACAGAGACCTACAAATCCGGCCGCATGCGCTGGCGGGAGTTCGACCGTCCGGACGCCTGTTTCGGGCCGTGAACCGCTGCCGGCCGGGACAGCATTCCAAACCGACCAACCAGAAAAAAAGCAGGGGGAGCCATGGCGCTCCCCCTGCTTTTTGGTACGCGTTGCCGGAAGGGAAACGGCAAACCGATTTATTGTTCCTATCACTTCCGCTGATCATTCCCATAATTTTTTCTCTTGACTTCTGTCGTGCTCCCATATAAATAGCTCAAGCATTGACTGAATGCCGGTTCAGTTTTCC
>CAYMHL010000190.1:0-4379 GCA_964390205.1 uncultured Marinobacterium sp.
CTCTGGGGCACGCACAAAAACGGTGGCGTGGTGATGGCGGTCGGTGATGACCCCATGAGCCGCTCCTCCAGTATCCAGCAGCAGAGTGAATATGTCCTCTCCGGTCTGTGCATCCCGGTATTTCATGCGTCCTCGGTACAGGATATCTATGACTACGGCCTGATCGGCTATCAGCTGTCCCGTTATGCCGGCGTCTGGGTGGCGGTCAAATCGGTATCCGATATCGCCGAATCCTGGTACATGGTCGATGTGGACCCGGCACGCACCCATACCGTGATGCCCACTGATTTTGAAATTCCGGAATGTGGCGTGCATATCCGCTGGCCGGACAAATCCGTGGATCAGGACTACCGCATGGCCAATGCGCGCATCCCGGCAGTGAAAGCGTTCGTCCGCGCCAACAAACTGAACAAGGTCACCCACGACGCCAGCAAGCGCCGCCTGGGTATTGTCTCTGCCGGCAAGAGCTACCTGGATACGCTGGAAGCACTTGAAGATCTGGGCATTGACGAGCAGCAGCGCAACGAACTGGGTCTGGCGGTGTTCAAGGTCGCCTGTACCTGGCCGCTGGAAGAGAGTCTGGTGCGCGAATTTGCCTCCAGCGTCGACGAACTGATCGTGCTGGAAGAATCGCGCCCCTTCCTGGAAACCCAGCTCAAGGATGTGCTCTACGACCTGCCCGCCGATCAGCGCCCGCGCGTGATGGGCAAACGCGATTTCGACGGCAAGGAACAGCTGCCCTCCAACGGCGAGCTGACCCCGTCCATGATCGCCCGTGTGCTGGGCAACTGGTTTGCCAAACACCACACCACAGAGTCCATGCAGCAGTGGCTGGCGGTGCTGGACCAGACCGATACCGAAATCGCGGTGCCGCGTGAAAACGTCGACCGCACTCCCTACTTCTGCTCCGGCTGTCCGCACAACAGCTCCACCAAGGTGCCTGAAGGTGCCAATCAGCTGATCGGCATCGGCTGTCATTATCTGGTGCATCTGATGGAACGCGACGGCGTCAGCTACACCCAGATGGGTGGCGAGGGCGCGACCTGGGCCGGTGCCGCGCCCTTCGTCGACCAGAAACATGCCTTCGTCAACCTGGGTGATGGTACCTACTACCACTCTGGCTCCGTGGCGATCCGCCAGGCGATCGCGTCCGGCGTCAATATCACCTACAAGATTCTGTTCAACGATGCCGTGGCCATGACCGGTGGCCAGTCCCACGACGGCCCGCTGAGCGTCGAGGCGATCACCCATGAGATGAAGGCGGAAGGTGCCGCACGTATCGTTGTGGTCAGCGCCGATCCGAGCAAGTTCGACAAGAGCCGTTTTGCCGCCGGCACCGACCTGTATCATCGTGATGACCTGATGCAGGTACAAAAGGAACTGGAGGCGACCGAGGGCGTCACCATCCTGGTCTACGAACAGACCTGCGCCACCGAGCTGCGCCGTCGCCGCAAGAGCGGCCAGGCAGACGATCCGTCCAAACGCGCCTACATCAATTATCGTCTGTGCGAAGGCTGTGGTGATTGCGGCCAGGCCTCCAACTGTCTGTCGGTACAGCCGCTGGAAACCGAACTGGGCCGCAAGCGCGTCATCGACCAGTCGGCCTGCAACAAGGACTTCTCCTGCGTCAAAGGCTTCTGCCCGAGCTTCGTCACCATTGAAGGCGGCGAAATGGCCAAGGGCAAAGGCATCGAGATTGCCGAAGACATCTTCGCTGACCTGCCGCAACCGAAAGTGGTCGAGTCTGACGACGTCTTCGGTGCGCTGGTATGCGGTATCGGCGGTACCGGTGTGGTTACCATCTCCTCGCTGATGGGTGATGCCGCTCAGTCCGAAGGCAAGGCCTCCCAGGTACTGGACCTGACCGGTATGGCGCAGAAATTCGGCGCGGTGTACTGCCACCTGAAAATCGCCGACTCCGTCGATGAGCTTAACGCTACACGTCTGTCCCGCGGCAAGGCCAATCTGCTGATCGGTGCCGATATTGTCACCAGCGCCAGCAACGAAGGTCTCTCCCGTCTGCGCCGTGGTGTGACCCAGGCGGTGGTCAACGAGCACGAAACCGTAACCGGTGCCTTTACCCGCGATGGCGATTTCCATATTCCGGTGGATGCCATGCGTGAAGCGCTGGAGCGTTTCACCGGCCAGGGCAACGCTCACTTCTTCGACTCCACCGACGTGGCCCTGCGCCTGACCGGCGACACCATTGGTGCCAACATCATGCTGCTGGGCTATGCCTGTCAGATGGGCTGGCTGCCGGTCAAACTGGCATCACTGGAAGCGGCGATCGAGAAAAACGGCGTGGCCGTGGCCTACAACCTGCGCGCATTCAAGCTGGGCCGCTTGATGGCACACAAACCCCAGCAGATCGAAAAGCTGATGGAACAGGGCTTCCCGACGCCGGAATGGCGCATCCTGTCCGAAACCGTGGATCAGATGATCGACCGTCGCGAACGTGACCTGATCGCCTATCAGGACGAGAAGTACGCCGCGAGCTTCCGCGAACTGGTTGAGAAGGTACGCAAGGCCGAAACCGCTGTGCAGCCGGACAGCACCGCGCTGACCGAAGCGGTTACCCGTGGTCTCTACAAGCTGATGGCGTACAAGGACGAATACGAAGTGGCGCGCCTGTATACCGATGGTGCCTGGCTGGCCAACATCAAGCGTCAGTTCCAGGGCGACTTCAAGCTGAAATTCCACATGGCACCGCCGCTGCTGTCCAAGCGTGATCCGCAAACCGGCCACCTGAAGAAGCGCGAGTTCGGTCCCTGGATGTATGGTGCCCTCAAGCTGCTGAGCCGCTTCAAAGGCCTGCGCGGCACCAAACTCGATGTGTTCGGCTACAGTGAAGAGCGCAAGCAGGAGCGTGCGCTGATTGTGGAATATCGCAACCGGATCGAGCAGCTGATCGCCAAGCTGAATGCCGACAACCTGCGCACCGCCATCGATATCGCTGCAGTGCCACTGGAGATCAAGGGCTTTGGTCACGTGAAAGAGAAGAATCTGGCACAGGCAAATGAACGCTGGGCCATGCTGGAGGAACGCTTCAACAACCCCGCCCGTCACATCCAGACGGTTCAGATCATGGAATCTGAGCTGGTTGACTGATCACTGAGCGTTACTGACCGACGGATCCACAAAAACCGGTATGTCCGAGGACATGCCGGTTTTTATCACAACCCTCCCACCACAATAATCCTGTTCCGCTCAAGACTTTTGGCTTCATATAACGCCTGGTCAACCTTTTGAAAGAAGCCCTCAAGACTGTCGGACGAATCCGGAACAATGCTGCCCAAGCCACAGCTGAACGTCAGCCGTTCGGCAACGGGTGACGCCTCATGTGCAATACACGCCTCCTCCAGCAGGGCATAGCAGCGTGTAACCACTTTTTCAGCGTCTTCAAGCCGCGCCTGTGGCAGTACCAACACAAACTCCTCGCCACCAAAACGCGCCACCAGGTCACGGTTGCGGATGGCACCCTGGAGCAGCTCAGCGACCCGTTTCAGGCATTCATCGCCCTGCAGATGGCCATAGCTGTCGTTGTACTGCTTGAAATAATCGATATCAAAAATGGCAACGGACAACGGCTGTCGATTGCGTACGGCGCTGTCCCATTCCTGTTCCAGCACTCGATCCAAACGGCGACGGTTGGCTACGCCAGTCAGTCCGTCACGCAGCGACAACTCTTCCAGCTCCTGCTGTAGCCTCAACAACTCCTGTTCAGTGCGCTTGCGCTCACTGATATCGAACATGAAACCGATCAGGGCTTCGACCTCACCGGCTTCGTCGCGCACCACATGCACCACATCACGAATCCAGACATAGTCCCCGGATGCCATCAGCGCACGATAGTCTGCTTCATGATCGATCCCGCTCTGTGATTGGGAAACGCAGAAATTAACGACCCTGTCGCGATCTTCCGGATGCATTCGCTCTGCCCAGTCATGCACACTGACCCAGCTGTCCCGTTTCCATCCCAGCAAGGGCTCAATCTGAGGGCCGATATAACTGAAGCACATCGTTTTCCAGTCAATTTTCCAGGGAATGGCCTTGGTGGATTCCAGCAGCGTTTTATAAACACTGGCATCTACCTCCATCGACTGATGAATGGATTCATGTGTGCTCGACATGGGACCTCCGATTATAAAGTGCTGCTGCAAGCCGACTTTACATCAAGCTCACTCGGAAAAGGAGAGTGCTCACACACACATCAATCAACGGGCTGCAAACTGAACCTGAGGCAACGCATCGCATGCGCATCGCACAGGAACATGATCAACACCTGGTCAACCAGTACAGCTGGTACATCCTCTGAACCACTTGTAGCAGCTTTGCCAGATGAGTTTGAACGAGCTTAGGCAAAGTTACGACCTGCACTC
>CAYMHL010000191.1:0-4372 GCA_964390205.1 uncultured Marinobacterium sp.
CGCAACGAACTGGACGGGCTCGAAAACGGCACCCGCTTGTCGCCCTGGCTGGCTCAGGGCAGTTTATCGCCGCGCCGGGTGGTACAGCGGTTGCGTGCCTATGAACAGCAGGAAGGTGCCAACGACTCCACCTACTGGATCTTCTTCGAACTGCTCTGGCGCGAGTTTTTCCAGTGGTACGCGCGCCATCACCAGCACCACCTGTTCAGGCTGCAAGGCATTCAATCCCGACCGACGCTGACCAGTTTTTATCCGCAACGCTTCAAATCCTGGTGTGAAGGCTCAACCCCCTGGCCACTGGTCAATGCCTGCATGCATCAACTGAAGCAGACCGGCTGGATCTCCAATCGTGGCCGTCAGATTGTCGCCAGCTGTCTGGTCAACGAGCTGCAACTGGACTGGCGCTATGGCGCAGCCTGGTTTGAACAGGAGCTGATCGACTATGACGTCGCCAGCAACTGGGGCAACTGGCAGTATCTGGCCGGTGTGGGCGCCGACCCCAGGGGCAAGCGCCATTTCAATATTGAAAAACAGACTCAGCAGTACGACCCTGAAGGTGCATTCATCGATCGCTGGCAAGGACGGGCACGAATGCTGGCGACCGATACGGTCGATGCCGCCGACTGGCCGATACTGCCGCAATGAAGGAAAACAAAGAGCATAATCGTATAAGCATATGTCTCGAAATAATGACCTTTTCCTCCCTATCTCGTAGAATAATGGCTTTGCGCCGGGCGAAGTTCTCGGGAGGCCATCGCGTTGAGAAAGTGCAGGATTGAACGCTGCCAGCAGTTGATTATTTCCATTTCACTGGCCGGCATTCTGCTGACCGGTACGCTGGTTGCCCTGAGCAGTACGCTGCCGATGTTTTTCTCGGCACGCGAGCATCTTGAACAGTCGGCAATCGGCCACCTCCAGGCCCAGGCGGAGTCGGTCAATCGGCTACTGGATGGCTATGATGCGATCGCCCGCCAGTTCACCAGCCGAACCGAAATTCGCCGCCGTCTTGAATCCTATGCTGACGGCAACCTGCCCTTTGATGAGCTGGTGGCCTATACCCGTCCCAGATTGCAAGACCCCATGAGCAAGCTGCCTGAACTGTTGTTCATGCGCCGCTGTGGTCCCGATCATGAACCCATCGTCAGCCTGGGCGAACCGCTGCAACACGCGCTTGAACATCGCCCAACGTCCGGAGTTGATCTCATCCCGGTGACGGCCGACCACGAATTTGCCGTGCGTGCCGTTGCCACCATCAGTGACGACAGCGGCCGCTATCTGGGCACGGATACCCTGATTTTCAGCAGCCAGCCGCTGCTCAAGCTACTGGCCGATCATGAGGCCCTGGGGGCAGGCAGCCGTCTGGCCATGATCCAGCTTTCCAGCAGCGGTGAAGTTCTGGCATCACTGGAGACAGATGGCGACCTGAAAACCCTGCTGGATATCCATCAGGTGCAACTGGCGGGGTTCGCCGGCATGCCCCTGACGCTGCCGCAGCAGGACGGCCGACGCCTGCTGCTGGTGCCGCTGGCGCTTGAGGACTGGGTACTGGTGGCCGAACTGCCCGAATCCGAACTCTATGCCAGTGCCGACCAGCAACTGCTGACCACCACCGGCATTATCCTGCTGCTGATGCTATGCGGCTTGATGTTGACCCGTCATACGCTGAAACCGCTGGTCATGCGCATCACTCAGCAGACCAAACGACTGGAGGACTCCGCCACCGAACTGCGCCTCTCTGCCAGCGTGTTTGAACATGCCCAGGAAGCCATCATCGTCACCAACGATCATTTCGAGATTCAGCGTGCCAACCGCGCCTGCAGCGAGATTACCGGCTACCGCAACGAGCAGCTGATCGGCATTGAACTGGACCAGCTTTTTGCCCACCCGGACAGTCAACCGCAACGGCTTGAGGCCATACTGCATGCCCTGGAGCAGGATGACGCCTGGCAGGGCGAGATCGGCTACCGTCATACCAGCGGCCATGTGCTGCCTACACTGCAATCGATCAGTGTTGTGCGTGATGATGCCGGCCACATCAGCCATCTGATTCACATTTTCAACGATATCACTGACACCAAGGCAAAAGAGCAGCGCATGCAGCGCCTGGCCAGCCTGGATTCATTGACCGGCCTGCCGAATCGGGCGACCCTGAACCGACTCATCGGCCAGCAACTGCAGCGGGCAATCGAGCAGAAACAGTACTGTGCCCTGCTGTTTCTGGATCTGGACCAGTTCAAACCGGTCAATGATACCTATGGTCATGGTATCGGTGACAAGCTGCTGGAATCCGTAGCCAGGCGACTGCAGCATGCCCTGCGCGATCAGGACGTGGTCGGCCGCATCGGCGGTGACGAATTCCTCATCCTCACCGGACTGCTGGATCAACCGGAGCAGGCGGAGGTCATTGCCGGCAAACTGATTCGGCATCTGACCCAACCCTTCCACATCGACGAGCACCAGATTCATATCGGGGCCTCCATCGGCATCGCCTGTTTCCCCACCCACGGTGAAACAGCCGCGACCCTGACACAGATGGCCGATGAAGCGATGTATACGGCGAAAAAACAGGGGCGCAACCGCTTTGTAACCGCCCCCGGCAGCCACTGAGCCGGCCGGGCTGCGCCCGCTCCACACGCAACGCTGTCAGGACTGTTATAATTGCCCCTTTGCCGCATTTTCGGAGCCAGAGTCATGCCTGCCACTGCCGCCATTGCCCACCGTCTCACCCGCCGCACCGGCGAGCAGTCGTTCAGTCTGCGCGAGACGCCTTTCGACCGTGAAGGCTTGAACAATCGTCTGCTGGCCGAAATCAAGCCACTGTTCACCCGCCGCGCCAGCAAGCGTTACGGCCGTTTTGCCGATGAAGCGACGGTGTTCAAGGGGCTGCTGGTGAACTGGCGCGAGCAGACCCTGAGCTTCACCCGGTTTTCGGCCAAGGTGATCGAGCATCTGGCCATGCTGATGGAGCAGGAAGACCTGGAAACCGATGGTCACTGGCTGTTTATCGAAGAGGAGCTGGAAGCAGCCCACCGCCTGTGGATTGCTCAGCTCAAGCAAAAGGATGGCCTGCTGCTCAATGCCGACAACGACCTCCAGGAAACCGGTTATATCGATTTCGCCAAAACCGGACTCTGCGCCTGTATCGACCTGCATGAACTGGGCAACCCCGACAGCAAGCGCTACCTGACCCTGAGCTTCGGCTTCGGCGACCGCCCGCTGCAACAGCCGCTGATGGGCTTTTTCGGCTTTACCGATACCCTGGATACCCAGGCCGATACCGAGCGTTTCATGAGTCTGGTACAGGATTACAGCGATGCCATGCCCGAAGAGAACGCCAAACGCTACCAGAAGGAAGTGGCCGAGTTCTGCATGGAGCAGTCAAAGGAAGGCGCCACCGTCAACTACCGCGAACTGTCCGGCACTGTGGATTCCGTGGCCGAAGTCTCGCTGGATGACTTCATTGCCGAACGCGCGCCCGAACTGCAGGAAGAGTTCATCCCCGACCGCAGCAGTCTGAAGAAATATATCCGTTACACCGGCCGCACCAAGGAAGTCTCCATCAGCTTCAGCAACGAGTCTTTGGGCAAATCGATCACCTTCGATCCCTCGACGGAAACGCTGACGCTGAAGGAGTTGCCTGCAGCCCTGATCAAACAGCTCAAGGGCGAATGATCCTGCGTGCCGTTGCGCCGCTAAAGTGCCAGAATAGTCTGACAACCCCAGCCTGCACTGCCTGATCGGAGCCCATGATGCCTGGCGAGTTATTGATACTGTTCCTGCTGATCCTGTTCAGCGGTGTATTTGCGATCTCCGAAATCGCCATCGCGGCGGCCCGCAAGATCAAGCTGCGGGTGCTGGCCGAGGAAGGCAACGAGAAGGCCCTGGCGGTACTCAACCTGCAGGAGCAGCCCGGCGCCTTCTTCGCCATGATCCAGATCGCGCTGAACGCCATCGCCATTCTGGGTGGCATCGTCGGCGAACAGAGCCTGACCCCCTACATGAAACAGCTGCTGCAGCTGTTCTATGACGGCCCTCTGCTGGACAAGGCCAGCTTCGCGCTCTCGTTCATCACCATCACCTCGCTGTTCATTCTGTTTGCCGACCTGCTGCCCAAGCGTCTGGGCATGATTCTGCCGGAAACCATGGCGATGCAGCTGGTGCGTCCCATGCGCTGGGTGACTCTGCTGCTGACCCCACTGGTATTGCTGTTCAACGGCATCACCAATCTGATTCTGCGCCTGCTGCGCCTGCCTACCCAGCGCGAAGATATTGTCACCACCGATGATATCGTCGCCATGATGGATGCCGGTGCCGAACACGGCAGCATTCAACAGCAGGAATACCACCTGATCGGCAACGTGTTCGAGCTGGA
>CAYMHL010000192.1:0-2317 GCA_964390205.1 uncultured Marinobacterium sp.
CGGATATCGGCCAGCGAAGTGGCACCCTCGTCCACCAGACGCCGAATTTCTCGATCACTGACACGCTTGCAGATACAGATGATCATGCCACTCATCACCCTTATATGAGAATGTATATCACTTATTTATCGAATATAAATGAAACGGATTCTCATTACAATGAAAAGTAACTGTCTGCCGCGGTCATGATTTGATCTGCCTCGCATGACGCTGAAAAGCCCTGATCTGCTGCAGATCCCACTGCAGCAAGCGCCGCTCGGCATCACAGAGTGTTGTCAGGTCCAGCCAGTTATCCGGTAGCCCACCGGCGGATTCCGTTGCCAGCTGTGCGTCCAGCAGCAGCGCCATCAGGTGCTCAAACGCGCGATTCAACCGCCAGGCCATATCCCGGCTGATTGCACCCTGCTGCTGCAGCCAGTGGATACGAACACGGGATGCCACTTCGGGACAGCCGGTTTTCAGCGCCAACAGGCGCAGTGCTGCAGTTAATGGCAGCAGGCCCTGACGCTTGATATTGATCGCATCGGGATGCGGCGCCTCGCGGCCATCGCCCTGCAAACGGTCAAAGCGGTCCAACGCCACCGGTGCTTCATCGAAGAGCTCCGCCATTTCATGCAGAAACAGCCCCGCGTCAGGGCGCTGCTGCTGAATGCAGCTACGCAGCCGTTCGGCCAGCTCAACGTTGCCATAAGCAGGCGCGAAATCGAACAGGATATTGCACAGCTGCACCAGTTTCACCCGCCGAGTCCCCATCCACAGGCGCATCTGCTCACACCATTCACTGATCGGCTTGCGCCAGAGCGGGCGCGAGGCCATCACCTCTCCGCGACAGAAAGGAATCCCGGCGTCATCAAGAATGGCGGTAAAGCGTTCCGCCAGATTCAGAAACCAGCTGTCGATTTCGGCATGGCGCTCGGGGGGATAATCTTCCAGAATCAGTGCATTATCCTGATCCGGGTGCAGCAGGCTCTCATGACGCCCGCCTGAACCCATGACCAGCACACAAAAGGCGACCGGAGGCTCCCCCCAGCCCTGCTCACGCATCGCCGTCAATGACTGTTCAATGGCGGTGCGGTAGATCTGATCATTCTGATCACTGATCAGCTCACAGACCAGCCAGGCCGGCAACTCCAACTGTTGCAGTGTACGTGCCAGCTGCGGTTGACGGCCACGCCACTGGGCAAGCGTCTGCTCACCTGTCCCCAGTGCCTGTTGCAGGGGCGCCAGCACCTTAGCACACTCGGCAGCAGGGCCATCGGCAAACCTCCCGGATAACGTCCCGGCAAACGTCCCGGCAAAAAGGTCTCGCCAGCTTGATCGCATCATCCCTCTCCCTGATCCATCCAGCCTTCAGCATAGAGGGACCTGTCGACAAGTCCAGTTCACAAACCCGATCCGCGAAAGGCTCGGGCGGACAGCAGAGCGGGCGGTTCGATCAGCTCAGTGCGCGACAGCCGGGACCGTTGATGCGGCTGCGACCACCGCTCACCGGCTGCACTTCAATGCGGGTAGCGATGCGATCTTTCAGCGCCTGCACATGGGAGATAACACCGATCAGTTTGCCCTCCTGCTGCAGCCCGGACAGGGTGTCCAGCGCCGTTTCCAGAGCATCTTCGTCCAGCGTACCGAAGCCCTCATCCAGGAACAGGGAGTCGACCCGGACGTTGCGGCTGGCCATGCCGGACAGACCCAGTGCCAGTGCCAGACTGATCAGGAAGCTCTCGCCACCGGACAGATTCTTGGTAGAGCGGATCTCGCCCGCCTGATAGTTGTCGATCACGTTCAGCTCCAGCGGCTGATCGGCATCGCGTACCAGCAGGTAACGGTCCGACATTTTCTGCAGTTGACGGTTGGCATGGCCGACCATCAACTCAAAAGTGAGCCCCTGAGCGAAGTTGCGGAACTTCTTGCCGTCGGCAGAACCGATCAGCTCGTGCAGTGTATTCCAGCGCTCCAGCTCGCGCTGCTGGGCATCGATCGCCTGTTGCTGCTCGCCAAACTGCTGCTTTTTGGCCTGGTTGTCGTCCAGCGCGTGCTGCAGGCTACCCTGCTGTTGCAATAACTGCTTTTGCTGCTGCTTGAGCTGGTATAACCGCGTATTCAACTGCTCGGCGTTTGCTGTGGTCAACGCCTGTTGCTGCAGCAGTGCCAGCGCCTGTTCGCCGCGTTCACGCAGGGCTTTCAGCTCGGCACTGCGGGCGTTGAGCGCCTCGGCCTGCCGGCTCAGCAGCTGCAAGCGGTCGGCGGGCAGTAACGCGGCCTGCAACTCGGCCTCATCGGCAAAACGACTCTGTTCAAGCGCGGCCCTGAAGTCGGC
>CAYMHL010000192.1:2417-4360 GCA_964390205.1 uncultured Marinobacterium sp.
TGCTGGCGCTGTTGCTCTTCGCGCTGGCGTTGCTGATCGGCATAGAGGGTGTCGATCCGCTTCAATTGCTGCTGCAGCCGCTTCCATTCCTCACCGGCTGCACGATGTGCCTGGCTCACATCAGTTAACGTCGGACAACTGTCCCAGGCCAGCGCCTGCAAACAGGTGCTGACCGGTGCCTCTAGCCTGTCCAGTTTTTGCGCTATCTCGTGGGCACGCTGTTGCTGGCCTTGTAGTTGGGAGGCCAACCTGGCGCGGCTGATTTCAAGTTGCTGTAACTGTTTTTGCTGCTCGCCAAGCTGTTGCTCGACCTGTTGCAACCGTGCGGTTTCGGCACTCAACTCCAGCGGCTGATCGATACGCCAGGGGTGCTCCTCGGAGCCACACAGGGGACAGGGCTTGCCTGGTTCCAGTTCATGGCGCTGCTGCTCCAGATCGGCAATTCGCTCGGCCAAACGCTGAATCTTGAGCAGATCCTGGTGTTCGCGCTGCAGGGTTTCAACCCGTTTGCGCTGCTGCTCCAACTGCTCACCGAGATCGCCGTCCTGCTGCGTCAGGGCAGCCTGTGCCTGCATTAGCTGTTGCTGCTCCTGCTGGAGCTCATCCTTTTGGGCGACCAGACCCTTCAGCTCACCAAGTTGTTCACCCTGACGTTTCACCTCGTTCTGTCGGGCCTGCAGCGCCTCTCGACTGCTGCCGCTCAGGGCCCCCGCCAGATCCGCGTTCGTTTTCTGCATGCTGGCCTGTAACAGCGCCGGGTCAGGTGATGGCCCCTGTAGCAGTTCCGGCGGCAGCTGGCTGCGCAGCTGCTGCAGTTCGTGACGCTTGAGACCGATGGCATAATCTTGCTCGCGCAGCTGCCTGATCAGCGGCTGATGCCGCTCCAGCTCCGCCTGGGCCTGCTGCTGATGCTGTTGCGCCTGCGTCAGCTGTGCATTGGCCTGCTGCTGCGCCTGCTCCAGCACGGGCAGCTCCGCCTGCAGGCTGTTCAGGCGTTCTTGTGCGCTGTTCAAGTCACCACGGCGCTGACGCAGGGGTTCATATTGCGGACGCAGGGCATCGGCCCTGCGAGCCTGTTCCAGCTGCTGCTGTTGCGGGACGAAATCCTGCACAGACTGATCATGCTGCTGTTGGGTCTGCTGCAGCTGTTTCAGCTGATCGCTCTCATGGTCCAGCTGCTGGCGCCAGTTGAGCAGTTTCTGCTGTTGATCCAGCTGCTGTTGCTGCTGGTGAACCTGTTCGTTGAGACTGGCCAGCTCACGACTCAGGGTCGCCTCTTCCTCTTCATCCAGTAGCTGCAGACCTGACTGAGCCGCTTTAAGCTGCTCCAGCGTCTGCCTCTCCTCGCCCCGGCGCTGATGTACGGCCATGGAGATATCGGAATAGATGGACGTACCGGTGATCTGCTCCAGAATCGGTGCCCGGGCGTCCGCATTGGCCTGCAAAAAAGCGGCAAAGCCCCCCTGAGCCAACAACATGGAACGGGTAAAGCGGTCAAAATCCATGCCGGTCAGCCGCTCAACCGTCTCCGCCACATCCTTGAGCTTGGTCACCAGCACCTTGCCGCTGTCCGCTTCCGAGACCTCATGTTTGGGTTGCTGTAGGGACCCATCGGCCTTCTTGCGGCTGCGGTGCTGACTCCAGTGGCAGCACCAGCGCCCTTGAGGCGTTTCGAACACTACTTCGGCAAAACACTCGCCGGTCTGACGCGACATCACCTCGTTTTGACTGGCGTTGACCCGGTCCTGTCGCGGTGTGCGTCCATACAGGGCCAGACAGATGGCATCCAACAGGGTGGATTTGCCCGCGCCGGTGGGACCGGTGATGGCGAAAATGCCGTCGGCCGTATAGGCCGGATCGGTCAGGTCGATCTGCCATTCGCCAGCCAGGGAGTTGAGGTTCTTGAAACGGATCTGAAGTATGCGCATGAGGGCCCGTATTCG
>CAYMHL010000193.1:0-4291 GCA_964390205.1 uncultured Marinobacterium sp.
AAACATATTTTCATTGTGTTTGACCTCCGTTTTTATACTACTGCTCTGTGCGGACATGGAAAAAGGGTTTAATCTCAAAACCTATCCGCACAAAAGCAATAATATCAATTCCCAACTACGGCGTATACTTCCCTAAAATTATCCAGTTGTAATCAGATTTTAGAGCAATACGCAAAACAGTATTGAGTGGGTCAAGGCAATATGTGCTTGCGCCACCGTCAATAGTTTTCGCTCCGGCATCTATTGAAATAAACTGGTCAGCATCGGACATATTTTTGATTTCGAACTCTTTCCCCACATCGGCCGGTTCTGTGGCAATCGGCAGAAGTAGTGTCCAAGTTCCGGTTGTTACTTCCGCTATATCACATATAACAATACAATTACTTGATATTGTTAAAGTTGAACTATCAGTAACAGTTTCAAAAGCAATTTTCTCGTTAAAATTATTATCAATATAGCTTTTTAACGCAATTGTATCCATTTGGACATCAAAAGCTAAATCCGAAATAGTATCAGAGAGTGTCCCGGTATCAATCTTAATTTGCGCTTGGTCTCCGGCTATAGTCCCTGTGTCTACACCAATCGTCAAGTCCTGCTCTTCAAGGTTAGTTACAGAAGTTCCAAGCGTGCCAGTGTCAACCTTAACAGCGTTTAAATCAGTCCGCAATGTAGTTGTATCAGTTGCGACGAGGGCAAATTGCTCGGCAATATCATAACCACTAACAGATACCGACGGGACATTTACTCTCGTCGATAAATTGATACAATAATTAGTTGCATCCGCAACTAAATATTTGTTAGTATCAAGATACAATTTATTATCAGCAGGCAAACGATATAACCATTGCTGTATTGTAACACTGCCAGCCGATAATTTTGTCGCTAATAGCAAAGCGGCAAATAAAAATAATATTATCTTTTTCATAAATTTATTTCCTCCTCGTAATTAGTCAATTACCGTGCTGTAGAGATACCCATATCCAGCGTCGATAACGACATCATCGTAATAACTCATCACTTCGATTATATGCGAGTGTCCATTCAATATCGACGGCAGTTCCCTGTATACCTGATAACCGTTCGCCCCGACCTGCCACCTCAAAGAATAGCCAAGCGACGGCACACGCAACCCGGCTTTCGGAGGAACATAACACACGAGACAATATTTTCCCCATATGTCGGCCGAAGAAAAATCCGCCCCTTCAGCGGCGGAATCATAAACCGCTTTACCGACGAGAATTCTTTCAACTTCCAAAACATCGGCCGCTTGTTCGGTTGTTAATGCGCTCCCTTTGATATATCCAATACCCGCTTTCGCAAGTAACTCAGGATGTCTTTTCAAAGCGTTCCACACACTCGCCCCGACGACGATTGTGTTCGCGCTTATACCTCTGTTTTGTCTCACGCTTTCTTTCGCCAAATCAATATCTTCAACCGGCGAAGAAGCAGCGTAATTTGACGGAGACCACCTGTCAGCTGCCGCAAGAGCGGAGGTATATCCGGCAAAATTCGCTGTATTAAACAATTCGCTCGCTACTACATATTCCCGTCGGAGTTTTTGATTTTGAACTAATCCCTCCGTTGTAGCAACCATCGGATCGATAGCTGGGTCAGCGTTTGCCAAATCTTCCACAGGCACTTTATCGTGGACAGCGTGATTGTCGCAATAATAAGTATCGCTCGTTACCGAATATGATTTTATTCTGTTACTCACCGTTCCAGGTGCTCTTATATCACTCTCCAATCTCCAACTGTCCTTTCCAAATTTATAAATTTTGTCTGATTGTTTCGCAACAGGAACTGTTGGCAAAATTAAATCAGCAATCAATTCATCGTTTTTATGACCAAGCGCCACATTTGTTAAAGCGGCGTCGATATGAAGTTCTCCTTTATTAGACATAATTATCCTCCTTAAATTTTAATTTTTATTAAAAAACTTTTTAACTCGCAGAAATTGTGAATATTGTTACAAGCACTGAACCAACAGCGTCAGCGGCACAATCTGTCAGAGCAATAGCATTAACAATTTCCTTATCGGCAGAAGCTACAACTCCGGCACCGGCCGAGTCTGATTTAAGATAATTGCCCGCAGACCAACCACCTGACCCAGCAGTCAATTTAGCAATATTACCGACGGAAACGACCTCAACAGCTTCACCCTCTTTCGGCGAATTGCGCCTCACACCAATAGCCAATTCTCCGGTTCCTGCATCTTCTACTTCCTGTGCCGTGCTGTTTACTTTTACAAACCGATAATCTGTCGCCGACAAATTCGCACCCGCGATAAACGGAAATGTTTGGATTATGTTTTCAATAGCCATACTGTTTTACCTCCTATAAAATTATATATCAAGTTCCGGATTTTCTTTTTTCACTGACGACAAAGCGGCAGAAAAATCAAGTTCTTTATTTTCTGACTGTTTCTTTTTCGCAAGGAATAAAAGTTTTTGACTTTCAACAGTTCCAAATTCGCTTATGTCTTTTTCAACAAATCCAGCAAATTTATCATCTGTTTTTTGAGTGCCGGTTGTCGCCGAAACAAACATCGGATTCACAGGCAGATTTTCTAAAAAGTCTTTGACGAGAGAATACAAACTGACTTCTTCGTCTTTGCCTTCTTTTGAAAATTTTACTACCTGTTCAGATTCAATTGCTTCTAAAATCACAGCAACTTTTTCAGATAACACAGGCGAAACTTTGCCTTCCGATTTAAGTTTCGAAAGCATTGTTTCAATTTCGCTTTTTTTCAATTTCGCTTTTTCTTCTTTAACAGATTTTTCAAATGCGCTAATCTGTTCAGTTTGCGAAGCAATTGTTTTTTGTAACTCAACAATTTTATCATTCAACTCTTTCTCTTTGAGTTCGTCCATATCGTTTTTTTCCTCCTCGTTTAAAATATATTCAGACAAATTGCCTTTTTCGTCGGAACTGAAAAACAATATTTCGTTTCCGGCGGACTGAAAAAACAACTGCCTGAAATCGCCCAAACCCTCAACAGCAGGCATATCTTCGCCCAATAATGAAACCGCTGTTAAAACTTTTGGCCAGATTTTACCGTCTTTGTTGAAATCGTGTATCAATTCACACGATACATTTCTATAAGATTTATTTTCAATAAATTCTCTTATTTTTTTTGGAACATTGGAGAATACCGCAACTAACCTATCACCAATTTTTTTTAATTCTTTGACCCAACCAGCCGCAGGATAACCGTCCGCTTGTAAAAGTTTTTGATTTTTGGAATGCCCCAGTTTTAATGGAACTCCGTCGGGCATAACCTTATTATTAAACGCCTCAACCATTGTTTCAATATCTGCGGTAGTATAGGTTTTTGTCTTACCAGAATTATCAGTCCAAGTCCCGGCCCGGAATATCTCTTTTTCAAATACCGCTTCCGGTTCAACTTTTACCCATTTATCATTTTCTTTTTTATATTCTTTTTTCCATTGCGTCCACGCCACCGCCATAGGATTTTCAACTTCTTTATTATCTTTGACAGCATCATACAATTCAGCAAGCCGATTGATTTGTATCAGAGACAATTCGATGTCTTCCGCAACAATGGGGAAATTCGCTTCTTTTGCTTCGTCAATATTTTTATAAGGCATATAATTTAGCCCTCCATTTTTATTATAGTTACAAAAACCTTACTTGTCAAGAAATTTATACAGCACCAAATCCTCCCGCCGGGTTGATAGCTAAATGTTTTGATACTTCATATTTCTCGTCAGAAAAAACAGGAACAATAGTTGACCGACAATTAAAATGATTCGGTGGTTTTATTGTTGTCCATATTGGGTCGTTAGCAGCATAGATACGCCCATCTTGCCGTTCGCAAAAATCAGTTACTCTTGTATCAAGTATCGCGGAATATTGATATGCTGGAATTATTTCTTTTACATCGGCATCTTGAAATGTTGCGTATCTGCCCTCGTTGAATGCCGTTGATATATTTGTTCTGGATATAGTTTCAATCCTGCCCGGAATATCTTCAATTCGTTCAAGTTCTCCGTCAGGCATTTTTTGTAACACTTCGTATTTATCAAAAAATTGCTCTAATTTATAATTAACTTCCGCGCTTGTTTCGCCGTATTGAATACCGTTCATCAATATCGCTTTAACATTTTTTAAAATATAATCACGCTCGGTCCCTGTAAGAAAAAACGAATATTGGTTAAAAAATTCAATCGCCGCTTTTGGAACTAACACTGCCGATGGTTTCACATAATTACTGCGTTTGATTTTTATTTCATCGTTCGCAGTTTTGCGGCCGTCATTATATCCAATCATT
>CAYMHL010000194.1:0-4259 GCA_964390205.1 uncultured Marinobacterium sp.
GTGGTTGGTCCGGAAACAGAATCTAGTGCAGAACCTTATTATTACGTTTTCAATTACGACGGTACAGATGTAGCTGCAGCCAAAGCTACAGAATACTACCAAACCTATGGAGTACTCTACAACTGGCCGGCCGCAATGATAGTCTGCCCTGAAGGCTGGCATTTACCCAGCGATGAAGAATGGACACAATTGGAAACTTATTTAGCGAATAATAACCATAATTATGATGGATCAATTGGGGCAAGTGGTGAGCATGGTGTTAGAGATAAAATTGCCATATCTATGGCTTCAAATAGTGGATGGGAATACTCAGATAATCCTGGTGCAGTGGGAAATACTGACTATCCAGAATATAAAAACAAGTCGGGTTTCTCAGCCCTTGCGGGTGGCTACCGCTACGACTTTGGTTCCTTCCGCTACTATAGAAGAGCCAACCGATGGTGGAATTCTACAGAGGGCAATGCGAGTAGTGCGGGGTACCGGGAACTGAGTTACGATTTTAGCTATGTAGACAGGAACGATCACGAAAGGCATGGCGGGTTCTCTGTTCGTTGTGTGAAAGGTGTAAATCTACCTAAAGTGACCACGGTGGGAGTAATTATCTATATAAATTCTACAACAGTGGAATATTCAGGGAGCGTTACTTCAGATGGTGGATCTCCTGTAACAGCCCGAGGTGTCTGCTGGAGCACATCCGAGAATCCAACGACGTCAAATTCCAAGACAACAGATGGTACAGGCCTGGGAGCTTATACCAGCAATATCACTGGCCTTTCTCCAAATACTAGTTATTATGTGAGGGCTTATGCAACAAATTCAGAAGGTACGGCCTATGGGGAACAGAAATCATTTCGAACAAACGATTCATTCACAGATTCCCGAGATAGCCAAGTGTATAAAACAATAAACATTGGAGAACAAGTTTGGATGGCAGAAAACCTGGCGTATCTGCCCAGCGTTGAAGGCCCGGCAATAGGTTCGGATAAGGAACCTTATTATTACGTTTATGATTATGACGGGACAGACGTAGATGAAGCCAAAACCACAGAAAACTACCAAACCTTTGGAGTACTTTACAACTGGCCAGCCGCAATGACAGCCTGCCCTGAAGGCTGGCATTTACCCAGTGATGCAGAATGGACAACACTTAGTGATTATCTGGGCGGAGAAGAAGTTGCCGGTGGCAAAATGAAAGAAACTGGAACCTCTCATTGGGCCAGCCCAAATGAGGGAGCCACCAACGAAAGTGGTTTTACAGCCCTTCCGGGTGGTTACAACAGTAGAGATGGTAACTTCGTAAGAATTGGCACCCGCGGCCTCTTTTGGGGTTCTACGAAGTACGATGATGATTATTGGGACTTCTTCTGGTTTTGTAGCCTGGTAGACATTAGCAGCTCCCTAATCAAGAGCCTCGATTCCAAGGACACCGGGCTTTCTGTCCGTTGTGTAAAAGGTGTTATTCTACCTATAATAACCACGGGGGTGTTACTTAACCACATTAATCCTACATCAGTCGAGTATTCCTCAAGTAGTGTTCTTTCAGAGGGTGGATCTCCTGTAACAGCCCGTGGCATGTGCTGGAGCACGTCTGAGAATCCCACAGTAGCAAATTCCAAGACAACGGATGGTACAGGTGTAGGAGATTTCACAAGCAATTTATCCGGTCTTTCACCCAATACCATATACTACGTAAGAGCCTATGCCACCAATTCTGAAGGAACTGCTTATGGAGAGCAAAAATCATTTACCACATTATACGACAAGCCAATCCCCTCTGAATTCGGTTCGTTTACAGATCCCCGGGATGGCAAAGTGTATAAAACTGTAACCATTGGAGAGCAAGTATGGATGGCAGAAAATCTGGCGTATTTGCGCACTGTGGTCCCCCCGGGATCAACATCATGGTCTGAAAAACGTAATTACGTTTACGGTTATGACGGCACAGATGTACCTGCCGCTAAAGCCACAGAAAATTACCAAACCTATGGAGTACTCTACAACTGGCCGGCGGCTATGGCTGGGGCTGCAAGCAGCAGTAGTAATCCCAGCGGTGTTCAAGGAATATGTCCGCCGGGATGGCATTTGCCAAGTGATGACGAATGGACAGAATTAGCAACTTTATTAGCTAATAACAGTTTTAATTATGACGGTTCAATTGGGAACACTCATGAAGAATGGGGTGTTAATGGAAAAATTGCCAAATCTATGGCAACAGATAGTGGATGGGCATACTCAGATATAGCTGGGGCAGTAGGAAATACAGACTACCCAGAATATAGAAACAAGTCGGGTTTCTCAGCCCTTCCGGGAGGTTACCGCTCTAACGGGGGATTCAATTTCATTTGTACCAGCGGCTTTTGGTGGAGTTCTACCAATACCGAACTCGGAGGGTATCTTACAAGAGCGTGGTGCCGACGCATGAACTCCGATTACAACTCGTTTATCAGGGACTATGGCTACACCGACACTAACTACGGATTTTCTGTTCGTTGTGTTCAGGATAAGAATTATGTTAATATACTTACTGTTACCACAGATCAAGTGCACAATATCACCACCACAACAGCGTCCTGTTTTGGGACAGTGGCTGCAGATGGTGGATCATCAGTGACTGCCCGTGGCATGTGCTGGAGCACGTCTGAGAATCCCACAGTAGCAAATTCCAAGACAACGGATGGTACAGGTGTAGGAGATTTCACAAGCAATTTATCCGGTCTTTCACCCAATACCATATACTACGTAAGAGCCTATGCCACCAATTCCGAAGGAACTGATTATGGAGAGCAAATATTATTTATCACATTAAACGACACACCAATTGAATACGGTTCACTTACAGATTCCCGGGATAGCAAAGTGTATAAAACGGTGACCATTGGAGAGCAAGTATGGATGGCAGAAAACCTGGCATATCTGCCTAGTGTTGTAGGTCCGGAAACATGTTCAAATACGGAACCCTATTATTACGTTTACGATTACTATGGCACAGATATAGCTGCTGCCAAAGCCACAGAAAACTACCAAACCTATGGAGTACTCTACAACTGGCCGGCGGCTATGGCTGGGGCTGCAAGCAGTAGTAGTAAACCCAGCGGTGTTCAAGGAATATGTCCGCCGGGCTGGCATTTAGCAAGTAATGACGAATGGATAGAATTAGAAACTTTTTTAGCTGATAACGGTTATAATTTTGACGGTTCACTTGGCGATGGTGGTGACTTTGGTTATCCAAAAATTGCCAAATCTATGGCTACAGATAGTGGATGGAATTACTCAGATAATACTGGTGCAGTAGGAAATACTGATTACCCAGGATATAGAAACAAGTCGGGTTTCTCAGCCCTTCCGGCTGGCAATTATATAGAGGGCGGTGGTTATAAACAATTCGGCAACATTGGTGTCAGCAGTGAGTGGTGGAGTTCTACAGAGAACGGTGCAACGATAGTCTGGATACGGATGATGAACTATATACTCCCCACCATAAAAGCTGACGGCCTCGGCAAGTACGACGGGAGATCTGTACGTTGTGTACAGGATTAGGTGTGCGTAGAGGCTGCTACAGAGCGCACAGGCAAAATGCTTTAAGCAACTGTAGCAATGAACTATAATCAAGATGGTGGAATTTTATTAACGACCAGAAAGAGTCTCAAAAGAAAGGTAAGACTGCGGAAGTCGAGCGAACAGACTGACCGGGCTACCCGATAGAGAACGACAAGGGACCGGAACAAAGACGAGCCACCGGTAGGGGCCAAAAGGGGAGTCTGCCAAACCACCCGACGATGCGGCAGCAGTCTTCCGCATCCACCTGGTAGAAGATGACATCCCGGTTTTTTGTTACGCTTATATGGTAATCTTTTACCACCTGGAAGGTCTTTTCTCCGCCAATCAGACTTTTCAAAAATGCGGAAAATCTCTGTCTATGGCCGGGTTGACGGAGTTCCTTGCAATATTCGCAGATATACCCCACAACCGTTGTTTCCCAGTGGTTTTCACACCGGGCTGGGAGATATTGAAAAAGTTCTTATTCCAGTAAACACAGGCCGTATGAATGGGAACTAAATAAAAGGTAGGGCATCTCGGAAATTATTAACGGTAAAGTTCATTAAGGTGGTGATTTCCAAGGTGCCTGGGCTGTGAGGTTTGTTCAGGGTGCCTTTGTCAATGATACAGGTGGGTGGCCTGGGTGAGGAACATTAACGCATTGTGAGTCCTGTACGCATCCAGGCAGGCTTACCCATGCGGTAGGGGGCGTGATGCATGTA
>CAYMHL010000195.1:0-4247 GCA_964390205.1 uncultured Marinobacterium sp.
ATGCTGATCGATACGTCCAACTTTCTGAGCTGGCTCAAGACCCAAATCCCGCTGTTGGAACACTTGGGTATCGATTGTCTGAGCTGGGATGGCAGGTCGCTGGAAATCCCTGCGCCATTGGCACCCAACGTGAACGACAAGGGCACGGGGTTCGGTGGCTCTCAAGCCGCCATCGCGACGGTAGCGGGCTGGTGTTTGACCACGCTTTGCTTGAAAGAGCGGGGGCTGGAGTGCGATGTGGTCATCGCCGACAGCCATCTTAAATACCTCAAACCGGTGACGGCTGATTTTGTGACCCGTGTCGAATTGGCTGATACTGCAGCCGCCGAGGCGCTGGCCGAGCGTGTCCGTGAACGCGGCAAGGGTAAGCTGGCACTGGTGGTTGAAGTGGTGTGTCAGGATCAGGTCTGCATGCGTCTGGATGGCATCTACGTCGCCATCCGACGCTGAAATCGCCCGGCGTTCAAACGAAGCGGGCGTTTAGCTGCCCTTGCGCGTCGAGGTGATGGTGCGGCTAAGCAGGATTACCGGCACTATGCCCACCAGTACGATCAGCAGTGCCGCCAGGGCGCTGGTTTCCAGCATCTCATCCGACGCATACTGGTACACGTAGGTGGCCAGAGTATCGTAGTTGAACGGTCGCAGAATCAGTGTGGCCGGCAATTCCTTCATCGCGTCCACAAACACCACCAGCAGTGCCGTCAGCAGGCCGCCGCGGATCAGTGGCAGGTGAACTCGACGCAGCGTCTGCAGCGGGTTCAGGCCCAGCGAGCGGGAGGCCATGTCCATGCTTGGGGTGACCTTGCCCAGGGAGGCTTCCACGCTGCCTGAAGAGACCGCCAGAAAGCGCACACAGTAGGCAAAGACAATGGCGAAAGGCGTGCCGCTGAGCAGCAGGCCGGTACCGAAGCCGAAATGCTCACGCATGAAGGCATCGATGCTGTTGTCGAAGGTGGCCAGGGGAATGATCACCCCAATCGCCAGCACCGCACCGGGCAGGGCATAGCCCAGACTGCTCAGTCGGCTGGCCATGGCCAGGGATTTAAACGTCGGATACAGCCGCTTGCTGTAGGCCAGAATCACGGCGACCGCCACGGTCAGCAGCGCAGCCAGTGCCGACAGGGTAAAACTGTGACTGGCGTGGGCCAGGAAGTCCGCTTCGGTAAACTGCTCCAGGCGCGGCAGGGCGTAGCTGCCCAGCACCAGGAAGGGCACCAGAAAGCCCAGCACCACCGGCAGGGCGCAGGCCAGGGTTGCCAGCCAGGACCTGAGTGGCGACAGCGAATAGCGGTCGATGCTGCGGAAGCGGTCACTGGCGGTGAACTGCTTCTGCCGCGAACGTGCAATCCGTTCCAGGCTGATCAGCATGATCACGAACACCATCATCAGGGTGGCGATCTGTGCTGCCGCACCCAGGTTGCCCATATTCAGCCAGGCATCATAGATACCGGCGGACAGACTCTTGACGGCAAAGTAGTCGACAGTACCGAAATCGTTCAGCGTTTCCATCGACACCAATGACAGACCGACGGCGATGGCCGGGCGAGCGATGGGCAGGGATACGCGATAAAAGCTCTGCAGCGGTGTGCAGCCGAAGATACGGCTGGCGTCGCGAATGCTCATCGACTGTTCGAGGAAGCTGGCGCGGGAGAGCAGATACACATAAGGGTAAAGCACCAGGGTCAGCATGCTGATGGCGCCGCCCAGGCTACGGATCTGCGGAAACCAGTAGTCACGCGCGGTCTGCCAGCCGAACAGCTCACGCAGAAACCCCTGTACCGGCCCGGCGTACTCCAGCAGGTCGGTGTAGAGATAGGCGATGAGATAGGCGGGCATGGCAAAGGGCAGCAGCAGTGCCCATTCGAACAGGCGCCGCCCCGGGAAATTGCACATGGTGACCAGCCAGGCGGTACCCACGCCGATTATCACTGACAGACTGCCCACACCGGCGAGCAGCAGCAGCGTGGTTTGGATATACACCGGCAGGATGGTATCGACCAGATGCGGCCAGATGTTTTCGCTCGGGAACAGCGCCAGCCAGAACACGGCCAGCACCGGCAGCATCACCAGCAGGGCGCTGCCCCAGGCAACCGTGTACCAGCCCGGCATGAAGCGGCGGGGCTTGCGGGTATCGATCAGCGGAGCGGCAGCAGTAGCGGTGATTTCGGTCATGACATGTTCGGGTGCACAAAAACGGTAGCCGGGAAGACTACCGTTTCAGCGCCTGACTGTCGATTCATTCGGTGCAATGAATCAGTTGTCGAAACCGACCTTATCCACCAGACGGGAGGCTTCGGCGCGGTGTTTGACCACATCACCCAGGTTGACTTCGTCAGCCTTGAACTCGCCCATGTGCTCCTTCAGCAGGCTGGACCACTCGATACCCGGGCGTACCGGGAACTCGTAGTTGACCTCGGCATACATCTGCTGGGCCTTTTCACTGGTGAGGAACTCGATCAACTTGACGGCCGCTTCCGGGTGGGGAGCGTGCTTGGCCAGCGCCGCACCGGAGATGCTCATGTGGGCTCCACGGTCATCCTGGTTCGGGAACACCAGGTTCACGGACTTGGCCCAGGCGATCTGTTCCGGCTCCTGCTCGTTGGTCAGCATCTTGCCGTAGTAGTAGGTGTTGCCCAGCGCCAGGTCACACTGGCCTTCCATCACGGCCTTGACCTGAGAGCGGTCGTTGCCCTGGGGACGCTGCGCCAGGTTTTTCTTCACGGCTGTCAGCCACTGCTCGGCCTGCTCGGCACCGTCGTGTTCGATGATGGAACCGATCAGGGACAGGTTGTAGGAATGCTTGCCGCTGCGGGTACAGATGCGGCCTTCCCATTTCGGATCGGCCAGGTCTTCATAACGCTTGATTTCGCCCGGCTCGACACGATCCTTGGAGGCGTAGATGATGCGCGAACGTGCCGTCAGACCCACCCACTTGTCTTCCTTGGAGCGGTAGTGTGCCGGTACGTTGGCGTCGATCACGTCGCTGTCGATGGTGGCGACCAGGTCGCGTTCGACGGCGTCATGCAGCGGGCCGATATCGGAGGTAAGGATGACGTCGGCAGGGGAGTTGGCACCTTCATGTTCCAGGCGTTCCAGTAGACCGCTCTTGGAAAAGATCACGTTGGCCTTGATGCCGGTTTCTTCAGTGAAGGCTTCCAGCAGAGGCTTGATCAGGAACTCCTGACGGTAGGAGTAGATGTTCACTTCGTCTGCGGCCTGGGCAACGCTGCCCAGAGTGGAAAGAGCCAAACCTGCCAGTAGTACTTTTTTTGCGGTCATCGTTGTCTCCAATGCATGGGGGCAATCAGGCCCCGGAGTCAAAAGCGGGTAAAAACTTAATGCGAATTGTTATCAGTTTTGGTTCCGGTGTCAATGGTATTGAGTATGATTCTTGTTTTCTGCTTGGGGCAAAATATTATAGTGCCCTTCACCGGCGCTATATCTTGCGCTGGATCAGCTTCTGCGCAATCAGTCTCATAACGGAAACAGTCGTGACAGCAACACGGGTACAGCCGTTTCCACGCGCAGAATGCGTGGCCCCAGATGTATGGGGTCCAGTCCCGCTTCACGCAGTTTCTCGACTTCGTAGGCGATAAAGCCGCCCTCGGGGCCGATCGCCAACGTGGTTGCTTCGTTGACTGGCGCGGGGCAGGGCTGGGCGTCATAGGGGTGGGCCACCAGCGCACGGGTATTGCGTGCCAGTGTGGGCAACTCATCTTCTACAAAGGGTTTGAAGCGTTTGCGTAGATGCACACGCGGCAGGCGGGTGTCGCCGGCCTGTTCCAGCCCGAGCAGCAGGTGTTCGCGGATTTTGTCCGGGTGCAGCAGGGGGGTAGACCAGTAGCTCTTGTCGACGCGGTAGGAGTTGATCAGCCAGAGATCCTTGACCCCCAGGGTGGCCGCCGTTTCCAGCGTGCGCTTGAGCATTTTCGGTCGCGGCAGGGCCATGATCAGCTGCAACGGCAGCGGCTTGGGCGGGGCCTGATGAAAACGCACCTGCAACTCCACCTGGTGGTCACCGATGTGGATCACCTCGCCGAGCCCCATCAAGCCGTTGAGTACGCCCACCCTGAACTGCTCGCCGACCTGTGCCTGATGCACCTGACGCATGTGCTCAAAGCGCCGGTCACTGATGCGAACGCGGTGCGGATCGATGAAGTCGGAGGTGTACAGCAGGATCAGGTTCACGGGCATTACCGGGCAGCGGAAAAGCGCCGATCATAGCATTCCGGCAAGATCAGCGCAGT